>NZ_VTXG01000017.1:0-106511 GCF_013114515.1 Vibrio sp. AIC-3 | reverse complement strand
AGCAATGGAGCATGCACGTAAAACCTTGTCAGTAACAACGTTCAGAATCTCTGTATGAGCCCAGAAAGCCCCTCAAAAGCAAACTAGCCCAAGTGCGTATTATGTCTGATTATGTTTAATGGTGCATATCTTATAAAATCAGTGCAACCTCTTGTATTTAGAGGTTTTATCATTGAAGTATCGCGAAATGAGTAAGAATTACATTTTTCGAGAGTTAGAGTGCCAAATGACCAAGGAAGAGGTTGCTGAACTGTGTTTTAAAACTGTGAGGACTGTCACGGGTTGGGATGAAGGGAAACCGATACCTCCTGAGTGTAAAAGGCTTATGCGTATGGCAAAAGGTCGGGAACTGAGCGTAAGTGATGATTGGGAACAGTTCAAAATGTTATACGACAGTATGGAGTTGCCAACTGGCCAAGTAGTGAGGCCGCAACAAATATTAGCAGGGATTGCGCTTTTGGGGATTCAGTCTGAGCTAGAGATTAAAACTTCGACTCATTTACTTGGACTTGCTAGGGCGATAGCCAATATCAAGAAATAGGGTTAGAAAAGTATGGCTTTTTCAGGCGCATCGCAAAGGTTTATAGTGATCAACTGCGTGGTGCGATAATTAGGTGTTAAAGTCACTACGACTGGGCACGAGATGTTCCTTGTGGGATGAACCAGTCCTCCTTTTTGGTCATATCAAGGAGAAAGAAGCCGAACCTATATCGAGTGGGTTCGGCTTTTTTATAAACGCATAACCTTAAACATTTAACTTTATTTAAAGTTAGTCTTAATTGCGTTGTTTATTTAAATGGCTTTTTGCCCATAAACTAAAGGTAACAATCGAAACTCTCCTTGTTTTTTCTCGTGCATAACACCAGCTAGTTTAACTTCGGCTCCGTTCTGAGGAGATAACTCCATTACAAACGGGAATCCCGGGGCTGTATTTCTTTCAATTCTAATAGATTGTGCGTTGTACTCTCTACCATCATTTAGCTTCACTTTTGGATTGAAGCCACCATATGTCATTGAACTACTTAAGCAATTAAATTGAACTTCACTTTCAGAGTTGTGAGTGAGAATCAGGAAACTTGATATTGGCTCCAAATAAAATTCGGCGTGACACTCAACGTAGGTTTTTCCATCTTTTTGATAAGTGTACGCTCTCATGTTTGAAAATTCTTGAGGGCCTTTTTGAAAAGTATTGCGGCCACTTGTAACATCTACCAATTGACGTAGTGCGACTTCTAAACCTTGACCATATAAATCTATATATAGTGACTGCATGAGTATTGGTGGCATCATACAATCGTCTAGTTTCACAGGAATTATTTTTGTTTTTCCCTGAGAAGATTTGATCACAGCATTCTGCCATTCCAATTCAACCATTTTGCTTTGCAAGCTGTTCTTAGACACAAAAAACAAGAATAATTCACAATCACCAAGCCCTTGATTCATGCGGTCAATTATTCCGTCTCCGGGTTGAATAGACCATGAATCATAAAATACTTTATCTTGACCAAATAGGTCCATTAATCTAATTGCTATTTGCTCTACTACTGGTTTGTCGTTGTAATTATGAGATAAAAAAATCATGATACTTCCTTTTACGTACTATTCAGCTAAAAGACAGAAGCTTCTGTCTCGTTCTCTATTGGCTCGATTCTACTAGTTTTTTTTATTTGTTAACAATTACTTATCGATAGAAATAGAAACATTGAATGAAAAATTTAGAAGTACTCTGTTGTAGATCAAAGTATGAAGCTAGCGCGCAAGCTTGCAACTAGAGCAGGGTTGTGTAGGTGCTGATAGATAGGTCGAATTTACCCCCGTGATACAACACGGGGGTTGTTGGCCCGCAACTCGTTGGGACCCTCCCGACGAAACGGGTCCCTCCCAACGAGCTGCGAACCAAAGTACCGAAAGCATCAACGCTGAAAGTTCTATGGGTTGCAGTGGCAAAAAGCCCCACTGGTACTGTGAGGCTCTGGTAGGGTGATCTTGGCAATGAGGTAGGGCGGTTATGTGGTTTCAACAAGATAGCTACGCTTCGCTGCTTATCGGGCATTTGGGACTGTATGCCCAAAAACCACATCGAGTGCCCTTATCCCTGCGGGGCTTGTTCATCGATATCTATTGAGTATAAATACTTTCAGGCTGTGGCGCATCGCTCACCCCATAGAGCTCTTTTTCTAATTCGAAATAGTCATACTTGTTTTTAACTTTGAAGTGCTTCAGTTCAATCCCTGCGGAAGCTGCGGCCATATCAACTAACTTATCTCTTGCTATCCTGTCCGGTCGATTGTGAGTTGAGTCGTCTAACTCAATTAAGCATTTAACTTCAAGCGTCAATGGGTCGCAAAGTACAAAATCTACATGTTTCTTGGCTATTGCGTTAAACGCTCGCCACCATGTCTTTTTGTCATGAGCTCCTTTTTTTGGTGTCATCAAGTCCGCAATTCGCACCTTAGTAAACACGGTATGTTTACCCTTCGTTACGACAATTAATGCTTGATAAAAGGTTAGCTCATTCGATGTGGCAAGCTTCCTGATAGGTTGATACTCATAATGAGAGGTCGATGTATCAATACTTGTCTTAGGGGAATATATATTGCGCGTGAGTATTCCTACCAATCTCCATAAAAGCACAAATGCAAAAAATAGCATTAAGATAGGAAAAATTAAGTTAAGCAAATGCTCCATGTCATAGGGCTCATAAGATAAAAGAATTAAAATATCTTATCAGTCAGGAGATTGTGTGAGAAATATCAATAATATGACTGAGAAGTCATTAGATTTTGACGGCCTTACTGAAATCGAAAGGGTCATTTGCAGGATTATCGTCTTTGGACTCAACACACGTCAAAATCTTAACTGAATCACCCCAAGTCACTCGATAAACACAATCAGCTAAAACCTTAAAACCATATCCCATTTCTATCAGCTCCGACTGACTAAAAGTGAATAGCTTACTGTCATTCTGACGAACCTCGATATAGATACGAACAAAAGAGTTCTGAAAATCGACAAGGTTTTGAGTGACATCTTGCCAAGCTGTCTGACGAGCATAACCAGTGACAAACAAATCAAATTCATCAAGGGGACCGAAACCAGAAGACTTTTTTACAGGCTTAACGGTTTGACCTGGGACACCGTTGGGAACTGAAACCTGGGTAGGCTCAACAACATTGTTTTGTTCAGGCTTTAGAACCGGTTCTAATTCCTTATCACTGCCAGACCACGCGTAAATATTAAAAATGACACCCGCCACAAGTAAAAATCCACCCATCCAAAACGGCCATCGATGCCAGATTGGCTTAATGTCATTACTCATGGCTTCGGCCACGCTGCCACTGCTTTGCGTATGAGACTGATAGAAAGGAAAAAACGCTTTCTTATATTTGCGCTGTTCTTCATTGACGACTTCAGTTGTTGCACCAATCCTCACTTTCTTGGTGTAAGTATTCTTACTACCGAAAGCGGTATTCTTGGCACAGTAGTAAGTCATTTCAACCATATCGCGAACGTCTTTGTGAATCTTCCTTAGATTCTGAGTTAACAAGATGATATCTATGCCGTAGTGACCATGAAGAGAATAGAACTCAAGTATTTTGCTATCTAGCTGCTTATTTGGCAGAACCATATGAGCTTCATCAATCACAAATAGGGGACCTTTGTTATCGGCATCCCTCCAATCGTTTATGTAGTCCTCAAGCTTTGAAAACGGTCTATCCATAGAGCCGTATTGGTTTAACTGACCGTCCACAACTTCAATCAAATCCAATACGTCATTACCAAAGACTTTCTGAAAATAGGGCACATTTAAAGTCACATTGGTAACGACTTTTCGACCAGCCTTGATAGCGGGAATAATATGGAAAGCGACACTCTCATAGCTTTTACCGCTACGTGGTCGTCCTGCGATACAGTAGATCATTACGAACCTAACCTCGTGAATGGAATCAATTGTAAAATCATGCGCAAAGCAATGGCCGATATAATCAGGCTCAAACACTGAGGTAGGCCAACGGCGCCCATGACCCAAGCGACATTAGGTGGAATAGATTGTAAATATTGACCGACATCGACAGGCTGAAACAGAGCTACAGCAGAAGATAAAGCAGAATTAACGACCTCCATAAATTGCTCAACAACCCAATAAACCATATCTTTCAACATGGTAATAAGACTCAAAAGCAACTGGTACATGAACTCAATGAGCTTATTAAATAACGTTACTATCCAGTCCATACATTAACCCCCGAAAATAATCTGACGACAATAGAAAGCCGTAGACGCTAGAAAAATGAAACGTAAAAATCCAAATATCCAGTCCATATCAATGTAATTATCAAATGACATATAACCGTAAAAAGGCACAGGTAAACCAAACTTTGGACGTTGTGCACCACTTAAATCGATATTGCCAAAACTCGATACAAAAGGATCAACAATGCTAGTTTTCATCGAATCTAACTGACCACCCACAACAGTGCTTAAATCGCCCTCATAAGCCGACTCATAAAAGCCCTGACAAGTGCCACCTTGAATACAAGTACCGTCTATCCCTGCTTTGGAAGCGTCCACACTTTTCAATAAATCTCCAATATCGGATACACCATCAGCAACACCATTAATTGCACCAGTTAAAGCACTTAAATCTGTACCGTCACCATCACCCAAACCATCGATTTTTGCTGACAAGTTACTAATACCATCTTCAACACTGGACAAGTCGACTGTTGATTCACCACCAGAAATGGCAGCAATTTGATCACTTAATTGATTAAATTTTGCATCAGTATTTTCATTAACATCATCAGAAATTGATGCAGCAATTATGTTGCCCACTTCAACACCGTTTTTGATTTCAGATTGGTTATTAACCATCACATCAAAAGCATTGCCATAATCATTAACGACCTGTTGCACTTGTTTTAATAGCTTTTGATTTGTATTAGCCTTAGCTGCGTTTTTAAGTTGTTTCTTTTGAGTAGTCGTAAGGCCGCCAGAACCACCACCGCTATTGTTAATTGCAGCGATAATTTCGGATTGGGTTGCGTCTAAGTGTGAATTGACGTTATTAACCTGACCAAGAACGCTATTAACATTTATTTGAGTTGAGTTAAGGCCCGCGGTAATGCTAGCGAATTGGGCGTCGACATCGTTAAATTCCTTTTTGATTAAATCCGAGTTATCGACACCACCATCAATATTATTAATAGCGCGCTCCAAATCTTTTAGCTCTTTTCGAGTCTCGACTTCTTGAAAGGTCATTGTCTGGCGTAGGTTCTCAAGCGTCCTTGTGAACTGCTTACTAGTATTACCCTCAGCCATATGATTAATAATTCGCGTTAAATCTCGATTGGCATTAGCAAGACTGTAGATAGCTGTATTCGAGCTCTGGCAATCACGGTCCTGAGCATCGCATTTTATAAACTCGGGTCGGCTTGCTTTGTACAAATCAAAGAAAGGATCAAGTTTGTCGGGTATTCCGTTATTGTCCTCATCAAGCTCCGCGTTGTCGTTAAGAGTGGGGTTAGGGTCAACACCATTCACAAGCCCGTCACCGTCCCAATCTTCATCATTGTCAGGTATGCCGTTATTATTTAAATCCCCGTCCTGCTCAACCTCAGAGCCACAATTAAAAATGTCTGTATCTGCATAGACAAAACCACCAGTGCAATATGTATCGTTAGTGGGCGGGTTATCGTCACAAATTAGGCTACCGTCAGGCAAAATGGAACGTGAAGGTGGGGTATCTGAACATAGCTTAACTTTCATTTGCGAATACGGCCCGCCATAGTTCAAATCCGAAGCGTAGGCCCCAGAAGCTGAAAGACCAATCAATGACGCTAGAATCATTCTCTTCATAAAAAAAACCTGTAAAAAAAGAGGCCGAAGCCCCTTTATAATTAACCTTGAAAATTCTGAGCGGCTAGAAAACCAGACAAGCCACCCAAAAGAGCAAATACCATAAGTATCAGGTCATGTATGGCAATCAACACGCTCAGAACCCCCCATCAGTTAAGCAGACTTAACAGCACGTTTAGCAAGGCCGATTGCCTTGTAAGCCATAGTAATTCCGATGATAGCTACACCCGCAGCACCTACTTTAGTTGCAACATCAGCGAAATCCACAGCAGCCCAAATAGCTTCCATAATTTTGTATCCTTATAAAATTTTAACTAACTTAATAGCCATCTTAATGGCGTATGACATAGCGAAACCGCTGACGAAAACTAGTGAGAAAGCCCCACTAAAAACCGCAGTAGCTTCGATTGCAGAAACCTGAGTAAACCCCATCAAATATTCATAATCACTAGCAGTAATAACAATGACCCCTGTACAGGATTCAACTGACGTATCAACAAGAGCTAGAAAACCATTTTCATTTGGTAAAGCGCACTTAGGCATAACAATTCCGAATTTATTTCTTTAGAGAAGCTTCAAAATGCTTTTGGATTTCAGCATCAGTAGGAACAAGTTTGTTTACCAAAATATCGAGTGGATCATTTGGGTTTGCACCAAAGCTCAGTTCGTATTCACGGTTAGCAACAAAAGCGCGAGATTGGATAAGCTGACGTGCATAAGCCACATCAATTTTCAGTGCTTGTTTGTTGTAAGGAATATCAGGATACCAGTTATTGTAGGCATATTCTTGACTCCAAAATTTCGATTTTCTGTTTAGTGTATTCGTCAGGAATGCCTAACGAGGTTTCAAAGTTGGCGCGTCTATGATGCGTAGGAATGAGCATGCCAAAGGCTTCACCCAAATCACCCTCAGTCATAGCCACAACTTCAGATAGCGCTTTGCCACATTGGCGACGAACCCAAGCAATACGAGCAAAGAACTCAAGACCTGCTTTCTTTTTGTTGAGCTCAAGTTTCATTGGTTCAGCAGGGTCGATACTGGCCGAGAAGTCACACAGACCAGCAAAGGCCGAAGCAGGCGAGGCGAGTAGTGCCAAATCACACTTCTTCAATTCCACTTCATTGCGGTACCAAATCACTTCAGGGTCAGCGATGTTTTGCTCAAATTTCTTGTTGTACACGCGCCAGTAGATTGCAGAGGTACGAGAGCCAACAAGAACGGCTTCCTCTGATAATTCACCGGATTGTGAAACGCGCTTATGAGGAACCATTGTCGGACCACGACCACGAGAAGCAGTGCGAAATGCTCCCTCATAAAAACATTTCTCAGCATACTTACAGTCAAAGATTCCGGTGTAGTCGTCCACGCAGAGATCCAAACGGGCTAGGCGAGTGATACCCAACAGTGACAACCACCAATGCACCTTTTTGTGTGTGGTGAAGTCGAACAACTTTGCGCAACCCGTACCATTAATTTGTACGTAAACCGTATCGTTGTTACCACCAACACCAACCAAACCACATTCAACCGTTCCCGTAGAATCGTAAATCACCATTGAATCTTCATAGCCATGTAAGCCACGGCCACGCATAGGTGACAGACGGAAGTTAAAGACTTTCGCCATGAACTCATCAAACCTATCGGCTAAAACCTTACGGCACTTGTTACGGTGTAACTCTATTGATTTCTCTATAGCTTCTGGTGAGTTAAGGCGTCCTTTGACGGTTTGTTTCTTAAACTCAGGAAATTGCATGTTGATAAAGTCTTGTTCATTCGAGCTGTCCAAGTGTCTAAGTGAACCGTACGAAAATGAAAACGCTAGGTGATCCACTTGAACAGGACGAATTTCATCATGGAACTTATGAGGCTTTTTAGATCGCATGGAACACACCCTTAACCAAAAGCTCTTGGTAGTTCTCATCTGTTATTTCAACCACTTGAAATGACACCATGCCGTAGTGAGCTTCCATGAACTGGAAGAAATCACGCGGAGTCTTGAAGAAGTTATGACCCCAAGGGAAATAGGCGTTGATACCGTGATTGGGTTCGTTGTCGAAGTAGATAGAATCCATGATTAACGTGCCAAGCTATAGAACGCGCAGAACTGTTCGAGTTCTTGGTCGTTATCAAACGTGAAAGTGAAAGCGTCAGAGCAGCTAGCTTGAGAACTGGTAAACGACACAGTATGAAAAAGTTCTTCGCCAATAGTGCGTTGGCCAAACTCAAGTTCGCTAGCTAAGAACTCGAAGCAGATTTCTAATGGTGAATTATGAAGAGACACAGACGCGTGTGTGAAATCTGGGTAGTTAGAGAAGCTAACGTGTTCAGATTTCAAAACAGAGCCGTATTCAATAGATTCAATTTGGAACATAGAGGCCACCATAATTAATCAACCAAAGCAGGTTGAGTTGCGATATGTGGCAATCGTAGTTGCGACCAATGGCAATTACAAGATGCGATTTATGGCAACTTTGCAGCTACAATGAACAAAATGGAGGTGCCAAATGTACTCATCAGAATTAATTAATGCCTACAAAAAGGCGAAAAACTACGTACAAGACAAGCAAGTTGCACACGACTTGAACCTTGATCCACCGAAGATAAGTAAAATTAGAAAAGGTGTTCGCCAACTTACTGATTCAGAAGCAGTTTTCTTGGCTGAGAACTCAGGCATTGACCCTGAGATTGCATTGCTTGGTTGTCACGCTGACCGCAACGAAAATCCAGAGATTAAACAGATGTGGGAACACATTGCAAAAAAGTACAACGGGCTAGGATTAAAAGCAATTTCAATGACTTGCGCGGGATTAGCGTTGATGGCAGCCACCCCAAATAAAGCACTAGCCAACTGCGTATTATGTATAACAGGGTAAACGAGAAAAAGAGAGTTTTAGACAGGGGCGCCCGCTTGTAATGCATTGATTAGGCGGGAGTTTTTGTATTTATCATCGAGTAAACCGTACACTACTTTTTGATCATCCATCTCAAGTAAATCAGCCACTTGAAACGCAACTTCCCAATCCATAGAACACACCTCAGTACGCCAGTTCGCAAGGCGACCCGTACCAATACCCAGTTTCTTAGCCAATTTGTAGTCTGAACTCAGTTCATACTTGGCTTTGACTCGGTCTAAAAGTGCATTTGTGTAATTCATCCGTGAGTGCTCGAAAAATCGACAGTTGTTAAATTATAGAGGTTTAACCCCCTAATTTCATTAGCTCAGGCGGTTTGAGTGCTTAAAAAACTTTCGCTATGGTTTCCATGTTCAAAAAAGATACAGCTTGCGGAGGCTATGACATGGAACACATCACTAACCCAATTCACTTACCTTGCCCAGACATGGCAGGGTGTGTAAACCCAGACCCTAAATTAACTCAAAACTCACTCGCAATGGTGGCAAAGTTACGTGCCGAACTTAAGGGGCGTTTAAAAAAGAAAGCTAAGCCTTTCATTCCTGCAAGACTTGGCGGGGGTGTCGCATGAAAATTTTAAGTTCGAGAGATTTCAGACTTTTGGTTCTGGATGTTGAAAGCGCATTAAAAACAAACCATTACTTGAGAATTGTTAATATTGCACATGGAATAGAACTAGGCCACACCGCGCAGGCCGCGCGCATTGACATTGCAATTAATAAAATAATACTCAATCGTAGTGGGGATTTAAGGTTTGAAGAGACTCAAGCTTCTAGACTGTGTAAAAATTTTGGGTTGCGCCAAAAATTAAAAAAGTACAAGCCATCGCTAAGAAATCAGATTCGCGAAGCTAACAGAACCCGCAAGCAACAAGAGGATACGCCCGTACAGGGCGTTGAATCTCACCTTTCTGGTGCTTGCTAATGAATCACCTCTATGACGCTCAACCAGAGCGAGAAATTCCCAACACTTTAAGCCCGCAGGATGTGGGCTTCATTGCTGGCGTCACTCAAGACGTCACGAAAACTAATCAAAATATAGCCGCTATTGATAGCGGTTTTTTTAGTGCTATTGATAATTCTTGGTTAGAAACTGAGCAGCGAAAACTCAAAGAGTACGAACAATTTCATTTTGTGGCGACGAATAAATCCGCAAAACTTGGGCGCGAAGCGCAGGGCGAAGCCCTGAAAGGCATAGGCTTGTCAAAGGGCGCAAAAGTCCGACAAGGGAAAAGCCGCAAACAGATTGACCGCTTAATCACGCGTTCTCGCAAGTGTCAGCCTCGTCACAAGACGCAAAGCACTTGCGCTGAAAACCATGATGCGATGTATAACCAAGCGCAAAACGCTAACCAGAAAGGAAAATCCCGCGCGTATTTGATGCACCGCCCTTGGTCTGAGCAAGTCAAGATGCAAATGATTTACCAACCGCGCCCGAGTGATGCACCGAGCGCCAATGATGGCGAGCGTTATACCGACAAACTCACCTCAAGAGCCGTTCGCCAAATCTTTGAATCGGGTGCGTATGTCGCGGCCTGTCATGGTGGGTTCAAAACCTTTTTGACCTTAACGTTTGATGAAGTCCAACGCGACCGAATCTTTTCGGGTGAGATTACATTGGGTTCGGAGGTTTCACGCTTTCTCGACGGGGCGAAAAAACTCTTTCAACGTGGGTTTACCGCCACGCTTCGCAGTAATCGAGATAACCATTCACAGCGCAATATTGATGAATGTGAACAAGTCGAGATTATCGAGGGGAGCACCGCACCGTTTCATTATATTTGGGTGGCAGAATGCCCGATGAATGAAGATGGTGAGCCGAATCCACATGTGCATATCTTGCTTGATTGGTCGGTGGAAAGAAGCGTGTTTGATACGTGGGCCCAGCGCCTAGAAAGTATTTGGGGGCATGGCTTTGCGAATCTGCAGCGCATCAAGTTACCCAAAGCGGCAGGCTCTTATCTTATCAAGGCGGTGGGTTACGCGGCCAAAGGTGGTAATGCCAATCAAGGGTTAATTCGAGGTAATCGCTACAACATCGCTCGTTGCTCACGCGCGCCTAAATGGGAAGTGCTCGCGGCTTTTGATGCTGACAACATGGCCGCGATTATTAAAGAGTGCGGTTACCGCTTAGAACGCTGGCGTAAACCGTTAGAAAAAGAAGTGCGCCGCAAACAATTTAAACGTGATGAAGCCATTCGAGCGAGCGCAATAGCCAAAGACAAAACCCCTCAGAAATTCAAGCTTCAACGACTCATCAAAATGCTCGATGGCGAAATTCGCGATTACAAAGAGCAAATCAAGAGTCGTGGTGTATTTGCTCGCACTGATAACACCTTTTCAATTTGTTTTGAGGGTGGAACAGCCTCAGAAAAAATGGACGAGTTTTTATTGTGGGCGCATGGTGCGCGTGATTGGTCGATGAATACAAACGATGTTGAGCTGGGCGACTTACGCGCCATAGCCATTATGAAATATAACGATGAATACGAGCGTTTTTTATGTAGTCGCGCCAATTGGCAATCGCAATTACATCAAGAGTTACCGCCACAACATGACGATTTAGAAGCCTTGAAAAGCCATCATTTAGAATTGGTTGAAAGCTACTACATCAACAAAACACACGATTAACCCCTTTGGGGATTGCTTGCACGGAAATTTAATAACACTCATTAGGCTAGGAAAAGGAAAACCAACATGGAAAAAGCAACACAGATTACCGACCAATTGGAAAAGGAAGTCGAAAGCGCATCAAAGAACCCGTTCGCAAGCAAACTCATGTCTCCACTGCGTTTGTTCTTGGTGTGGATGAAACTCAACAATCAGCGAATGGCGGATTTAGAGCGCCAATTCAGTGAGCGATTGCAGCATGGCGAGTAAAAACCCCATAAAGGGCTTTATTCGCTGTCATATGCCGGACTGTGGCGCCATCGCCACGGTTCACGCAGTCGGTGAGCACCGAATTTTGACCGAGGGAAATCCCCCTAAAAACAAGCGCAATACAGGCCGACTTTATTACAACTGCCCGTGTTGCGGTTTTCAGCAAGGCAAGGGCGCGACATTCCAAGCGCACATTGAAAGCCAGATGAAACCGAGCAAAGCCGAGCTTAAACCGCAGGAAGCCACACCAGAAAAGGCTGTAGTAAGTCACCCTGTAACTGAAGTTAAACCAGAGGTTAAACCGATTGTAACGGCTTCGGAAATATCGTTAAAGCCAGATACAACAAGGCTTCAAGCCGCTAAACCTTACATTTATGGATTGCTCGCATTAGTTGGGCTTTTCTTCCTACTCAATAAAAAGGACACACCCGCCAATGGATAAACCAGAAAACCCAGCGCTTGAAGCCGAGCAACAAGCATCAAGCGCGACCACCGACGAACTCGATTATCAAGCGGGCTTCGCAGATTTAGATTCAATGGATTCGGTCGCTCATGGTGAGCCTGAGCAAACCGCCGAACCTGAGCAGGAAGCCGAAACCATGGATAGCGCCGCCGCTGTTGGTATGGTGAGTATGGGCTTGTTCATGTCAGAGCAATACATTTCGGGTGCGGCGGGTGTTGATTTCGAATTTAACCCCGAAGCGAAAGCTAAGTTCCTCGAAGCCAGTGGCCCACTGATTGAGAAATACGGTTTAACATGGCTCAGTTGGTTTGATGCCTACAAAGAAGAAATCTTTTTTGGTGTGGCTGCGTTTGGTTTGGGTTACTCCGGTATTAATACCGTGAAGCGACTGAAAGCTTTACAGGAAAAGGAGGCTGAAAACGATGGCGAAACCAAAGAAGCCGCCGCTTAGATTACCAATGCCCGTAAACAGCAACACCGCCTTAAACGCGGAGCATTGCGTTTATATTGGTACTACGGGCAGCGGAAAAACCACCGCTGTTCGTAAGCTTGGACTTATCCCGAAAAAGAGCCAAGTGGCCTTTTTTGACCCGTACCAAAACTATGCGGGTAAAGTCTTTCAAGGGCAAAAAGTGAAGATGTTCACCGAGTTTGGCGCGTTCGCTCGCGCTTTGGTGGCAGCACGCAACAAGAAAACAGGTTTCAAACTGGCGTTGGTCAAGGAAGCTAACGCAGATAACCTAGAAACGTTCGCGTCTATCGTGTGGAGTTGTGGCGATGGGAGTAAGCCCCCGCTGTATGTTGCCATTGAAGAACTCGCGAGCACCGTCGAAACTACGGGAAAGCTGAAAGGTAAATCGGGTGAGTTATGGCGTGGTGGTCGCCAGTTTGGGTTGATTGTTCATTCGATGTTTCAACGAACGCAAGAGGTACCGAAAACCGTGAGCAGTCAATCGCCGATTTGGTGGGTGGGCGGCTTATCTTCCATGGCTGATGCGACCTATATCGCCAAGCAAAAGGAGCATGACATCAGTGAATTAGTGGCACTTAAAACCGCTAAAACCAATAGCGGTGTCGCTCAATATGTGCTGTTCCGTGATGGTATTGGTAATGTTGAGCGAGGTGAAATCGACTGCAATTCTTAGCTTTAAGCCTAATAGGTTAAACACCAAACCTATTAGGCTCATCCCTCTATTTAATTTCCCTTATCTCATCAACACTAAAATCCGTTTTTAACCCACAACAAACGGATAACTTTCTATGAAAATGAACAAAACCACGCTTGTTCCAATGTTTGCAACGGCCGCAATCACAATTGCACTTTTGGCTGTGATTAACAACGTATCGGCGCTGGGCGGCGTGAAAGACTCAGTAAACGGCAATACGGGGTGGTTCTAATATGGAAATGATGAACACACCATTTAATCCACGACCTCGTGAACTCGACCCAGTTGAAGGTGTTAATTGGGGCAACCAAGCAACGCTGCGTGTCGTGACGGGCCCTACTTACCAGAACATTGAACTGGTGACAGACATTACAGACCCTGCCGACATTGAGCGCATCACGCTGAAACTGAACGGTAAAGAAATCATTGGCGTAACTGGTCAAGATTTAGTGGACTTCCAAGAGCACCGCAAACAGTTCACACAAGCAGGTCGTTACATCATCCCATTCGCTGATTTAACGCTACGTACCAAAGCAGGCGTTCGTACGGGTGAGTTGGTCACGCTGCAGGGTGAAATCTGGATGCTTTACATTCAGCTTAAATCGAAATCAGGTGTCGCAGCTCCGAGCATCAAAGCACGCGCACATACAACTGCAGCTCAGTCTCGCCGTATTTACTTACCGCGCCTTTACTCACTGACTTGGTACGCGGCGGCGTCCGGTCGTACACCGTTTGATTTTGCCGAGCGTTCACCGTTCCTTTCAATCAAGCGTATCCACTTCAAAGACTCAACCATTGAACGCGTTCGCGTGATGCGTGACGAGCGTGAAGAAATCAACGTGTCAAAAGCAGATAACGCGTATGACTTGGCGGTGGCTGGTCTTGAGCAAAATACGGGTTGGTTCTCTTTGGACTTCATTCGTACGGGTTTCGGTGTTGAGGGGCGCTTGCCAACCAACGCGGCTAATCAACTTCAATTTGAACTTGAAAAATCAAGTGCGGGTAGTGTTCCGGTGATTATCGAAGCCATTGAACAAGTGGGCGAGATTAACCCGCAAGGGGCGTAAATCATGGATTGGTTCAACGATATTTTGGAAACGGGCGGTGAGCTGATTGGCGGTGCTGTCGATACCGTGGGCGAGTTGGCGGGTGGTGTCATTGATTTGAAACTGCAACAAGAAACGAATCGCGCAACATCGGCAGACCCAAGCACACACCGCGCTGAAGAAAACAACTATCAACAACCTAACGGCGATGTAGTAACGCCAGTGATTGCGCAACCTAATTACGCGATGTATGCAGCGGTTGGCGGTGGCGTTTTGCTGCTGCTTGGCGTGGTTTACTTAGCTGCAAAGAAAGGGGGTTAATGTGCCTTTATTAATTCCGGTCTTTGCGGGTGCGGCGGGCTTATGGGGCGGCTTTGTCATCAGTGATGGTACAAAGCGCCTTTCATGGCTGATTGTTTTAGGTTTAGTGGTGTTCGGATTGTTCAAAACGGGGGTGATTTAGATGCTACCTGGTCTAGGTTCTTTGACGAACAGCGGCTCAATGCCTATTACTGGCGGCGCCGCTACGGCAACCGCCACCAATACCACCAACGCGGGGCAAACTGTTGGCGGGATTAGCATGGGTTCGAGCAATCGAGGCGGTGTTAATCCTTGGGTAATCGGCGGTATTGGCGCACTGGTTTTGGCTTATGTGGTGCTTAAAAAATGATTGAATTGGTTTCTGATAATCCCAGCGCATTAAGGCGTTTGAAAGTCGCGTTCAGAGCTTGCCCGCAAGACTTTGCCAAGTTGCAAAGAGAAGTGAAAGCAGGGCGCGTCAGCGTTTACGAGTTAAGTGGTGATAGTTACCGCGTAACCGTTGCGGGCGAGATTGACGGTGATTCTTACTTCTTATGGGGCGTATCAGGTCGCGGGGTTGTACCTGCTATGCGTGAACTCTCGAAGTACGTCAAAGAGTCCGGTCTAACGTCTATCAGCGCAGAAACCTATTTCCCATTGGTGGCTAAATTGTGTCGCCGCCTAAGCACCAAAGAACACGAACGCGGGGAAGTCACTCGCATGGAAATGAGGGTTTAGTTATGGGCGGTAAGTCCAAATCAAGCAGTTCAAGTAATACCACCAATGTCACAGGTCAAAATGCCATTAGCGGCGACAACCTTGGAACCGCAATCAGTGGTGTGAACAACTCAACGATTAACGTGGAATCGGTCGACCACGGCGCGGTGCAAGGTGCGTTGAAACTTGGTGAGGAAATTATTTTTTCTGCTGAAAGTATGCATGAAACGAACGCCGAGTATCTAGCGAAACTCAACGGGCAAAGCATGCAATTTGCCAACGCTTCATTGGAAGAATACAGCGCAACCAATAGCGAAAACTTGCAGATGATGGCGGGGCTTGCGGGCAATCAAGCCGCGCAGAATTCTGAAAGCCTAGGTGCTGTTATGGAGCTTGCAAAGTTCAATCAGGACGGCGGTCAAAGTAAGCAAAGTGAAATGAATTTGTATTTGATGATGTTCATTGCGGCGGTGCTTGGCTTTGTAACCTATAAGGCGGTGCGCTAATGGAATTTGAACTGATTCAAGGGCAGAAAATCCCTGTCACGCTGGATTCTGAGTGGATTTTCGTTGAGCACGCCACAGGTAAAGTTCAGTTTGAAATTGAAGCAACAGGTCAAATTTTTTCGCTAACTCAAAAGTCACTCTACAAATACACAGGCACTCGATTTGGGCGCATTTTTGTATCTGGCGTTGGTCGCTTGGTGTTTGAACACGGTGTAGGAAGTTTCACGCCGTCTATGGAAGGTCAAGCCGTCACGGTGAGTACCATGCCAGCGATTCAACTGGCCGAGAATCAACAAATCAAAGCCTTGATTGAGGCTTTGCCGTTAATTGGTTTACAGCCTGACCAACACATCCATGTTGATAGCTTACCTGAATTGATACTCGCGGCAGGTCAGCGCGTGGCAATTGATTCGATGCCTGTCATGCGCATGGCTTCCAATCAAGTGATTGGCTTTCAAGCCTCCAACCTACTGGCAAGCCAAAAACAGGTCATGCCGTTTTCACTGCCTAGAAATAATGACCGCCGCAATTTGGTGCTGTCCGCGCCGAAAAGTAATGTCGGGGTGATTGTGGTCAATGGCGGTTATGAGTTGGAAGCGGGCGAAAAGCTAGAGTTGGCAACGCGAGAAGCGGTGACGTTTACAGGTGACGCCACCGACCATATCAGCATCATTGAAGTGTGAGACAACCATGAATCCAATTATTGAAAACATGCCGCAAGGCAATGAACGTAACAAAATCGAATATCTGGCAAGCCTTATTGAGAATTTGAAAGAAACTGTGGAAACCGTGGCGACAGTGCCGTTAATTCCAAAGTTGCCCGAGCATCCTACAGTGTCCGCTGACGATGATGTTGTCGTTTATTTTAATACCACAGATAAGCACTTCTATGGTTTTAACGGCGCAGAATGGCGACAGCTGGATAACGAACCATTACCCATGGTGGCGCGTTACTTATGGGCAACCAGTTACTTTCAACTCAAAACCAAAGGGCGAATCTATCGAAATGATGAGATCTCGTTTTCTTTCCAAGCGCCGAACACCGATGAATTCTATTGCGCCACCGATGAGCTGTTAATCATGTCACCAAACATCACGATTTTGCGTGATGGTGCGGTGTATGGCTCTCAAGTCGGCAACTACAACGAATCCACGCCTAATACCATTTGGTATCAAACAGGGCGCGAGATTATCTATCTTGATGGTGTTGAACTGCCGTCCGGTAGTGTTCTACCAACAGACGGCGCGGAGCATGAGTTTCTGTATCGCTACATCAGAAACCCAGAGCGACCACTCGAAGACGACCACTTGGATTACTGGGATACGCAATATTCCATGATGCGCGTGAACATCAAGGCGTGGGACTTACGTTACAACACCCGAGACATGCAGCACCATTTCCCAATGGATGAAGAATCAGGAAGTGCCATTAAAAACATGGCTCATTCTGACGGCTCGCAAGACAGCGCGATTCAGCTATTTGTGGCAGAGAACTGGAGCTAATCATGCGCTTGTACTTACTCATTTTCATTCTATTTGGAGGGTTCTTATTCGTCATGACTAAGAAAACTATTCGCGGTATTCGTAACAACAACCCGCTGAACATTCGCAAAGGTAACAACTGGCAAGGTGAAAGCTCTATGTCACGAGATGCGGCATTTGAAACGTTCAAGCACCACAAGTTCGGTTTTCGAGCGGGCGCTAAGGTCATGCGGAATTATCAACGGTTGCATGGTTTAGACAACCTAGGCGAAATGATTAACCGCTTTGCACCGCCAGTCGAAAACGACACCAAGAACTATGCGCAGTTCGTGGCGAAACAGGTCGGCGTGGGCGTGAATGAATCTATCAACTTGCAAGACGATGAGCTTTTAGCTGATGTGCTTCATGCCATGTCGATTATGGAAGTGGGTCACCATTACTCACGAGCTGACGCCATGCAAGGGGTCAAACTAGCATAAGGAGTACAACATGATATTTGAAAACTCGACCTTTAAAGGTTTGGCATTGCTGGGTTCAGTGGTTGCTGCTGTGACTGGGTATGGTCATTTGTTCAGTGTCGAAGTGACGGAAACAGGCGTTAATTACGGCGGTGCGGTTGGTTTGGCCATTCCTGCGGTGCTTGGTGTATGGGAAGCCTTGCCTGACTCATGGAAACCGGGAAAAAGAGCAGGGGATTTGTATGGAAAGCGTGATATTTAGCGCCCTAAGTGACTGGGGTTTTTCACCTCAGTTCTTAGCGTTAGCAGGCTTGATGGTGGTGAACTTGAGAAACCAGAACCACATTATCAAAGAAATCACCAAAGGCATGAGAAACGTATCTGACCGCGTTTTAGTGCTAGAAACCAAACAAAATGAAAGCACTTAACTTGTAAAGTGGTGTTGATAAAGGGCTAGGGCATGCGAGCCGATTCAAACCCTACCTATTAATAATTTACACAGCATTAATCAGATTGATACGTTACTTGTGTTTATTCGTATCCTTGTTAACGAAACAGTGCTCCTTTGCTTGCTGCACTGGAACCCAAAAGGCGAACTCATTGATTGAGTTCGCCTTTTTTTTGCTATGAACTACATGTTTCGAGCAAATTAATATGAAATCTAACACCCAAATGATAGCATTTGCACATAATATTAATTATGAGAATAGCTATGAGTAATCTACAGATTGATGTACTTGATGAAAGTTGTCTGTTAGCTGTACTAGGGACAACTGCCCAAGGTCAAATGGCTGATACATTTATCTGCGATATTCAGTGGGATGAAGATACTGAATTACGTTCTTATGTAAAACGATTTACATTAGAAGATAAAGTCGCTCTAACGAATGAGATTACGGGCTACATAATTGCGGATGGTTGTGATTTACCAATCCCAGACCGTATAGGGATAATCGAATTGAGCGATGATTGCTTTAGCGGTCAAAACTCAAATAAACACGACAATTCGACATTCTGCGAATATTGTGTTGTTGTGAGCTCTGTAAAGGGCGAGACACCTCAAAGTTTTTTCAATAAAGACGACATCAAGTGTGAAGCGCTCATTAAGTTATTAGCAGGTTGGTCGCGCTTATCTGACACCCTTGCTTTTGATGATTGGGTAGCAAACCAAGATAGAAATCTTGGGAATATGGTTATCGCTGGACGAAATGAAATTAGATTAATCGACCATAGTAATCTGCCTTTTGAACTAAACTGGGATATAGGCGACTTAGTAGCAAGCAAGCATGCAAATAGTAAATTTGCAGATATTCTATTTTATTTTCAACACGCCCCTTTACCTATTAGCAATGGGATTGCACAAGCAACAGCTAAGCATGTGGGGGTCTACCAGTTAGTCGTTCCTGAGCTGAAAAGGTGGTGGAAAATTTTAGGTGAAGAACAAATTAAAATTGATGCGCTAGAGTCATTTCTATCTGCAAGAGCGCAATTAGGGACAACTAGAATATCAACAAAGCTTAATCGTTTAGTTGGAATGTAATCATGAACGAATTAAAAAAATTATTGGAAGCTAAAAAACAGACCGCCTTGATAAAAGGAAGTTGGTTTGCTATTCAGTGGAGGCCGGATATCGCCACTGGAGAAGTTCTAAATATAGGTGTGGGCTACAAGACGTCTGAAGGGCATGTAAGTGTTCAAATGTTAGATTACTTCGATAGAATCGAATGTTTGTATTCTAAGGAGATGATTTTCCATGTTGAACTTGCGTGTGAGGTTGCCAGATACAAAATTTTAAGCGGCGGTTTTGATAAAAACATAGCACCTCAAATCACGTGTGAGGAAAGAGGGTTCGCTCAAGGAAAATCTGAGCACGCTGTACTAAGCCGCCTGTTTACATCAGTTGTAACTTTAGGTAAGAAAAAACGAGTCAGGGCAGCTACGCGTTCGTTTACATCAGTAAACCGTGATGCACTGTATAACAGTTTAAAGAATCAACTAAAATTAGATTTAAACCTATCTTACTCGAAGCATGTACCTGAAAACCCAAACCATGAAATAACAAACTCTAATATCGTACATCGCCTTTATTTGCCATTTAGGAAAGATACAGGAAATGCCACATTAATTTCTGCTGCGTATAAAGATACTCAGCGTGTTAAGTGCAATCTTTTTGATGGCTCAAGGGATATGGAAATTGCTGTGGATGAATTGAAAACTAAGAATAATGCTATTTTTCTCATGTTACCCGGCGATGGTCTTGATATTGAAAAGCAACATGAAATTGAAAATGATATCGACAAATTTGTTTGGATGATGAAAAAGCATGCAATTAAGGTCGAGTGTGAATCTACTGAGACGGAACTAGCACACAAGGTTAGTGAGTGGTGCTTGAGCGCAGCATAATATGACCACTATATAAAAGCCCGCTACTGCGGGCTTTTTATATCTACTTAAACTTATGCTTACTGGGAATCCACGGCGCTGACTTCATCCGACGACCGCCACGAAATGGCAGTAGGTTATCTTTGGCGGACTGCTTGATTGGGTTATCAATGCGGCCATGTAATTCAACAAGCTGACGATGCTCATCACGCCAATACACAAAGCTGTCCAATTCTTTTGGGCTAAACTCGCGGTTTTCGGGTGTGATGAAGACACCACGAGCTTCATCAATTCTAAATCCACGCCAACGAATATCATTAGGTAAGTAGCCAAGCGCTTTAATCAATAGCAGTTTTTCAGCCATTGGGTTTATCGCAACGGTGCCATCTAGCCAGCGACGAACGGTCGCAACATTGACATGAAAGTACTCAGAGCCTTCACGAATCGAACTGAATTCACGCCAGAACAATTCCTTGAACGAATGATGAAACATGAAGCGCCTCGCAAAGTGGCTAGCGAACAAAAAATAATTTTCGGCTACAAAAAGTAAAACCGAACGCGACATTTTGCAGCAGTCCAATTTTGGGGTGCAAAACGATAACCGTCGAAAGTTTAACGCTGACAACCATAGCTAACTCAAACGACTTGAATAGACATCAAGTAGAATAATGCGTGAGAGTTATCAAAGACTTACAAAAACAAACCCCAAGTTTTTACTAACCATTTCAGTATGTTAAAAATCGTTACCTCAGTGCGTATTATGTATATTATGTTAAATAAAGTTTGGCGTTTATAAGGTAGGTATCTTTGTGCGATGCCCTGCCTCTTGTTTATCTATCAAATCGACGTTCTATTTAACAGTAAGGCTATTTACCATAAAATACCTAATAAACATATTTCCTAATCTTCGATTAAGAATACGTTTATTAGACTTCAAGCATTAATCGATCAATTGCTTCTGTGATCTCTTTGGTTCTTACTGGCTTGGTCACGAAATCATTCATGCCGACATCCAAGCACGAACATTTGTCTTCTACTGATGTGTGTGCTGTTAGCGCGACGATTGGTGTTTTGATGTTCGCGTCTCTCATGTATTTGGTTGTGGTTAATCCATCCATGACCGGCATCGACACATCCATTAAGATAATGTCTATCGAGTCATTGGCTCTTTCCACAAAGCCAATAGCTTCCTCACCGTTGCTTGCGATGAAAACTTCGTGGCCTTGTCGCGTTAGGATTAATTTGATCACCATTTGATTGGTTGGATTGTCTTCGACAACTAACACTGAATAACGGCCTCTTAACTCTCGAGAAGATTCATCTTCGTTGTTGGCCAGATTATTCGTAACTCTAGTAAGCACTGGCAGCTGTACTTCGAATTTGGAACCTTTTCCAGGCTCACTCTTTACCGATATGCGCCCACGCATCAGCTCAACCAGTCTTTTAGTGATGGCCAAGCCTAAACCTGTGCCACCAAATCTACGTGTGATTGTGCTATCAGCTTGCACAAATGGACTGAACAGCGACGAAAGTTGTTGCGAGCTAATGCCAATCCCTGTGTCTTCTACTGTTATATAGAAAGAGCTCTGCTGGTACTTGATAGAAACATGGACATGCCCACGCTCAGTGAACTTAATCGCGTTACCAATCAGGTTAAATAGGATCTGTGCTAATCGGCTTGGGTCTATGTAATGAAGCTCACCCTCAGGGATATCGCTGGTTACTGTTAGCGCCAAACCTTTATCGTCTGCTGTCTTCTTTTGTTCAGATAATACAAAAGTTACAGTGTCTCTTACATTGCTCCATTGAGGTGCTAGTGAGAAGCATCCAGATTCAATCTTAGAAAAATCCAGCACGTCACTGATAATTGCCAACAAAAGCTCAGATGATGTGCTCATATTAAGCAGTATAGACTGTTGCTCTTCGTCCAGTGATGTGGATCTTAGGGTGTCTATTAGGCCAATTATGGCATTTAGCGGTGTTCTTAGTTCATGGCTCATCATTGCGAGGAATTCAGACTTGGCCTTGTTAGCCCTTTCTGCGTCTTTTCTTGCTGTGACAAGCTCTGCTGTACGTTCTCGAACGGTTGCTTCAAGCTTTTCTTTGTTCTCAATATCGAAAACAGCACGCTCTATCAGTGGTCGGAAACGGTTTAGTGTGGCCTTGGTTTCAATACTAAAGTGCTTGGTATTCGAGTGGATAAATATGATGACGGATTGTGTTAGGCCGCTATCTATACCTGTAATCAGAACGGAGTTGATTTGGTCGAGAATAATGGGATGTAGAGAGTTGAATTCTCCAAGAGACTTGGGTTCGAAAAGAATGGCGCATTCACCATTGATGACTCGCGATAGCTTGCCACAATCGCTCCAATTCATCTGTTCGAAGACTTTGTTATTACTTAGCAGGGTTTTGAAACTGCCTTCGTTCCCTAACCTTGATACCACGATAAAGTCATCAAACTTAATGTATTTTTTGAGCACAAACTCAAGACTGGAGAATATCTCAGATATGTTACTTGCCTTACTGATCGCAGAGATGGTTGATAAGATCACCCTGTTCTCTTCAGCCAGTTTTCGCTCACGGGCTTTTAGTTTTTGCAGTTCAATACGAGCTTCTTGCAGCGCTTCTTGACCTTCAGAACCCATTACTTTTTCAACCTATAAAACGTTGCAGACGATACCATTAAATTCCCGTGTGCATTCTCACCACCAGAGAGCCTGCCTTGTTCACCAAACGTAAATGGACATATGTACGGAAGCCCATTAAGTGCTTGATTTATTTGCTCACAAACCTCATCCATATCTTGTTTAAGGTTCAACATTGGGCCTGCACAAAAGATATTGATCGCCCCTAGTTTCTCTTCAAGATCCATGTCGTTGTAGTATGAGGACTGAATGATATTCGCGGCGCGGCTAATCAATTGCTGCTTAGAACCTTGCATCAAGTAGATGGTGTCACCTTCACTGATGTCTGTGAATAGCTCAATCCCATTACATTCTGTCTCTCTGATCGAATGAGACAATTTGAAATATGGGTAATCGTATGAAGAGCCGACTTTCCTGCCTAGTGGGTAGACAGACGACTTTTCGAAGATATAACCATCATCACTGCCACCTAAGTGGAAATTTGTCCATTCGTTGTAAACGGTGACGGCTGACCTGTGGTCTATCTCCAACAAAATTCGGTTTCTTACTTTGGTCACGGTGCCTGAATAGCGCGTAGGTGTATGACCGGCGCTGAAAGAGGAATAGATGGACTGAGACGCAAACACTACCGTTAAAGATACGCCATTTATAGACAGCGACTCTTCGGTGAAGATACTCCAGTTTCCTGAAACCTGATTGTCTGCAGCACTGCCACCAATAATTGGCACTTCAGTACCAAATTTCTTATCGATAGCCGCCATCACCTTTTCTTCGTTACCCGGTGTGGAATGCAATAAGATAAGATCAGGGATTTCACCTTCTCGGTTGGCGTTCTTGAGTGCCTTGTCGATCGCGATGAAGGTACTGCGGCCTATGGAGTCGCTGAAATGTTCGATTCCCGTACCATAGGCGTTGATCCCCGAGTCATAAATAATGAGGACACCAATGACCGGACCAGAATGAAAACCAGTTTCGGTCATAATGCCGTGACAAGTAGTACAGCCATGTATGGGAGTGTTCGGGAGAGCATCTACGAAATATCTCTGCACAGCGAGTGTCGAATACTCTTCTGTGCAGTAGCAAATAAGACAAGCAATATCGTCAGGGTTTTCCACCCCGCTGAGCAACTCATCTACTGCGATTTTATCGTCGAGGGAATAAGAGACTTTTGATAGAAATTTCATAGATTTCTGGAAACTTTATTAATGTCTTCTTTATAACACTTTAATGCACAAGGTTTCACTGGTTTAGTCAACATTTCTATCAAAGAGCGAGGTGTTGCTCAGTTTTCCATTTTATTCTTTGGATAGGTTTACTGTATACGTCATGACCTGTTGTGGAAATGTAACCGTTATTGAGGCGCTCTTATCATCGGTTTGTAAAAGCCAAGATGAAGCCCCTTTCGATTCTAAAACTCCGCTTCCTTCATAGCTAATGATAAATTTGCCAGTTTTAGATGTTTCGATCGAATACCCCTGGCTATCGTCTGAAATCAAAACATTATTATTATCAATACCAAATTCACAAGGTTTTGAAACGATACAGGTTATTGTCTCGTTATTATCGTATGTCACTGTTCTCCAAGTAAATGCAGCTATTAAAATAACCAACATGACGATAATTTGAACAAGCCTGCCTTTTGTTAGCTTTTGTGCCGCCATTATAATCTTTACTCCTTGTTACAAAGTTCAAAGTTTTTAAATAAAAATCCAATTCCAGACCAAGCGTAAGGTTACTACTCTGTCATTGATTTGTTAATTCAAGTATAGTGTCGCGTTGAAAATGCCACTTTTTTTTAAAATCAGCAAGTGGAAATAAGGTCCTGAATAGGCTGAATTTCCTTTTCTAATTTGGGTGGCATTACGACGTGAGTCGTGTTGGAAGTAAAGTGTAGTAAATAAGAAATTGGAAGCATGCAAATGAGCCAAGAAAAGCAGCTTGAACAAAACTACAACTATACGGTCGTCCGTCAATTTACCCTGGTTACAATTTTGTGGGGTATTGTCGGTATGGGCGTTGGTGTTTTGATTGCCGCTCAATTAGTTTGGCCACAGCTAAACTTTGATACGCCGTGGTTGACGTACAGTCGTTTACGTCCCCTGCATACTAATGCGGTTATTTTTGCGTTCGGTACAAGTGCGCTGTTTGCAACATCATATTATGTTGTGCAACGTACCTGTCAGACGCGTCTCTTTGGTGGCCCTCTCGTAGCCTTTACCTTTTGGGGTTGGCAAGCGATTATCCTGTCCGCTGCAATTACTTTACCGTTAGGTTTGACCTCTGGTAAAGAATACGCAGAACTAGAATGGCCAATCGATATTGCTATTACTCTTGTGTGGGTAGCTTATGCGGTCGTGTTCTTCGGAACCATGATTAAACGTAAGACATCTCACATTTACGTAGCAAACTGGTTCTTCGGAGCCTTCATCATCACGGTTGCCGTGTTGCACATCGTTAACAGCCTAGCTGTTCCTGTATCTGCGTTTAAGTCGTACTCGATTTACTCAGGTGCAATTGATGCAATGGTGCAATGGTGGTACGGACACAATGCGGTAGGCTTCCTATTGACAGCTGGTTTCCTAGGTATGATGTACTACTTCGTTCCTAAACAAGCTGGTCGCCCTGTTTATTCTTACCGTTTGTCGATCGTTCACTTCTGGGCACTTGTGTCTCTGTATATCTGGGCTGGTCCTCACCACCTACACTACACTGCACTTCCAGACTGGACTCAGTCTCTAGGTATGGTTATGTCTTTGGTTCTGTTTGCTCCTTCTTGGGGTGGCATGATCAACGGTATCATGACTCTGTCTGGTGCGTGGCATAAGCTTCGCTACGACCCTATCCTACGTTTCCTAATCGTTTCTCTATCATTCTACGGCATGTCGACTTTCGAAGGCCCAATGATGGCAATCAAAACGGTTAACGCACTATCTCACTACACGGACTGGACTATCGGTCACGTTCACTCTGGTGCGTTAGGTTGGGTTGCAATGGTTTCTATCGGTTCGGTTTACCACTTAGTTCCTAAGCTATTTGGTCAAGAGCGTATGTACTCTGTATCTCTAATCAATGTTCACTTCTGGTTAGCAACGATTGGTACGGTTTTCTACATTGTTGCAATGTGGATCTCTGGTGTGATGCAAGGTCTGATGTGGCGTGCAGTTAACTCTGACGGTACATTAACTTACAGCTTCGTTGAATCTGTAGAAGCGTCTTACCCGTTCTACTTTGTACGTTTCCTAGGTGGTTTCATCTTCCTATCTGGTATGTTCTTAATGGCATACAACACGTACAAAACTGTTTCTGCACCTAAAGATAGCCTTAAAGCTATCCCTCAACCGGCTTAAGGAGATTTAGAATGAGCTCAAATTCAAATAATCGCCATGAGTTGGTAGAGAAGAACGTTGGCTTACTAGCGATCTTGATCGTTATTGCTATCAGTTTTGGTGCTTTAGTAGAGATTACCCCTCTTATCTTCCAAAAGCAGACAACTGAACCTGTAGAAAACCTACGTGTTTACTCTGCTTTGGAAATGGAAGGTCGTGATATCTACATTCGTGAAGGTTGTAACGTATGTCACAGCCAAATGATTCGTCCTTTCCGCTCTGAGACTGAACGTTACGGCCACTACTCTGTAGCTGGCGAAAGTGTTTGGGAACACCCATTCCTATGGGGCTCTAAGCGTACTGGTCCTGATCTAGCGCGTGTTGGTGATCGTTACTCAGATGAGTGGCACCGTGTTCACCTTATCGACCCTCGTGAACTTGTTCCTGAATCAAATATGCCTGGTTTCCCATGGCTTGCTGAGAATGTACTTGATGGCAAATTGACTCAACAGAAGCTTGAACTCTTCCGTAATCAATTTGGTGTTCCTTACACAGACGAACAAATTGCTAACGCTAAACAAGATGTTGAAGGAAAAACAGAGATGGATGCAATCATCGCTTACCTTCAATCGCTTGGCCACGCAATGAAATAAGGAATAATTATGGACATTATTACATTTCAAAGTGTTTGGACTGTGACTGTTTTTGCTTGCTTCATCGGTATCGTTTGGTGGGCATATGGCAAGAACCGTAAATCACGTTTCGACGAAGACGCGAACCTAGTGTTTGCTGACGACGAGCCAGCAACAAGTTCTAAAAATGAAGGAGTGACAAAGTAATGAGTACATTCTGGAGTATCTGGGTTAGTGCGATTACGATTGGTACCCTAATTGGTTGTGCTGTCTTACTTCGTTGGTGTTTTAAAGACAAAACAGGCGTAGAAGAAGGTCAAGATATGGGCCATGAATACGATGGTATTCGTGAGCTTAACAACCCACTACCAAAATGGTGGACATACCTTTTCATCAGTACGATTGTTTTTGCAGCGGTTTACCTTGCTCTATACCCTGGTCTAGGTAACTTCAAAGGCCTTTTAGGTTGGACAAGTTCAGACCAAACGGTACGTAGCGTAGAAGAGTCTCGCTCTGCAATTGCTGCTGCGCAAGCAAACAAACAGTTAGATGCGTACGCGAAAGAGCTTGATGATGCAGACACCTACTTCGGTGAAGCATTCAGAAAGCTAGCTCACGACGAAAACGGTTTACGTTCAATCCCTGACATTGCATCAGATGCTGACGCAATCAAAGTGGGTCAACGTTTATTCTTGCAAAACTGTTCTCAGTGCCACGGCTCTGATGCACGTGGTCAGAAAGGTTTCCCTAACCTAACTGATGACGCATGGCTATATGGCGGTGAACCTGAGGCTATCGTTACAACAATTATGCACGGTCGTGTTGGCCAAATGCCAGGTTGGAAAGACGCGCTTGGCGAAGAAGGCGTAAAAGAAGTAGTTAGCTACACTCTTAGCCTTTCTGGTCGTAGCGTAAACGCACGTGAAGCAGAAGCTGGTAAAGCTCGCTTTGTTGTGTGTGCAGCGTGTCACGGTACTGATGGTAAGGGTAACCCTGCTGTTGGCGCACCTGACTTGACTGACCGCGATTGGTTGTTTGGCGATTCTCGTGCAGACGTAACTGAAACAGTTATGTACGGACGTTCTGGCGTAATGCCTGCTTGGAAAGACATTCTAGGCGAAGACAAAGTACAACTGGTTTCATCTTACGTGTGGAGCTTAAGCAACTCAGATAATAAGTAACATTTCAATAACAGCCTCTTTCTAAGAGGCTGTCTTTCCTTTATTTTATAACCTCTTCTTTTTATTCTTTTTTGAGATCTTTTTTATGGTAAAGCCTTGGTATAAACAGTTTTGGCCGTGGTTCTTAATCGCGTTGCCAGCGACAGTAGTTATTTGGACCATTATGACGGTTATTGTGTTTACACAGAACTCTGTAGACCTAGTGACTGAGGATTACTATAAAAAAGGAAAAGGCATTAATGTCGACATTTCAAAAGTAAATATCGCTAAAGAGCTGGGTTTATCAGCTTCGCTTAATGAGAAAGGTAACTCAGTTATCATCACGTTAGATAAAGGCAAACTTGATCACTTCCCTGCTATCAGCGCAATGTTTGTTCACAGAACACTACCAGATCGCGATTTCACTCAGCTACTAACCGCTGATGCGAGAGGCAACTACACACTGACTCTGGATCATTACTTAGAAGGCCCGTGGTTCATTGAACTGACGCCACATGACGAAGAATGGCTAGTGCAAGGTCGCATGAACTTCCCGATTGAAACTCCTACTCAACTAACGAACTAAAGCTTATGTGTGAATCCTGTTATCACTGCGGTGAAGATGTACCAGCGGAAACGGATTTTGAAGTCGAGATCTTAGGATCGCCTCGTAAGATGTGTTGTCCGGGCTGCGAGACCGTAGCTCAGACAATCGTTGATAGCGGTTTGGTTTCTTACTACCAGTACCGCACCGCCCCTGCTGAGAAAGCGGATCTGGTGCCAGAGCAACTTCTGGCACTCAGTCATTATGATAATGAAGACGTTCAACTGGAGTTTGTAAGAAACTCTGAGAACGTCTCTGAGGTGACATTGTCACTTGAAGGTGTCTCATGTGCAGCTTGTGCATGGCTAATCGAGAAACAAGTCTCTTCAAAACAAGGTGTGGGTAGTATTCGGGTGAATACCACCACTAACCGCGCTTTACTTAGCTGGGACAACACGCAAGTTAAATTGAGTGAGTTGTTATCGGCGATCCATACCTTAGGTTACAAAGCTGCGCCTTTCGAGGCTGACCAACAAGAAGCAGCCTATCACCGCTCAATGAAGAACTACCTCTATCGCCTTGGCGTTGCTGGTTTAGCAACCATGCAGGTGATGATGCTGGCGGTCGCACTATACCTTGAAGTATTTGGCAATCTTGAGCCTGAGTTTAAAAACTACTTCCGCTGGGTAAGCTTGATCTTTGCAACGCCGGTATTGCTTTATTCTGCTCTGCCGTTCTACATCAATGCATGGCGCAGTATTAAGGGGCGAACGCTGGGTATGGATGTGCCTGTCTCGATTGCGCTGCTGTTTGCTTACGTTGCGAGCTTGGTGGCAACCGTGACAGAGAAAGGAGAAGTTTTCTTCGAATCTATTTCGATGTTTACCTTCTTCCTTCTGCTTGGTCGTTTCCTTGAAATGCGCGCTCGTCGTAAAGCCGCCGCTGCTAGTGGTAACCTGCTTAAGCTCGTTCCTGCTATGGCAACAACGTTAGATGGCGAACAAGTTCCAGTCAAAACCTTAAAAGTTGGCGACCAAATTCGCGTTCTACCGGGTGAGCACATTCCTGCCGATGGCAAAGTATTGTCTGGCAGAGTTCATATCGATGAATCGATGCTGACTGGCGAATCTATCCATGTGGTCAAAAACGAAGGCGATACCGTCTTTGCTGGTACATTGAATGGTGATGAATCATTTGAATTGGAAGTAATGACGTCAAAAGCGGATTCGGTTATTTCCAATATCGTTCGCCTGCAAGACGAAGCGCAATTGTCTAAACCCCGCATTGCAGAAATTGCTGATGTTGTGGCTCGATACTTTGTTGCGGTGATCTTAATCATCTCATTCGGTACTTGGTTTTACTGGCACCAAACACGACCAGAAGACGCTTTCTGGATCATGCTTTCGGTATTGGTAGCAACGTGTCCTTGTGCTCTGTCACTGGCAACACCGACGGCGATTACTTGTTCAACGTCTCGCATGGGTAACTTCGGTATTTTGCTGCGCAAAGGCCACGTATTCGAAACCTTGTGCAAAGTGAATCACTTGATCATCGATAAAACAGGTACATTGACTGAGGGTGATATTCGTATCAGCCAAGTTGAAACCTTCGCTGAACTTGATAAAGACACTTGTCTCAAAGTAGCGGCGAGCCTGGAACAACACGCTAACCACCCTATCGCTAAAGCGTTCAAGACTCATCTTTCTGATGAGATCGAAGTAGAGTCAGTTAATAACGTGATTGGTTCAGGTATCACTGGTGAGTGGAATGGCCAAGAAGTTGCGATTGGTAGTAGTGAATTCATTCTAGGTGAAGCTCAACCATCGGAAAGCAACGGCATTTACTTGTCGATGGCGGGTCGTCATATCGCTACATTTACTTATGAAGATCCAATCCGTAAAGAAAGCATCGAGTTTATTAAGCAATTTAAAGAAGCGGGTATTAAAACTACCCTGCTGACTGGCGACTCCTTGATTAACGCGAAGCCTGTGGCTGAAGAAATTGGGATCACCGATATTGTCGCGAACGCGAAACCAGAGGATAAGCTTGCTTACCTTAATTCTCGTGACGAAAAGGACATTACCATGATGGTCGGCGACGGTATTAACGATGCGCCTATTCTTGCAGGGGCTCACCTTTCTGTTGCGATGGGCGGTGGTACAGATGTAGCTAAAGCATCGGCTGATATGGTTTTGTTGGGCGACAAGCTTGATAGATTACTTAAGTCGCGTACATTGGCGCTAAAAACGCGTAAGATAATCCGCGAAAACCTAGCATGGTCATTGGGTTACAACCTACTCATCCTTCCATTGGCTGTCGCTGGTTTGGTTGCTCCGTACATTGCCGTTGTTGGCATGTCTGCAAGCTCTATTATTGTTGTGTCTAACTCGTTAAGGCTTTTAAAAGAGCAAGGTAAATAATGGAAAGTTTATACATTCTGATTCCCATTGCGATCGTACTCGTGTGTATCGCTGTTGGTATCTTTCTATGGGCCGTTAAGAGCGAACAGTTTGAAGACCTGGAGCGTCAAGGTCACAATATTTTGTTTGATGAAGACGAAAAGGCCCACAATCACTCTGACAGCAAGCCTGTTAAGAATGATAAAGCCAATACAGAAAGCCAAACTAACTTAGATAAAAAGACCGATGACGCCTGATTGGTTCGGAGCCTTTGTTGTCGGTTTGATCGGCGCGGGCCACTGCATGGGAATGTGTGGTGGCATTGCGTCGCTCCTTTCAATAGGCAATACCAAACCTTCCCCGCTTATTCCCCTACTTTACAACCTTGGTCGCCTCCTCAGCTATGCTGTGATTGGTGGCGTGATTGGCGGTGCTATATCTTCAATTGGCCAGCTTAGCGATTTCAACGCGCTACTTAATTGGCTACGTTTGTTCGCTGCCATCTTTATGATCATTCTGGGTCTATATATCGGTAAGTGGTGGTTCGGCTTATTGTTCTTTGAAAAAGTAGGTCAGAGGCTATGGCGTTATATTTCTCCAATTGGTAAATCCTTCCTTCCACTCAAGCGCCCAAGCCATGCTCTGCCATTTGGCTTCATATGGGGCTGGTTACCGTGTGGTCTGGTTTACTCTATGTTGACGTGGGCTGCGGTTTCAGGAAGTTGGTACAATGGAGCTGGAATTATGCTCGCATTCGGTCTAGGCACACTTCCTGCGATGCTGACGGTTGGTATGGGCGCTAATTTCCTCAAGAAATTGCAACAAGCTGACTTATTTCGTCAACTCGGAGCAATTTTAATCCTGATTTACGGTTTCTACACTGGATATATGGCGCTGCAGCTCATTATTTATACCGTATAGCCATTCTTTAAATCCGGTTTTTTTACTACCCAACTGGATAAAGGAATGCTAAAATATTGACGTATATCAAATAGTGAAAGATTGTTATGATTTCTGAAAAGCCTGTAACGAAACGTGTCCAATCTGGTGGCTGTGCAATCCATTGTCAGGATTGTAGTATTAGCCAGCTTTGTATCCCGTTTACTTTGAATGAATCTGAGCTTGACCAACTTGATCAGATCATTGAGAGAAAAAAGCCTATTCAAAAAGGCCAAGAGTTATTTAAAGCTGGTGACGAGCTTAAGTCTCTATATGCTATTCGCTCTGGAACGATCAAGAGCTACACGATTACCGAGCAAGGTGATGAGCAGATTACTGCATTCCACCTAGCGGGCGATCTTGTTGGCTTCGATGCGATTACTGGTGACCAACACCCTAGTTTCGCACAAGCGCTAGAAACTTCTATGGTATGTGAAATCCCATATGAGATTCTTGATGACCTATCAGGAAAAATGCCTAAATTGCGTCAGCAAATTATGCGCCTGATGAGTAACGAGATTAAAGGTGACCAAGAAATGATTCTGCTTCTTTCTAAGAAGAACGCGGAAGAGCGCCTTGCTGCATTCCTTTACAACCTTTCTACTCGCTTCTCTCAACGTGGCTTCAGCCCGCGTGAGTTCCGCCTAACGATGACTCGTGGTGATATTGGTAATTACCTAGGTTTAACGGTTGAAACGATTAGCCGTCTTTTAGGCCGTTTCCAGAAAGCAGACATCTTGAGCGTTAAAGGCAAATATATCACTATCGAAGATCACGATGCGTTGATGGAACTTGCTGGCGTTTCAAAAGAATAGTCTAGATATCAATGATGTAGTTCAATAATGAGCTACATCATGTTTCTCTCTTAAAACCTCTTATATTTCTCTTAATCTCTCCATAACTACGCTACATTATTTATATGTTCGGTCTGAAAAGTAGGCTTAGTTATGAGTATCTATAACAAAATTTTAGTTGTCGCAGACATTAATCACGATGAGCAGCCTGCTCTATTTCGTGCTATCCAACTTGCTAAGAAAAGCACCTCAACAAGCCACATCACTTTCTTTTTGTCGATATACGACTTCTCGTATGAAATGACATCTATGCTCTCTATCGATGAAAGAGACGCAATGCGCAAAGGCGTAATTCATCAACGCGAAATTTGGATGAATAAAGTCGCAGAACCTTACCTAGATGATTCTATTGAATTTAATGTACAAGTGGTTTGGCATAACCGCCCTTACGAAGCCATCATTGCAGAGGTATACAGCGGTGGTCACGATATCTTGATTAAGGGCACGCGCAAGCACGACACCTTGGAGTCGGTTATCTTCACGCCGACTGATTGGCACCTATTGAGAAAATGCCCTAGCCCTGTACTGCTCGTTAAAAACGATTTCTGGCCAGAGCACGCAAAAATTTATGCGTCCGTTCACGTAGGCTCAGAGACGGAAGCGCATTTAGAACTTAACGATACTATGGTCGATCGATTACTTGAGATTACTGGTCGTTTGGATGCGGAACCTTTCTTAGTTAACGCTTACCCAGTCACTCCGGCGAATATCACTATCGAACTGCCTGAGTTCGATCCTACGTCTTACACCGATGCAGTTCGTGGTCATCACTTAACGGCGATGAAGGCACTGCGTCAGAAGCACGGTATGTGTGAAGAGCAGACCGTTGTTGAGCAAGGCTTACCAGAAGATGTGATTCCACGTGTCGCGTCTGAAAACAACGCTGCAATGGTAATCTTGGGTACAACCGGTCGTACCGGCTTATCTGCGGTGTTCATCGGTAATACTGCGGAGCATGTTATCGATAAGATTAACTGTGATGTTTTGGCGCTTAAGCCATCTGGTTACGTGAGCCCACTCGACCCTAACCTTTCGAAAGGTTAATGCGTTTAAGCAGACGAACTTAACGGCGAGTTCAACTTATAAAAAAACGCCTCAAGCATTGCTTGAGGCGTTTTTATTTGTCTGTTGTAGGCGCATCTATTGCGCCACAACGAATATTCTTATTATACGTTTGTTACGTCGATGAACATTGACTCATCGATGTTAGAAGATGAAATTTCAGCTTCTTGGAATTCGTACTCTTCACGCTCGCCACTACGGTCTAGTGGAAGGTTTACGAAGTCAAACAGTTCGCGGTCAGCCAGTTGGCTTGGGCTAACGTTTTGAATTGATTTAAAGATCTTTTCAACACGGCCTGGTGTTTTCTTGTCCCAATCAATCAGCATTGCTTTAATGCTTTGACGTTGTAGGTTTTCTTGCGAACCACATAGGTTACAAGGAATGATTGGGAACTCTTTGTGTTCAGCGTATTTGATTAGGTCTGTTTCACGACAGTAAGTCAGTGGACGAATAACAACGTTACGACCATCATCAGAACGTAGCTTAGGTGGCATAGCCTTTAGACGAGCGCCGTGGAACATGTTAAGGAACATAGTTTCCACGATGTCATCCATGTGGTGACCAAGAGCGATCTTAGTCGCGCCAATCTTCTCAGCGAACGAGTACAAAGTACCACGACGCAGACGAGAACATAGACCACATGTTGTCTTACCTTCTGGAATCTTCTCTTTCACTACTGAGTACGTATCTTTATCTACGATGTAGTAAGGAATGTTCAGCGTCTCAAAGTATTCAGGAAGAATGTGCTCAGGGAACCCAGGTTGTTTTTGATCTAGGTTTACCGCAACAACATCAAATTTGATTGGTGCTGCTTCACGTAAACGTAGCAAAATATCTAGCATCGCAAATGAATCTTTACCGCCACTGATACATGCCATTACCACATCATTCTCTTCGATCATGTTGTAGTCGATGATGGCATTTCCAACATTTCTTCTCAGACGTTTCTGAAGTTTGTTGAATTCTAGTACTTCTTTTCTATTATCGTTTTGGTTCATTGCGACTCTCACACCGTCGTATTACCGACTGTAGATTGCTAGTGGGACTGTTTTAGGGCGTGGATTATACGGATTTTTATTTGATGTTGAAATAGTAACGGCAGGATAAACAAGGTGACTGGTTGAAAGATGCCACTTTATCTAATGATAACCGCTCATCTTTCATAAAAAATGAGCGTCAAAAGCGCAAACCACGCTGGTTGTAGGAAAAGAAAAGCAGCCTTACTTGGTTTGAGTTGGCTGCTTTACGATGTTTTGCTTAGATTAACGCCGTGTGGTCAGTCGCCTAACCCAAGGTATTGAGCCGGAATGTAAGGTAACACACGAGTTGTCGCTTCTGGTAACGTGATGCTGTCACTTCCATCTAGTTCTTCCAGTGTGAACTTAGCGCGCCCTTGGGTAATTGGGATCTGCTTGCCGTTAGAAAGCGTGATGTTACCTTCAAGCTTGTCTGCAAACTCAAGCGTTAACCCTTGGATGTCCGGTGTGAACCAGCTTGAGAACATGCCGCTTACGTCTTCTAACATTGCTTGCATCTGTGGTAACAGGTTTTCCAGCTGTACAACCTCAACCGTTCCGGCTAAAGGTGCTTTAGTCATAACAACCAAGGAGTATGCGCACTCTTGTTCTTTTGTTTGCACAAAAATAAGCGGGTTTGCTGAACGAAGGTTTTGGTCAACAGGTAGAAGTAGCTCGTTAGCTGGAGAGACTTTCAGCTCCTCGTAGTGCTCTTCTTTTTCCATCCAAGCTTTGCTGATATGACAGGTTGTTTGGGCTTGCTGATCGACAAAGAAGACTGCAACTTTAACGTCATCATGCCCTTCTTTGGTGTTGTTTTTAAGCTGTGTGTAAAGCTTAGAATAGGTAAACATGTATTCTTGCGCTGCAGCAGGTAAAGAGATCCCTAGGCTTAGAGAAGCTAATAAAGCGAGTGCTGTCTTTTTCATTGTTATAGTCTTGTCGAAGTTGAGCGTTTATAAATAGAAAGAGCAGCCAATGAGCTGCTCTTTATGTGATGTTATTTGGTCAAACTTACCGTTTAAGCTCGCCAAATGACTATCAAATCGAGTTACTTTTTCCAGTATACCTCGTTGTGACGGATCATAGCTTGTAAATCAGTCACATAGTCGGAACCTCGCTCAGAATATTTTAACAAGCCATTGGTGAGCTCTGTCGCCGTTGCGGTTGTTAAAAGATCATCACCTTGCGCATCAAGCTTTGCACGAATCACTCTTAGATCGGCGTAAGCACGATTACGATTAAGGTTCATGAAATACCGATGTACGGATTCTTGGCTTGAAGAGAATGTTGCGACTTCATGCGAGCTACCTTCGTTACGTTGTAGCGGAACAAGGCCACAACCTTTGGTGTAACACCAGTGTCCGAAATAGTTGTTCGCTTTGGTGGCGAAACGCGACGTTCCCCAAGCTGACTCATTCGCTGCTTGTGTCAGTACGAGCGCTTCTGGCAGTACATTGACGCGATTAAGCATCTCTGTCAGCCATGCCTGATCTAAACCTTCACTAGGCACAGGTAAGCTGTATAACTTCCCTAACCTTTTCGCATAAGATGCGTCTTCAGAATCAATTTTGTTTAAACCAGACTCAGAGAGCTTAGTTAAAAACGCGCGCTCTTTGGTGATACGTTTGTTTTCAATATTGATGCTTGGACGTAGGAACGAAAAAAATGTGTCCTTTTTCTCGTTCACATCTTCGATGGCCGCAAAGTTTGGTGTGCTCGAAGAAACCGTCAAGTCACCAAATTGGTCAGTGGAATTGGCGCTCTGCTCTGTCGTACGTCGACGCTCCTCTTCTTGGTAAATATAAGGACCAATTAGTGAAATAGAGCCAACAAGAGCCAGTGCCGTCACTTTAAGCGCAAGTGATTTGCTTGCGCTTGTCTGTGTTTCTTTATGCATCGAACACCTGTGGGTTTTTGTTATTGTCGTCGTTATTGCTGTCGTTGTTATCGTCATCACTCTTTGGACGATCTGAAGCAATCAGTTTCAACTTGATGCCAAACATTTCACGGTAAAGGATACCTTTCACGTGGAAGAAGAATGGAAGAACGAAGATTAAGCCAATGCCGTACATCATTGCCGCGACGATGAACATCAGCATTACTAATAGGTAGATAGAAGCAACGGTGAAGATTTTTTTGTTGACAGCACGCAGAGAAAGCAGCAGCGATTGCATTGGCGGCACTTTCTTATCACAAATCAGCAGAATCGAATGGCTGAACGCCAGTGAGAAGTAGATAGACAAGAACGGCAGAATCATACCTGCGATGCCTTGAAGCATTAGGCTAAACAAAGTCACTAGAATAACCGGAACCGTAAACTGCAAACCTTTACCGATGTGGCGTACTTTGGTTTGTAGGCCAGCGGCGTGACTCATTGCCATTAAACAGATACCCGCATAGATAGGCGCACTGATCACTTCATAGCTAAAGTTCGCGATAAAAATCGATTCAACGATTTGTGGCGTAAACGACTCTGGGTCGATAACTGCATCTAAGATAACCGCGGGATCACCAAGCTGTAGTTTTAGTGCGATATAAAAGATAGCGAGCTGCACAAACATCAAAGCAATAATCGCTGGGGAAAACGAAAGAAAGTGACTTATCGTATGTTTCCAAGCTTCTTGGAATACAGCCGTTGCTTTGAGCTCATAATCGCCAGAAAGTGCACGGTTGATACTACCGCCCAAATTAAAATCTTTTTCGATGTCGTTGTTCATATTGATACCTAGGTGTGCCGATTAAGCGAAGCCACCTAACTTATTGATAAAAAATTACCTTCATTATACTCATATGTCGGATACAAACTAAAATATGAATCTGTAACAAGGCTTGCTTTTGCGTCTTGATGGTTAATAATTAGACACTTGTTAGGGTGTAAACCCAGTAAATAACAGTATGGTAAAGGATGTTTACTTTTACCTGCGAAATTTTTTATCTTCGAAAGGTAAAAAATGCTTTGAATTCACGTTTTTGGTGATTATGATGCGCGCCTTAAAGGTGTATAGCAACAGGTCTCAAATAGAACCAAGGTGGAGAAAAACAGACGTTGAACGCTAAAAAATCAGTAGGAAAGCCAGTAGTACAGCTAACTGGCATCAGTAAAAGTTTCGATGGTAAGGAAGTCATCGGCAATCTGGATTTAAACGTAAATCATGGTGAGTTTCTCACGATTTTAGGCCCATCAGGTTGTGGTAAAACAACCGTGCTAAGAATGATTGCGGGTTTTGAAACGGCAGATAGTGGTCAAATACTATTAGCTGAACAAAACGTAACCCAAGTTCCTGCTGAACAAAGGCATGTAAACACTGTATTCCAAAGCTATGCCCTATTCCCGCATATGACCGTTTTCGACAATGTGGCATTTGGCTTACGCATGCAGAAAGTTCCAAACAGCGAGATTGAACCTCGTGTAATGGATGCTTTGAAAATGGTGCGCCTAGAACAAATGGCACAACGAAAGCCACACCAGCTATCTGGTGGTCAACAGCAACGTATCGCAATCGCTCGTGCTGTCGTTAATAAGCCTAAAGTTCTTTTGTTGGATGAATCTCTATCTGCTCTGGATTACAAACTACGTAAACAGATGCAAATCGAGCTGAAACAATTACAACGCCAACTTGGTATCACGTTCATTTTTGTAACGCATGACCAAGAAGAGGCGCTGTCTATGTCTGACCGTATTATTGTTATGCGTGATGGCGTGATTGAACAAGACGGAACACCAAGAGAGATCTACGAAGAGCCTAAGAACCTATTTGTAGCGCGTTTCATTGGTGAAATTAACGTATTCGAAGCGACAGCGAAATCTCGTCAAGATGAAAAACGCATTGTTGCGACAATCGAAGGTGAAGAGTCCATTATCTATCACGATAAAGACGTAACACCGGGTCAAAAACTGCAAGTATTGCTTCGACCTGAAGATCTTCGAATCGAAGAAATTAAAGAGTCAGAGCAACGCGGTATTGTTGGCCACATTGTCGAGCGAACCTATAAAGGCATGACATTAGATTCAGTCGTAGAACTTGAATCTGGTATGCGTGTCATGGTTAGCGAATTCTTCAACGAAGATGACCCTGATGTTGATCACTCACTGGGCCAAAAAGTTGCAGTAACTTGGGTTGAGAGCTGGGAAGTGGTATTAGAAGATGAGCAAGAAGTTTAATTTACAAAACGCAATTGTTGCTTTAATCACAGGTTGGTTAGTGTTGTTCGTGATGATTCCAAACATCATGATCATTGGTACTAGCTTCTTAACTCGTGATGAAGCGAACTTGATCGAGATGACCTTCACTCTCGATAACTACGTGCGTTTGGCTGACCCGCTGTATTTTAAAGTGTTGATGCACTCTTTCTATATGGCAATTGTCGCAACCCTACTTTGTTTGATTATTGGTTACCCATTCGCTTACATCGTAGCAAAAATGCCGGCGAAGTGGCGTCCAATCATGTTGTTCCTAGTGATAGTACCATTCTGGACGAACTCTTTGATTCGTACATACGGATTGAAAATTGTACTGGGTACGCAAGGTGTCTTGAACAAAAGCTTGTTAGCGTTAGATATCATTGATAAACCGCTACGTATCATGTACTCAGAAACCGCAGTAATGATCGGTTTAGTGTACATCCTACTTCCGTTTATGATTCTGCCGCTGTATTCAGCGATTGAAAAACTGGACGATACGTATTTAGAAGCGGCTAAAGATTTAGGTGCGAACAAACTGCAAACGCTATTGAAAGTGGTACTACCACTAACAATGCCGGGCATTATTGGCGGCTGTTTGTTAGTGCTACTGCCAGCGTTAGGTATGTTCTACATCTCTGACCTATTAGGCGGAGCTAAGAACCTATTGATTGGTAACGTGATTAAGAGCCAAGTGCTCAACGCTCGAGACTGGCCGTTTGGCGCAGCGACGAGTATCGCACTGACCATGGCAATGGCTGTGATGCTGTATGCCTACTACCGAGCAGGTAAGCTATTGAACAAGAAAGTGGAGCTAGACTAATGGGGCGCACAGTTAAGTTCAGCTTTATGGCGCTGGTATACGCCTTTCTATACCTACCTATTATCGTATTGATCGCTAACTCGTTTAATGCCAATAAGTTTGGTATGAAATGGGGTGGCTTCACCACTAAATGGTATGACGCGCTTATTAACAACGACAGCCTAATGCAGGCTGCGTGGCACTCGATCAACGTAGCGGTGTTCTCAGCAACAGCCGCAACGATTGTCGGGAGCCTTACAGCAGTAGCCCTATTCCGTTACCAATTTAAAGGTAAAGGCATCGTAAATGGCATGCTGTTCATCGTAATGATGTCTCCAGATATCGTAATGGCGATTTCGCTTCTTGCGCTATTCTTGGTAATGGGTGTTCAACTTGGGTTCTTTACCCTACTTGCTGCTCACATTACCTTCTGTCTACCGTTTGTTGTAGTAACGGTATACAGTCGCTTGAATGGCTTTGATGTGAAGATGCTAGAAGCAGCAAAAGACTTAGGTGCAAGTGAATGGACGATTCTAAAACAGATCATTCTGCCTCTTGCTAAGCCAGCGGTTGCTGCGGGTTGGTTATTGAGCTTCACTCTGTCTTTGGACGATGTAATCATTAGCTCTTTCGTAACCGGCCCAACGTATGAAATCTTACCACTGAAGATTTACTCAATGGTTAAAGTGGGTATCTCTCCTGAGGTAAACGCCCTAGCAACAGTGATGTTAGTGGTGTCGTTAATACTGGTGATCATTTCTCAGTCATTAGCGAGAGAAAAAATCAAGTAAGTCTCCTACTCTTTAATGAGGCTGACTTGATAAGAAGTTTACAAAAAGTGTTAATCATAAACAGAATGGTAAATTGCCATTCTGTTTTTCTATCTACTGCCTTAGGGCAACGTTTAGTTTGGAGCTAACGTCAATGAAAAAATGGGCTACTCTATTAGCTGGTAGTGCATGTGCGCTTTCAATGTTATCTGCACCATCATTTGCAAAAGATAACAAAGAATTGGTATTCATGAATTGGGGACCTTACATCAACAGTGAGATTCTAGAACAGTTCACTGATGAAACTGGTATCAAGGTGATCTACTCGACTTACGAGTCGAACGAAACCCTGTACGCAAAGCTAAAAACACACAACAAAGGCTATGACCTAGTTGTGCCGTCGACTTACTTCGTATCTAAGATGCGTGACGAAGGTATGCTACAAAAGATCGACAAAACTAAGCTGAACAACTTCAAGAATCTAGATACTAACTATCTAGATAAGCCGTACGACCCAAGCAACGACTACTCTATTCCACACGTAGTTGCGATCACAGGTCTTGCTGTTAACACTGACATGTACGATCCAGAAGATTTCCAAAGCTGGGCTGATCTATGGAAGCCAGAGCTTGAAGGTCAACTGATGATGATGGACGACACTCGTGAAGTGTTCCACATCGCACTGCGTAAGTTAGGTTACTCTGGTAACACAACCAACGAAAAAGAGATCGACGAAGCGTACGCTGAGCTACAAAAGCTTATGCCAAACGTTCTAGTATTTAACTCAGACAACCCAGGCGCGCCTTACATGTCTGGTGAAGTGGGTCTTGGTATGCTGTGGAACGGTTCTGCTGCTGCAGCGCAAAACGAAGGTCTACCAATCAAACTGGTTTTCCCTAAAGAAGGCGGTATCGGTTGGGTTGATAACTTTGCGATTAGCTCTGGTGCGGTAAACGTAGAAGCAGCTCATAAGATGATTGATTTCCTACTTCGCCCTGAAATTGCTGAGCAAATTTCTCGTGACACAGGCTACCTAACGGCCGTTAAAGCGTCTAACGAGAAGTTCAAAGATAGCCCTGCGCTATTCCCATCGCAAGAAGACCTTGATCGTGTTGAATGGCAAGCTGCGGTTGGCGATAAGACAGTGAAGTACGAAGATTACTTCATGAAACTTAAAGCAGGTCAGTAATTTAGCTTATTATCTAACTGTGGCTAAGTAACCAGTTTACTTAACAGGTCAACGTAGATAATCAATAAGTTAAAAATAAGAATATCAATGAATAGGCAGCTTAGGCTGCCTATTTTATTATATCGCTGCTATAATATAGCGCGATTTTTCGAAATCCTTTACCTTGGGTTCACTACCCAGCTCCAAATCAAACAAATGAACGGAACAGTAATGAAAAAAACACTGTATACCGGCGCATTGTGTGCTGCTACTTTACTTTCTACACCCTCTTTCGCAGCTGACCAAGAACTGTATTTTTACAACTGGTCTGAATATATTCCAAATGAAGTACTAGAAGACTTCACAGAAGAGACGGGCATTAAAGTCTACTACTCAACTTATGAGTCTAACGAAAGCATGTACGCTAAGTTAAAAACTCAAGGTACGGGTTACGACTTAGTGGTTCCTTCTACTTACTTCGTTTCTAAGATGCGTAAAGAAGGCATGCTTCAAGAGCTTGATAAAACCAAGCTAAGCCACTTTGCAGATTTGGATCCAAATTACTTAGATAAGCCATTTGACCCAAATAACAACTACTCAATCCCATACATCTGGGGTGCGACGGGTATTGGTATCAACTCAGACATGCTAGACAAGTCTTCAGTTAAAAACTGGGGCGATCTGTGGGATACGCAGTGGGAAGGTCAACTGATGATGATGGATGACTCTCGTGAGGTTTTCCATATCGCTCTATCTAAACTGGGCTACTCTCCAAACACGACTAACCCTGAAGAAATCAAAGAAGCCTACGAAGAACTTCGTAAGCTAATGCCAAACGTATTGGTATTTAACTCAGATTTCCCAGCGAACCCTTACCTAGCAGGTGAAGTGTCTCTTGGTATGCTTTGGAATGGTTCTGCTTACATGGCACGCCAAGAAGGCGCAACGATTGACATTATCTGGCCAGAAAAAGGCGCTATCTTCTGGATGGACAGCCTAGCAATTCCAGCAGGCGCTAAGAACACTGAAGCGGCTCATAAGATGATCGACTTCCTTCTTCGCCCAGAGAACGCTGCGAAAATTGCTCTAGAGATCGGTTACCCGACACCAGTTAAAACCGCTTACCCTCTTCTTCCTAAAGAATTTGCTGAAGACAAGAACGTTTTCCCACCACAATCAGTGATGGATAACGGTGTGTGGCAAGATGAAGTTGGTGAAGCGAGCGTTATTTATGACGAGTACTTCCAAAAACTTAAAGTAAACAACTAAGTTATTGTTAGTTAAGAAGTTAAGTAAATAAAGCGGCGTAAGCCGCTTTATTTTTTCAGATTCAGAAACTGATGTGTGTTATTAAAGACAAGGCTTAGGCCGTTAAAGAACCTTTCTCTGTACATAATAACTCGCCAACCAGTTTGGGCACCTCGATACTCGCCTTGCCGTAGCGCTTCTCTTCAAATTCACTTTCAACCGCACTTGGTTCGAGGTTTATCTCGATAGTATGTGCACCATGCATTTTCGCATCGTGAACAAAGCCTGCCGCTGGATAAACAACACCTGAAGTTCCGATAGAGATAAACAGATCCGCTTCTTCCAGTGCGGAATAAATGTCGCCCATTCTTAGTGGCATTTCGCCAAACCAAACAATATGTGGACGCATTTGTGCAGGGATTTGGCAGCAATGACAAAGTTCACCCGTTTCAATATCGCCTTTGTGCTCTACAACTTGATTGGATTCACTGCAACGCGCTTTTAAAAGTTCACCATGCATGTGAATAATGTTGTTGCTACCGCCTCTCTCGTGCAAATTGTCGATGTTTTGAGTAATGATGGTAACTTTGCCATCAAGCTTGTCTTCGAGCTCTCCTAGCGCCTTGTGGGCTGAATTGGGCTGAATGCTCTCACTTTGCAGGCCGTGACGACGCTTGTTATAGAAGGCTTGTACCAAGTCAGGATCTTTTGCGAACCCTTCAGGCGTCGCTACATCTTCGATTTTGTGGTTTTCCCATAGCCCGTCTTGTGCTCGGAATGTTTGTATCCCCGACTCTGCAGAGATGCCAGCGCCAGTAAGAATTACGATATTTCGATATGGGAAATGCATATAACGTCCTTTTAGATATGTCACTTTGTAACAGCTTAGCACTGTTCAAATTCCAACAATAGTTTTGGGGATTAGACCATAGTCTTAGGCAACTGAATTCATTGGCTATTTGTGACATAACTCGCTTGATAGTTGTGGTTGTTGTTACTCAAATTCTCTGTTTTGCTATCCATAGAAACAAAAAAGCGACCGAAGCCGCTTAGTTCTGTTCAACAGTTGTCTACTTGATGTGCTTTACCCCACCAAGTGAACAACGTTAGTCTTCGTTGATAGAAGAGATCTTATGGATAGAAAGATCCGCACCGTTGAATTCATCTTCTTCACTTAAGCGTAGGCCTGTTAGTTTGCTCAACACACCGTATACGATTAACGCGCCGACGAAAGCAACAGCAACACCTGCGACTGTACCAATCAACTGAGAAGCAAAGCTCACGCCGCCTAGACCCCAGAAAGCTTGTTGGCCGAAGATACCAGCAGCAACGCCACCCCAGGCACCACATACGCCGTGTAGAGGCCATACACCCAGTACATCATCGATCTGTGTTTTGTTTTGCATATAAGTAAATAGGTAAACAAACAGCGCACCTGCCACACCGCCCGTCACCAAAGCGCCAAGTGGGTGCATCAAATCTGAGCCCGCACAGATAGCGACGAGACCAGCCAAAGGACCATTGTGGATGAAGCCCGGGTCATTTTTACCTGCAATTAGAGCCGCAAGAATACCGCCAACCATGGCCATGAGAGAGTTCATTGCCACGAGACCGCTGATGCCATTGATCGCTTGAGCTGACATCACGTTAAAGCCAAACCAACCCACACATAAGATCCAAGAGCCTAGTGCTAAGAATGGGATATTCGATGGTGCGAAGTTGGTGTGTTTGCCTGCACGGATTCGACCTTTACGCATCCCTAAGAAGTAAACTGCGACCAAAGCAATCCAACCACCTACGCCGTGAACCACTACCGAGCCTGCGAAGTCATGGAACACGTAACCAAACTGACCTTCTAGCCAATCTTGGAATCCAAAGTTGCCGTTCCAAATGATGCCTTCAAAAAATGGATAGATGAAACCAACCGTAAACAGTGTCGCAATCAAAATTGGATAGAAACGAGCACGCTCTGCGATACCACCAGAAACAATCGCAGGAATTGCCGCTGCGAATGTCATTAGGAAGAAGAACTTAACCAGTTCATATCCGTTGCCTTGCGAAAGTGTTTCTGCGTCTGCAAAAAAGTGTGCACCGTAAGCAACCCAGTAACCGATAAAGAAGTAAGCAATGGCGGAGACACCAAAGTCGGAAAGGATCTTAACCAGCGCGTTGACTTGGTTCTTCTTTCGCACGGTACCGACTTCGAGAAACGCAAAGCCAGCATGCATCAGGAAGACCATGATTGCGCCGAGTAATAGGAATAAAGTATCTGAACTTTGGGTAAGGGTTTGTACTGCACTATGAACTTGAGTCACCGTTTCACTCATTAAAGCATTCTCCTTCGCTTTATCTGATTTGCACTGATATCGTGCGATTCAATGTTGTAATTAATTAAAGACTCAACAGTGAACGCAAGATGCGTTCCAAGTGTGTGGTGTAATTTTCGTGCAACAGTTTTTCTTTTAACTTACTGATTAATTGATAATAAATTTATCGGTGCACTTTCTTGGTTCTTAATGAGCGTGAAAATGGAAACAAGAATTGCACCAATTAAGGGAGTTGCACCATATTGAAGCGGTCAATACTATGCTTCATTAAGTTTCGTTGCTGATTAGAAACAAAAAGCCCAATGACCGAAATCATTGGGCTTTCAAAAGGACTATTGTGCTAGATAATTCGCTATCTAGTGAGCCGATACTCGACTACAAGTTTGGACCTGTTGTCGGGTTTTGCGGTAGGTTTTGACTTAAACGCTGCATACCTTGATACATGCGGATAAACCAGACCACAATCGCAACACCACCAAACAGCATGCCTACATACGGAATGTAGTAAGCGATGTCATCGATAATATGGTTTTGATACCAGTAATCGTTCACACCGATTAACACCCCGTTAGAGGTCGCTACCGTTACGATAAGAACGACGAAGAACGTCAGGTTCAAGAAGAAAGAGCGAATTAATCCGTAGTAATGAGTATCCACTACTTCACCATCTTCGCCTTTGTCTAAACGATAACCCGCGTAGATAATCGCAATCACACCAGAGATAAGACAAGTAAATGGCGTAAAGCAGCTTAGTATGTAAGCGACCCAAATACCTTTATGAGGTTTGTTCATTCTTATTCACCCCTTCCGTTTTCTCTGTTGCTGCGTTAGCGCTTTGTTCAACGCCGTTTTTCTCTTGTTCCATCACTTCTTTGTACCAAAGATCATGGTGCTCTTTAGCCCAAGTCTCATCAACTTCGCCTGTTACCATGCCTTCTAGTGCCCCTTCCATACCGAACAAGCCGATGTAGATGTGGAACACAAAGCCACAGATAAGGATCAAAGCAGCCAACATGTGGACTAGGTTTGAAAGCTCCATATCACGACGCGTTTGACCGAAGATTGGGAAGTCTAAAACCAAGCCACTGATCGCAGCCACACTACCCATTACAATCAATAGCCAGAACAGCGCTTTTTCAGCCGCGTTCGAAAACTCTGCAGATGGATGAGAACCTTTATGTTTCCCAACCATACCGCCCAGTTTCATGAACCACTGTACATCGACCATCTTGAAAATAGACTTGCGCCACCACTTGATGAGAACAGCCATCAACAGCACATAGAAAATCGGGCCGATGTAGTTGTGGTATTGCTTCGCCAATAGAACGATGAAGCCCCAAAGGTCTGTTGGAATGTACGGCTTCAAGAAGTGCTTACCGTAAACCAACATCAAACCACTGAACGCCAGTGTTAAGAAGGTAAACGCCATACTCCAGTGCAAGGCACGGTCTAGTCGAGACCAACGTTTGATCTTACGGCCTGTTCTTGGCGCGCTTAGCATTAGCGGGCCAATCACAACGTACATCAAAGTCACGAAAGCAATACTGCCAAAGATAGCGACGGCACCGGCTGGTGACATCCACTTCTCTTTCAATATGTACCACGTTTGACCTGGAGTACTGATCAACACACCATGCTCAGCTGATTGAGATGTGGTGTAACCTTCCTCACCGTTTCTCACTTGTCGCCAAAAATCGGCGCCAGCAAGTTGTGTGATTTCTCGTTGAGCAGAGCTCGATTGAGTTTGTGATGAGTTCGTCTCAGATGCATGACTCATAGGAGAAAGCATTGTTAGTGCTGCCAACATTGGCAGCACTACAAGGAAGAGACGCTTAAACATTGTAAGCATATGTCTCTCCTACTTAGCTCTTAGTCGCATCGTAAGAAAGGTCGTTGCCGTCTGTCCAACCTGCACCTTTCGCACCACGTTCAACAACACGCTGACGGAAAACATCAGAAACTTTCTCTGCGTCACCCGCTAGCAGTGCCTTAGTTGAACAAAGCGAAGCACACATTGGCAGTTTGCCTTCAGCAATACGGTTCGCACCGTATTTTTGACGCTCTTCAACAGAACCTGGCTCTGTTTCTGGGCCGCCAGCACAGAAGGTACACTTGTCCATCTTACCGCGCTCACCAAACGCTTCCTGTTTAGGGAATTGAGGTGCGCCAAACGGACAAGCAAACAAGCAGTAACCACAACCGATACACAGATCTTTATTGTGAAGTACGATGCCGTCTTCCGTATGTTCAAAACAGTCTGCCGGGCAAACTGCCATACAAGGGGCATCAGTACAGTGCATACATGCGACTGAGATAGAGTTTTCACCCGGTTCGCCATCGTTCAGTGTGACAACGCGGCGACGTTGAATACCCCATTCCAGAGCATCATCATTTTCATTCTTACATGCAGTGACACAACCGTTACATTCGATACAACGTTTGGTGTCACAAAGAAATTTCATTCTAGCCATTTTAAGACTCCTTACGCTTTACGAATATTACAAAGGGTTACTTTCGTTTCCTGCATCAACGTGACAGGGTCGTAACCATATGTGGTTGCTGTATTGGCTGCTTCGCCAATAACGTAAGGATCAGTGCCTTCAGGGTATTTAGAACGCAAATCTTCGCCTTCAAACTTACCACCGAAGTGGAACGGCAAGAACGCTAAACCCGGTTTCACACGACGAGTGACCATCGCTTTCACCTTGATGCGGCCTTTCTCTGCACCTTCAACCCAAACATCATCGCCATCTTTGAAGCCAATGTCGTTTGCGTCTTTCGGGTTCACTTCAACAAACATTTCTTGTTGTAGTTCTGCTAGCCAAGGATTAGAACGTGTTTCTTCACCACCACCCTCGTACTCAACCAGACGACCAGACGTAAGAATAATCGGGTATTCACCAGACTTATCTTGGTCTTGAATGGATTTGTACAACGTAGGAACACGGAAAATCGCTTCTTTGTCGTCCCACGTTGGGTAGTCAGCGACTAGATCACGACGTGGTGTGTAAAGTGGCTCACGGTGCAGTGGCACGCGGTCTGGGAATGTCCAAACAATCGCACGCGCTTTCGCATTACCAAACGGAATACAACCATGCTTGATAGCAACACGTTGGATACCACCAGAAACGTCGGTTTTCCAGTTTTTACCTTCAGCAGAGGCTTTCTCTTCTGCTGTTAGATCGTCCCACCAACCCAGTTGTTTCAGCAGTTTGTCACTGAACTCTGGGTAACCATCTTTGATTTCGCTGCCTTTCGAGTAGCTGTCTTCAGCCAATAGGCTTTGACCTTCAAATTCCACACCGAAACGAGTACGGAAGTTACCGCCGCCCTCAGCAACAGGTTTAGACGTATCGTAAAGGATATGCGTCCCTGGGTGTTTCATTTCTGGGTTGCCCCAACATGGCCAAGGCAGACCGTAAGTTTCGCCATTCGCTGGGCCGCCTTCTGCAGCAAGCGTGGTTTTGTGGAACGTGTGCCAGTTTTGTTGGTGCTCTTTCAAACGCTCTGGGCTTTGGCCTGTATAGCCGATCGTCCACATGCCTTTGTTGAATTCACGAGTGATGTCTTCAATCAATGGTTGGTTGTTCTCAACACGGATGTTTTTGAACAGCTGATCAGAGAAACCAAGCTTCTTAGAAAGAAGGTACATGATTTCATGGTCAGGCTTTGATTCGAACAGAGGATCAACAACCTTGTCACGCCACTGTAGAGAACGGTTTGACGCCGTTACACTGCCGTAGGTTTCAAACTGAGTCGTTGCTGGTAGCAGGTAAACGCCGTCGGTACGATCATTCATTACCGCTGCAACCGTTGGGTATGGGTCAACAATAACCATCATATCCAGCTTCTGCATCGCTTTTTTCATCTCTGGACCACGAGTCTGAGAGTTCACCGCGTGACCCCAGTAGAACATGGCACGGATGTTTTCGCGTTGGCGAATCTTGTCTTTGTCTTCAAGTACGCCATCAACCCAACGAGATACAGGAATACCTGCACTGTTCATTGGTTTTTGACCGCCGTATGCGTTGTCGTCGAAACGGCCTTTCACCCAGTCAAAGTCGATATCCCAAACTTTTGACCAGTGACGCCAAGAACCTTCAGACAAGCCGTAGTAGCCTGGAAGTGTGTCTGACAGTACGCCAAGGTCAGTTGCGCCCTGTACGTTATCGTGACCACGGAAGATGTTTGCACCGCCGCCTGATTTACCGATGTTACCTAGCGCAAGCTCAAGTACACAGTAAGCGCGTGTGTTGTTGTTACCAGTCGTGTGCTGAGTACCACCCATACACCAAACGATACAACCCGGACGGTTTTCAGAAAGTAGTTTCGCGGTGTGGTATACGTCTTTTTCACTAACACCAGTTACGCGTTCAACTTCTGCTGGGTTCCACTTCGCGACTTCTTCACGGATCTCGTCCATGCCGAATACACGTTGTTTAATGAACTCTTTGTCTTCCCATTGGTTTGCAAAGACGTGCCATAACACACCCCAGATAAACGCAACGTCAGAACCTGGACGAAGAGAAACGTAGTGATCTGATTTCGCAGCAGTACGCGTACGACGAGGATCCGCAACAACGATCTTACAGTTGTTCTTCTCTTTCGCGATCAAGATGTGTTGCATCGCTACTGGGTGAGCTTCCGCTGGGTTTGAACCAATGAACAGCATCGATTTACAGTTGTGCATGTCATTGAACGAGTTTGTCATTGCACCGTAACCCCAAGTGTTCGCAACACCGGCTACTGTGGTTGAGTGACAAATACGTGCTTGGTGGTCAACGTTGTTGGTGCCCCAAAGCGAAGCCATCTTACGGAATGCATAAGCTTGCTCGTTACTGTGTTTCGCACTACCTAGGAAGTAAACTGAATCAGGGCCAGACTCTTTACGAAGTTCTAGCGCTTTGTTACCGATCTCTTCAATCGCTTGTTCCCAAGAAAGCTTCTTCCACTTACCGCCTTCCAATTTCATTGGGTACTTAAGACGACGTTCACCGTGGCCGTGCTCACGAAGTGCTGCACCTTTCGCACAGTGTCCACCAGCGTTGAATGGGTGATCGAATGCAGGCTCTTGACCTGTCCATACGCCATTTTGAACTTCAGCGTAGATACCACAACCCACAGAACAGTGAGAACAGATAGTACGTTTCACTTCTGTTTTCGCTTCTGGATCGACTGATTTAGCCTGTGCTTTCTTCATCATACCTGGTGCAAATAGACTTGCGCCTACCACTGCGCCACCAGCAGCTAATGAAGTGTTTTTCATGAAGGCACGTCGAGACACACCTAGCTGATTGGTTTCTTTGCTCACACTATCGGAGCGTTTGACAAGTTTCATCCGTTATCTCCTAAAGTGTGTCGTAGTAATCGCGAATGTGTTGCGTCTCACGATACCCTGTCTTCTTCACGTCTTCTTTCGAAATTTCAACAGTTTCTGAAGCGGTTGCCACTTTAGTTGTACCAGCGACAACGGCACCAGCAACGGCTGCAGTCGTCAAGCCTTTGAGTAGATCCCTACGGCTTGTATTTATATCTTTATTATCTTTCATCATTGCTTCCTTACCTTACGGTAGATCTTTTTTTGGAGGCTTAATGCCCCTCTATCGATATAATCGCGTACTGCTCGATTACTCGTAATCAGTGACGTTTTTCACATCAATCTTTAATTTGTGCTTACTGCTTTTTGTATTCACGCTAAAACGCACTTGTTCTAACGTTAAGAATGCTTCACACAGTTGAGCGGCCGATTTGTAGAAGTTCGCGCTTTCTGCCCCTTCAAGCTGACGCGTGAAAGAGTTAAACCAAGGGCCAAGGTGCTTATTGAATACCGCCTGTTGCAGTGCTTCTTCTTCAGCCGTTAGCATCGCCATCACTTCACACAGTGCTGCGATATGATCTTCCGGCTCTTTCACTTGATCGTCACGCTCAATGCCTAAAAGCTCTAAGTCATGACGAATCTCTGCCAATGGTTTTTCCATCATGGCGCCAGTGCGATGCCAAGAACCAAATGGAACGACTTCTCCACGCCCAATACCGATGAACAAATCTTGATATTCGTCTTCAAGAGCTTCACGGTTTGATTCTGTTGCCGCTTGTTGAATGGCAATCCAAGCCTTTTGCATTGCGCTTTCAGACGCTTCAATATCGAGTGTTTTTAGAAAGTCGATCACCTCTTCAGAAGGTGCGTTGCGAAACAGTGCGGATAGAACCAAATAGATCTCAGTTCTTAGTGTCTGTTCTTGTGCCTGATCCAAATTCGTTTCCAAGGCTAACTCCTAGTATTTCAATTGTTTCAATGGGTCTTGAGCCATTGAATCGAACATATCCACCACACGGCAGTCTTCACACATAGCAATACGATTAATCGCTGCTTCATCTGAAAAGTGAGAGTGACCGCGTAACTTGTTCTGTAACATGTCAATCATAGACTGGGGTGCGAATGGTTTATGGCAACGTACACATTCCGCAGCTTTCTCTTCATGAATCACAACTGCTTTTTGACGTTCTTCTTTTACCCAGTTCATACGAGGCGTAAGAGTCAGAACATTTTCAGGACATGCCTTTTCACACAAGCCACATTGAATACAGTCTTGTTCTACAAATTTAAGTGATGGAGAAGCCCCGTCGGTATGAAGTGCACGTGTCGGACACACAGCCACACAGCTCATACATAACGTACAATCTTTGCTATCACACGAAACGTTGCCGTAAGGTGCGTTTGACGGAAGCTCAACAATGTTCTCAACAGGAATACGAGCTGAAGACATCGCATCAAGTGCTGTAAATAGACGTTGGCGCTTGTTGCCTTGAAGATCGCCAAGTGCAAGGTCGAATGAATCCACACAAAGTGTTGGAGGACATTCACGTAGAGATTCTAAGTACAGAATATCGATGGTTTCTTTTGGAATACCGATTTGATCTAGTAGTTCTTGAGCAATCCCTACTTCGTTATTCAGAACACGAATGATCGTTTCTGGCATAAAGCGAGATGCGGCAAACAGAACCTGAGTTGCGCCATTAACTAAAGCTGCAAACCAAGTATCGATACCAATAGATGGCAGTTCTTCTACGACAATTGGAATCACGTTATCTGGTAGCGCTTTAAGAGCCATCACGTTGTAAGTCTCATGACGTGAGCTACAGATAAGTACGATTGGATCCAGACCACCCGCTTGCTCGTAGTTAGCTAGCGTACGTTCAATGAATTTTTGAGTATCGTCAGGGTTAGGTAATGCGTAAGAGATAGCTTCTGTCGGACAGCTCGTTGCACAAGTACCCACGCCTTGACATAGGTAAGGGTTAATCTCGATCTTATGACCCGTCTTATCTGAGCCTTCACTTGAAAGTGCACCAGCAGGACAAGCATCAACACAACGCTCACAACCTTTAACACCACGAGAACTGTGTGCACATAGGTCTGTGTCCAAACGGAAGAACTTAGGCTTATCAAACGTGCCCATTAACGTAGGAATTTCTTCTAACGCTTCAGCCAGTTTTGGATAACCACGACCTACTGGGTAATAACCAGGAACAGGCACTTCTTCAGTCATGCAGCTATTCAGACATAAGTCCAAAACCACATCAAAACAGTCATGATTGATTGCTACTTTTGCAAGGTTATTGGTTCGGCCTTTGTTTTCGATTAGAACTTCGAACGTACCAAGGAACCCTGAAACCTGAACAGCATTTGCGTAGTAAAGCTCTGACTCAGTATTCGTTGCCTTCACACCATCTGTCGAAAGCAGTGTTAGGCTTGTTAACTGAGGTAATTGAGCCGCAGCACTTTCAATGATCGCAGTTGGACCAATAATAAGAGTATTACCGCCGCTTTCGTAGCTAACAGTAGGTGGAATCAGATTTGTTAACTCAACTGTATTTTCAAATGCATACAGTCTTGCTTTAGCGTTATTTGAAGTTGCTTGTTCTAATAATTGTTTAAGCATTGCTCAGTTCCATCTTTGGACATGGATAATCTGTTCAACCTTTATTGTAGTAAGCGAGAGAGAACTTGCTGAGTAATCCGTTAACAACTAACCCTTTAGCCAGTGTGTCGTTCGTCAGACCGTGAACTCGTCTATCTACAAAAAAGTTGATAATGAACGTTATTTTGCAAATGCCATGCCAATTTAATATGCCTTATATTTCAGTGATTTAATTCTTTATAACGTTTATTGTGCGTATAAAAAAACCGCTTGGGACATTTTGTCGCAAGCGGTTCATTGAGTGTTTAGTCAAAATGTACCTATTCTTTGTGTGGTATATTTTGTCCCACCTCTTTTGGGTCATTTTCGATAGCATCGGTGTCGAAATTATCCGATACTGTGTTTTTATACAGTTCTTTTTCTTGTTCGGTTATTTCGGCACTTTCTGACGTTTCAAGTTTATTATCAGATACCTCAAGATCGCTTTCAGAATTTTCTAAAACTTCACCTTCGTCTTTATTATCAATGATTTGCTCTTCTTCTGGCGCAGTTTCTTCTTCCGTTTTGTCTTTAACCCAATCACGCAAGGTTTCCGCAACCCCTTCAGAAAGAGACTTCAAATTACTGTAATCGTCGTCGTAATCATCTAAACCATCACGAACGTTGAATTCTTCTGAGAGGAATAATTTACGCAATGCCGCTTTTTTTACGCTTTCTGAAGCTTCTGACACCAATAATTGAGCAACAGACAAGTCTTCAGTCGTTTCTGATGCTATCTCCTGAGAGTCAATAGTTTGAGAATCGACAGCGTGTTCTGGAGACTCTTTTTCCAAAGTTCCACGTTCTAGTGACTCCGATGTTTCTGCGTCTATAGATGAAGCAGCAGACGAAGCCTCAGTGGAAGTAAGCTCAGTTTCCTCAAGCGTTTGTTGCGCTTCTAAAGGTTGGTCGGTTGATTCATCAAGCTTTCGTTGAGACCAACGGCTAAAAAAGTTAGTTGCCATTTGATCGACCCGCGCCTTTACGTTTCTTACGTCTTGCTTCTAATAACTCGCCATGACGACCGATGAATGCTTCCATCCAAGCTTGTACAGGCAATGGCATGTCGTAAGACAATACTTGGTTATCTCCGTCCATGTATTGGCCTGCGACTGTTTGTGATGCTGTCAGTAATTGAATAATAGGTTTACCGGAGTCAACATTATCCATAACTAAGAATAGCTTAGGTTGCTGAGAGCTTAGATTGAAGCGGTAGTCGGTACGTTCGTCTTTGTGCAACTGAAGCAAACATACGTCTGGGGTTTCATGTTCAGGTGATAATTCAAAACCGATGAGTTCCCATTGAGTTGTTACCCAAATGCCAGTTTTGATCTCTTTCTCTATTCTTTGGACACCGATTGGCCAAGCTGCTTCTGTTTTTTCATATTGTTCTTTGAATTCTTTTATCTCAGACATACTTCACCCAATTGATTTTCTTTATTCTGATCGTACGTAGGACATTTTGTACTTCGCATAATCATATACCCTCTACAAAGCAATAAACACGCCAATACATTTTAAGTCCTGCTCCGTCTTTAGTGCGTTTGTCGTAAAGTTACCCCTATAACGTTAGTCGATCGCGCTGGTTTGAGACAGTTAGTCTCGGTGAACTCTCATATTTTGCGCTATTTTAATCGAATGCTTCATGTTTTCTCGAATAGCCGCTATTTTGGAATGAGAATTGCTAAATGCTTGAGTTAAAGCTAAGACTGACTAAGTGACAGAGAACGCATGTATTCTAAAGAGTCGTATGATGACTCTTGCCTAACTTCTGATCCCTTATAATCGCTATCTCATTAAGTAGGACGTGACTGTGGTAAAACCAAACATAATAAAAACCAGTGAAAACCCACTTCAGACCATCGAAGTTGAAGTGTTTGATGAATATGGCGAAAAGCTAACGAAACAAATTGCGTGCGAGCGCCCTCTTACCGTTATGTTGAACTGGAAAGAGATCGTAACTCTAATGACATTGGGTTCACGCCCGGAAGCATTAGTCTTGGGTTATTTGAAAAACCAAAGCTTCCTTTCTGATCCAGAAGCCGTTGAATCAATCATCATCGACTGGGAAACCAGCTCAGCAGCGGTTATCACCAAAGAAGATACGAGCCAACTTGAGCAAGCGCTTAAGAAGAAGACAGTTACCTCTGGCTGTGGCCAAGGTACCATGTATGGCAACGTGATGAAGCAATTGGAAGATTACCAAGTGCCTCAAACCAAGATTAAGCAATCTGAAATCTATACGGCTCTAGAAGCGCTGACTCATTATAACGACACCTACAAGAAAGCGGGTGCGGTTCATGGCTGTGCTGTTTGCAAAGACGACAAGGTTCTATCGTTTGTTGAAGATGTTGGCCGACACAATGCCGTTGATACATTGGCTGGTGAGATGTGGCTTAACAAACAGACAGGTGAAGATAAGATCTTCTACACCACAGGCCGTTTAACGTCTGAGATGGTGATTAAGGTTGCGCAGATGGGAATCCCTGTTCTACTGTCACGCTCTGGCGTTACACAAATGGGCTTAGATTTAGCGCAGAAGTTCGGCATCACTACGATTGCTCGCGCTAAAGGTTTACGCTTCCAAGTGTTCACGGGTGCAGACAAGATTGACTTTGATGTGAAAGGTGAATAATCAGCAGTCGGAAAAAAGCGTAGGTTTGATTGGTGATTCACTAACCGCTTCTAATTGTAAAGTTCTGATGTAAATAGTTAGTGACCCATCAAGGATAAATACATAGAAACTTAGCTAGATACAAAAACGCCGTCATGCTTTTTAGTATGACGGCGTTTTTAATTTTCAATTTATAGCATAATTTCCAACGCATAGAGTTGAAAACTAAGGCTAACTTAAAGCTTAGCCGCGTGCTTTCAAGAACTCAGCGTAAGTACCGCGGAAATCGTTGATCTTGCCATCTTTGATTTCAAGGATACGAGTTGCAAGCGAGTCTACGAATACACGGTCGTGAGATACGAAGAACAATGTGCCTTTGTAGTTCTCAAGAGCCAAGTTAAGCGCTTCGATAGATTCCATATCCATGTGGTTTGTTGGCTCATCCATTAGCAGGATGTTTGGTTTATGCATCATGATCTTACCAAGAAGCATACGACCTTGCTCACCACCAGAGATAACCTTTACAGATTTCTTGATGTCGTCTTGACCAAATAGCATACGACCTAGGAAGCCACGAACAACTTGCTCGTCTTCGCCTTCTTGGCGCCATTGGCTCATCCAATCAAACAAGTTCATGTCTGTCTCGAAATCGTGTGCGTGATCTTGAGCGTAGTAACCGATGTTTGAGTTTTCAGACCACTTGTACTCACCAGTGCGAGGTTCTAGTGCGCCAGCTAGTGTGTTAAGTAGTGTTGTTTTACCTACACCGTTTTCACCGATGATAGCAACACGCTCACCTACTTCGAAGATGGCATCGAACTTGTTGTAAAGATCTTCTTCAAAACCTTGAGATAGGTTTTCAACCACAAGTGCGTTACGGAATAGCTCTTTAGACTGTTCGAAACGGATGAATGGGTTTTGACGGCTAGACGCTTTAACTTCGTCTAGTTGAATCTTGTCGATTTGCTTAGCACGAGACGTTGCTTGCTTCGCTTTAGATGCGTTAGCAGAGAAACGAGAAACGAACGTTTGAAGTTCAGCAATTTGTGCTTTCTTCTTAGCGTTGTCAGACAGTAGACGTTCACGAGCTTGAGTCGCAGCCGTCATGTACTCATCGTAGTTACCTGGGAATAGACGAAGTTCGCCGTAATCAAGGTCAGCCATGTGTGTACAAACCGAGTTTAGGAAGTGACGGTCGTGCGAAATGATGATCATTGTGCAGTTACGTTGGTTTAGCGTATCTTCCAACCACTTGATGGTGTCCATGTCCAAGTTGTTCGTTGGTTCGTCAAGAAGCATGATATGCGGGTCTGCAAACAGTACTTGAGACAATAGAACACGAAGTTTCCAACCCGGTGCCACTTCGCTCATCAGACCGAAGTGCATTGACTCTTCAATACCTACAGCAAGAAGAAGCTCACCGGCTTTAGCTTCTGCCATGTAGCCGTCCATTTCAGCGAACTGAACTTCAAGGTCAGCCACCTTCATGCCGTCTTCTTCGCTCATTTCTGGCAAAGAGTAAATGCGGTCACGCTCTTGCTTAATAGCCCAAAGCTCTTTGTGACCCATGATAACCGTATCAATTACCGTGAATTCTTCGTAAGCAAATTGGTCTTGGTTTAGCTTAGCGACGCGCTCGTTTGGATCGTAGCTTACGTTACCAGAAGTCGGCTCTAGTTCACCTGATAGGATCTTCATGAACGTCGATTTACCACAGCCATTCGCGCCGATTAAACCGTAGCGGTTGCCTTCGCCGAACTTAACTGAAATATTTTCGAAAAGTGGCTTAGCGCCGAATTGTTGGGTGATATTTGCTGTGGAGATCAATGCCATTACCTTCTTAATGTGAAAAACGTCGCAACGTTACTTGTTCAGGGCTTTAACTGCAAGTATTGATTGCATTTACCCGCTATTAAGTGAGTGATAACCCAGCCAAATCATTGTTTGAGCTAACTCACACTTTTGATTTTCAATTTGCTGCCTAAAATCCATCGATTTTCAGGAAAAACAAAATATCGAACAATGCCCTGTAATTGGCGGCATATAACGCCCTAAATCATGCCAACCATTGAATATATCGCATGCTGATTGGTCGCAGTGAAACTAACCTGACCAAAGCAACAGCAGACATAGGCAAGACTAGCCTAATCCCTGACAATTTCATGACAAAATCGGTCGAAACAGGAATAAAGTACTCGCCCCCGATACCGGATTGGATTTCACAAAGTCAGATTAACTAACTATAGTAATCCTAACCTCATAATTCTAAGAGACTTTTATGCGTTCACTATCGCGCTTCTTAATCCTCACTTTGGCCATTCTCTCTTGGCCTAGTCATGCCAACTTGGAATATGACTTACAATCTCAGCCGCAGGTATCCGATTCTGCTGTTGCCCTTGATGAGCGAATTGATTCGTTACCCGACCCTCTATTTATGGAAGCGTCGGATAGACGTCAGGTCAACATTTTGCTTGCCGAAGTTCTGCGAGTCCAAAAGCAAGAGATCAAAACCTTCGAGCAACAGATAAAAGCTTACCGAGATAACAGCGACGTCGATCAATGGTTTGCCGTTCAAACCAGTTACGTCACTTTGAATAGCTTGAACGTGAGTAAGCAGCGCCTGTTAGAACAGACAAACTCTGCAAACAAAGAGCGCTTAACCGGTTTTGGCCCTTATGGTGTTACCCAATTTAAGCAAGAGTGGGAATTAACCAAGCTCAATATTGAGTATCTTGTTTACTTCCAAATTCGTAGCTTTAAAGCGCTTGTTAAAGACATCTTTATTTCTCCAGTGCCAGTGATTGGTGCATCGTTAAAAGTGCTATTCATCTATTTTGGTTTAGCGTGGTGGCTTGCCAATAGCACTCGTTTGATTGAGTTGTTCAGAATTAATTTTCTTGAAGCGAAAACGAACCCTCCATTTTTAGTACGTGTGATCTGGTACATCAGCCGCGCTGATCGTGCGATTGCTTGGTTAATTGCGATTACTCTTTCTCTAAGAGTGCTCTCCAGCATCCCTAGCCTGCAACACCTGATTTTCCTTGAGATCTTCACTTGGTGGATTCTAGGTGGTTCGATTGCTATCAGCTTTATTTTGGAATTTGCGTATCGTTTGGGCCGCACATCCAATCAAGAAGTGATTGCGCTGCGCCTATCGACCATTCGCCGTTATGTTTGGAGCTTCATTGTTGCGGGTGTGACTTTGCAAATATCGAGTATCACGCTAGGCAAAGGCACTATCTATAGCTGGATCTACAGCGCCCTATTTTTCTGGTTTGTACTGGTTACCATTTCAGTGCTTAGATTATGGCGTGCGAAAGTCTTCGATACGCTGCAACACATCTCTGATCGTCCGGTATGGGTGAACTGGGCAGCAAACCGCAAGGATACCTTCTTACTTAATATATTGGCGACGGCCATTGGCATCGTATGGTTGAGTGTTTACAACTTCCAACACCGCATCATGGCCTTACTGTCTAATTACACACTGTTTAGCCAAGCTTTGGCGTACCTGTTTAGAATTGAAGTGGCTAAGCAGTCTGACCTTGACAAGAATCAGCAAAACTTGGTTCGAATCAAAGGCGATCAAACCTATGAATACATTCTTCCGGGTAATATCGACAGCACGCTGATTGATTACGCCGGTGATGAGGTTAAGCAACTGTCTCGCTACTTGATGTCAGACAGCCCTGCTATCTGTATTGTTTCAGGTGAACGTGGTGTGGGCGCAACAACGCTGCTTTATACCCTGCTGCACAAAGTCTCTAACGCTGAACCTGTCTACGTAAGTTGCCCTTACGCTGGTTATCAAGAGCTGTTAGCGCATCTAGCGGTGAGCATCGGCTTGGAAGAGAAAGCGACTGAGATTCAGATCTTGGCTCACCTTCGTAAAAGCAAGACCACGTACTTGATTGCGATCGATAATGCACAACGTCTAGTTAAGCCAATGGTTGGCGGCTTGTCTGATCTGATACGTTTAACCAATCTACTGCGTCGTTCTAAAAAGAACCACCGTGTCGTGATATCGATCGCCAAATCAAGCTGGCGGTTTGTCGATCGAGCGCGTGGCGAACGTTTGCTGTTTGACTTGGTGTGTTTCCTTCCGCGTTGGACAGAGAAACAAGTGGGTGAGCTTCTAAATAGCCGTATTAATACGGAGCTTGAGAAGCCGTTATCGTTTGATGGTTTGGTGGTGCCTAAACAGTGGGACCAAGATGACATGAGCGAGGAAGATCGCGCACGCCAAGGCTTCTACCGAATCTTGTGGCATTACTCTGATGGTAACCCTACCGTTGCGTTACGCTTCTTCCGACTCTCATTGAATCGAAACAAAGATACCGATCAAGCCGTGGTGCGCTTGTTCCATGTTCCAGAAGCACAAGAACTAGAAAACATGCCAAAACCTATGCTGGCTGTGCTTCGTTCTATCGTGCAGTTGGAAATCGCGTCTCCGGAAGTCTTGTCTGATTGTACGCAGCTAAGCACGGCTGAGATAACCGGCATTCTGCGTTACTTTGAAAGCCGTGGTTATATTGGTTGGCATGAAGAAAAGGCTCGAATTTCCGAGCACTGGTTCCGCCACATTACTAACGTTCTCGACCGTCAACATCTACTGGTGAAGTAAAATGAAGAAGTTATTTATCCTACTATTTGTTGGCTTGGCAAGTGCTGTCAGTTTCCCGATCTTTGCGACGGAAGAGTTAGCCAATGTAGAAAACATCTCAAAGATAGCGAGTCTAGTGCGATGGAGCGGCGTGTTCTTCTCCATGATCGTTATTGCTGCGATGTGGTTACTGCTTAAGTTTATCAACTCGATGGTGACCAGTTTTGGTAGCCAATTCGTGCAATACCGAATGCTGCTACAGAAACTGCAGTCGTTTACTCAGTTCTTTATCTATGTGAGCACAGGTCTTATCGTGTTCATGATGAGCTTTAGAATCAACGACCAAATACTGGCTTTGATTGGTGGTACCCTCGCCGTGTCAGTCGGCTTTGCGCTTAAAGATTTGGCAGCTTCATTCATCGCGGGCATCACGGTAATGATTGATAGGCCCTTTCAAGTTGGTGACCGCGTCACGTTCGAAGGCAACTACGGTGATATCATTACCATTGGTTTGCGTTCAGTGCGAATGAGAACCCTGAACGATGACATCATTACCATTCCGAACAACAAGTTCTTAAATGAAGTGACCACCAGTGGTAATTACGGTGCGTTGGACATGCAGGTGGTGATTCCGTTTTACGTTGGTATGGATGAAGACATCACCCTAGCCCGCGATCTGATTCAAGAAGCGGCGTCTTCAAGTCGTTATATCCACTTGCCGAAACCTGTAACGGTTTTGGTTAAACAGACGATTACCGATAACTACCTAGCAATACAGCTAACTTGTAAGGCTTACGTTGTGGATACTGCGTATGAGAAGCTGTTTGAAACCGACATTACTTTGCGTGTGATGAAAGAGTTTAAGAAGCACAACATCAACCCACCGAAAATTTCAGTAGCGGCGCATTAGGCTTGATGCTTTAGACGTTTGTTGCTTATAGCAAATGACTAGCCATAAATAAAAACACCTCCGAACTTATCGCAAGTGCGGAGGTGTTTTTTATGAGCTTTTTATCTTTAAGCTAATAGTCCTATTGATGCTAAACCTTAAAGTATTTCAATTGCTCAGTAAGGTGTTCTGTAGTGTTCGCCATTTTCTGACTGTCTTCTGCGAGCGATTGTGAGGCTTGGAGTACCTCATTTGCAGCGAGATGAATCCCAGTAACACTTTCACTCATTTCAGTGGCTACCGTGCTTTGCTGCTCCGAGGCTGCGGCAATTTGTGCCACCATGTCATTGGCGTTATGCAGTTCATTCACAATCACATCGAGTTGTTGACGAGTTTCGTTAGACGCGACAACACTGTGATCAACCTTCTCGTTACTGCTTTGCATTGCCTTAAAGGTCCGTTCTGCTTGTTGAGTCAGTTTCTCAATCGTGGATTGCACTTCGTTAGTTGAATTTTGAGTGCGGCTAGCAAGATTTCGAACTTCATCAGCAACCACTGCGAATCCTCTGCCTTGCTCTCCTGCACGTGCCGCTTCTATTGCTGCGTTGAGCGCTAACAAGTTCGTTTGTTCTGATACATCACGAATCACACCAACGACTTGGCTTATTTCAGTCACGCCTGATTGCAGATCTCTGACTAAGTTATTCGCGTTACTTAATTTCATAGCTGACTGACTTTATTATTTGTTTTGATTATGGATTTCGGTCAAGGTATCAAAATTTCGTACAGTTCAGATGATATGCATCAAGATCAAAAGATATGCACTGTGTTGCATAACCAAAAAGAGGTGCTCGTCAAACCGAAAGAGGTTGAGATTTGGTTTGCGATATATTAGTAGTGCAGAATTTTCGTGCTTGGGCTAAAACGTTCGTGTAATAGCCCAAGCGCGTTAGAAATATTATCAGATGATAATATCAGTGAATGAGTTCTTAGAACTTATAGGTTTGATACAAGCAATTGAGGTGTCGCTTTCTGTTGAAGATAGATACTAAAGCAACTTCCCTTACCTACCTCAGATTCAACTCGGATCTCGCCGCCAGTTTGGCTCAAGATACTCTGAGATACTGACAACCCTAAGCCCGTGCCATCTCGTTTGGTGGTATAGAAAGGCGAGAAGATACGTTTCAGTTGTTCTTCCTTAATACCGCAGCCTTCATCTTGAACATGAACGATAGCGCCATGAGACACACCATTTTCAACCCAGTCTTCACTCGAAATGGTTAACGTGCCCTGACCGTCCATTGCATGAATCGCGTTCATTTGTAGGTTAACCAGAATCTGTAGCAATTGGTTTCGATTGACCTCGACTGAGGTTTTAGCGTTCAGCTGCGATACGTACACAATGCCTTTCTTCTTCGCACCTGTTTTTACGAGCGTAATACTTTCATCCACTATTGGGTTGATATGTTGCCACGTAATTTCGTCTTGTACGCCGCCGTGACGGCTGTATTGAAGCAGGCTTCGTGTGATATTTCGAATTCGGTCAATCTGCTCCATGATCGCGTGGACTTCCTCATCTACACGGCTCACTTCATCGCCCAGTTCAAACTTCATCAGTTCAACGTTGCCAAGAATCACGGCGGTTGGGTTATTGATCTCATGAGCAATACCTGCCGTTAATTCACCTAACGCGGCCAGTTTTTCATTGACCACCAGCTTATCTCTGGCTTGATTGAGAAGCTTGATGTGCAGTTCAAGTTCTTCAGTTTTCTCTTTCAAACTCGCGGTACGAGAATGCACTTTGCACTCTAGTTCAGACGCCGCTTGTTGAATCTCTTGATTACGCTCGTGCAGTAGATCCAACATCTTATCGAACTGTTTAGCGAGCAGTGTCAGTTCGTGTTGATCATCCAAACCTAGCGTACCAATTCGCTTGTCTTGCCCCATCTGTACTAGCTTCACCACTTTATGAATGCGTTCGATTGGGTTGAAAAGATCACGTGCGCCACGGTGAACGATCAAACCGGATGCCAACAGAAGCAACACAATGGTAATGCTAATTTCGCCAAGGTTGGTTAAGTACGTTTCTATCAGCGGCCAAATCAAATAACCGGTGTAAAGCATACCAATCACATTATTAAACTGGTCATGGATTGGTTGGTAAGCTGTGATGTACCAAGCATCGTAAACATACGCTCGATCTAGCCACTCTTTACCTTCATTCAAGACTTTCGAGTGAACCTCGTGAGAAACACGTGTACCAATGGCGCGCCCTACACTGTCTTCACTGCTCAAAGGCACGTTGGTGCTAACACGAAGATCATCAAGGAAAACCGTGACCGTTCCTATATGACGATTAAAACCTTCTCGTTGTGGATAGATAAGGTTACTGATTTGGTCAACAAGTTGAGTACTGTTATTCAGTAAGATCCCACCATCCAGAAAACCAATCACATGATCATGTTCATCTTTGATGGATACAACGGTTCGGCTTACCAATCCGCGAGTCTCGACCTCTTGCCCGTTGAGCATCGGAACTTCCGCTTTTTTAGCGAGGTCACGATCGAGATAATTGAGTTCATTACGGCTTAAGACACTGAAAAATGAAGGCTTGTGAGTTAAGTTTAGATATTCGAGTTTCTTTTCCATGCTCTCGACACTGCGCCAGCGCAGAAAATCGAGCTCATAGCGAGATTTGTTCTCAGACACCCAGCGCGTTAGCTCTTCGTGTGAAAGATCACTCGCAAGTTTGGTTCGAAAGTTATAAGACTCGGCAAACGCACGAACGTTGTATGCTTGCTGATTTTGGATCAGGTGAATACTGTTATCGGCAACATCCAAGCGTTCATCAACATCAATCAGAGCGCCCTGCCACGTGTAATGTATTGACCAATACAGTGTGATAGCCACAAGCGCGCACAAGGTCAGAATGATCGGAGCTGATGTTAGGAATAATAATCGGTAGCGAACCATGGTTTTGAATCGGAACGCCCACTTTGACCACCAACGACGTCTAATCGGCATATTCAGAGCCTTCTGTGTTCCAATCTTTGTACTTACGCTCTAGCGTTTTACGTGCGACGCCAAGATCTCTTGCAGCTGCCGATTTATTGCCATCATGAAAACTAACCAGCTGTTCTATATGAGATTTTTCTACTTCTTTGAGTGTCCAAGTGTTTGGATAACCCTCGGCAGCGTCTGCATTATTCAAGTTTGGCATTTCCGCACCATGTGACACCGTCACTGAAATGCTAGCGGGAACAGTATCACCATTAATCTCGCGCCAATAGTGTGCTGGTGGCTTGTCTAAAAGAATGCATCGTTCGACTAAGTTTTTAAGTTCACGAATATTTCCCGGCCATTCGTATTCGTTCAACGCCAAGATATCTTCATGTGCCCAATTTGGAACTGGCATGCCAAGCTCGCTCGATAAAAGACGAGTAAAGTATGGAACAAGTTCAATCAGGTCTGACGGGCGCTCTCTCAATGGCACCACATCAATCTTAAGTACATTGAGTCGGTAGAACAGATCGCGGCGGAAGTGCCCTTTATCGACCTCTTCTTGAAGATTTCGGTTGGTCGCCGCCACCACTCGTACGTCAATGGAAATTTCCTTCTCGCTACCGACTGGACGAATGGTTCTTTGCTCTAACACGCGTAACAATGCAGCTTGCATTGGCAGTGGCATTTCACCAATTTCATCAAGGAACAAGGTGCCACCACTTGCGACTCGGAAAAGACCTTCACGGTTTTTCTTCGCACCAGTAAATGCGCCTGAGGTATGTCCAAACAGTTCACTTTCTAGAAGCTCTGGAGCAATCGCACCACAGTTGATTGGCACAAATGGACCTGTGCGTTTACTGGCTTCATGTACACCACGAGCAACCAGCTCTTTGCCGGTACCCGACTCACCTTCTATCAAGACGGACGCTCGAGACGGTGCAAATTGACTGATCAGCAATTTAAGTTGTTTGGTCTTGTCTGAATTGCCAATCAGTTCAGTCTTGATATGACGACTCACATCACGCTTCAACGCGTACTGCATTCTTTGGTCGAGTCGCTTATCCATACAACGCAGAACCGCTTGTATCATCTGTTCGAGGTTGAACGGCTTAAGAATAAAATCTGAAGCACCAAGCTTAAGCGCGGATATGGTCATCTCTAGATCGGCATAACCCGTCATGAAAATCACATCGGCGCGTTTGTCGTTGTCGTTAAACGCCTCTTCCCACTCAATGCCAGAGCGGCCTGGTAGGTTGATATCAAGGACAATCAGATCAAAATGTTCGCTCGAACGCAGCGTTTCAGCCTCTTCAACCGATCCTGCGCTCGACACCTTGCCAAAGAACTTACCCAGTGCTTTCTTTAAGATAGCCTGCATACCCAATTCATCATCGACCACCAAGACGGAAAACGCCTGATACTGAGTCAATGTGTTCGGGTTGAGATTGGATGCAGATGAACTAGGTAAAGACATAATGATTAGCCGGTGAGAAAAGTTGGGACAGAGTGTACCAATTAACCTTTTCTCCAACAGGGACAATGTGCGACATTTTGTCCTAGCTCATGTTTTGATTCATTTTAGAGGGCTAAATGACGCAGTTTTGTCCGAAATAACAGCAATTTAATGAGATCTGATGCATGATTTATTGGCATTAAGATTGCTTATAAGGTGTAGATTTCTAATTACAACAATTAGCGTCTTATGCACATGCCCTTTTTTGAGCCCTTTAAAACTGAAGGCATGTCATTCATTTATAACAGAATGGACATAATAATAATGAAAGCAATTCCCCTAACTATTGCAGCTCTATCTATCGTCAGTTACACGGCTAGCAGCGCGGAAGACACCACTCATATTAAGTTGGCGACAACCACAAGTACTTATCACTCTGGTCTACTGGACTACTTATTGCCTGAGTTCGAAAAAGATTCTGGTATCAAGGTTGATGTTCTAGCTGCGGGTACCGGTAAATCACTTCGCATGGGCGAAAATGGTGATGTTGATTTGGTAATGACTCACGCACCAAAAGCTGAAGCGAATTTCGTAGAAAAAGGCTACGGCGTTTTACCTCGTAAGCTGATGTACAACGACTTTGTGATTGTGGGCCCTCAAAGTGACCCAGCAAAAATTGAATCTCAAAAAGCTGTAGCTGATGTATTCAAAGCAATCGCAACCAACAACGCGACGTTTGTGTCTCGTGGTGACGATTCAGGCACGCACAAGAAAGAGATGGGCATTTGGGCACAGACCAAAATGGAACCAAACTTTGGTGGCTACCGCAGTGTTGGTCAAGGCATGGGCCCTACTCTGAACATGGCGTCTGAAATGCAAGGCTACACCATGACAGACCGTGGTACTTGGTTGGCTTACCAAAATAAACTAGACCTAAAAATCCTTTTCCAAGGTGACAAGAACCTCTTCAACCCTTACCAAGTGATTCTGGTTAACCCTGAGCGCTACCCAAGCATTAACTACCAAGCAGCGAAAGTATTCAGTGATTGGTTGGTGAACCCTAAAGGTCAGAAACTGATTAACGACTTTAAACTGCATGGCAAACAGCTGTTTGTAGCGAGCGCAGAGTAGTTTTTCGTCAGCGTAGATTCGTTTATAACAAGCTGAGAATGGTTTGTTGTAAGTACTAATTCCAATTAGCACTACGCTTAACTAACCAGTTAACTGAAGCATTTAAAGAAACAATAGCTGGCCAATATAGGCTCAATAATATTGTGTCAGCTATGATTAACATCAGTCATTACCGATAAAGACCTATTATCGATTCACACGAGATACTTCATGACCCTATGGCAAACAACGATTGATGCAATGAACCTACTAGTGAGTTTTGACCACGAATTGTGGAAAATCGTCGCGGTATCTTTCAGCGTATCTTTGTCCGCCATCTCATTAGTGATTATTCCTGCAATCATCATGGCTTTCTTATTGGCTTATACCGAGTTCCCCGGGAAGTGGGCATTATTATCGGTGATCAACACCCTGCAAGCTATCCCAACCGTGGTTATCGGTTTGTTGATGTACATGATGCTCTCTCGCTCTGGCCCGTTAGGTGATTGGGAATTACTGTTCACCCAAAAGGCGATGATTCTAGGTCAGATGCTGATCTGTTTCCCAATCCTAGTCGCGATGATGCACGGCGCTCTGCAGGCCAGTGACCGCCGAGCGGTTGAAACGGCGCGCACGCTTGGCGTATCAACGACTCGTGTGGCGTGTACGTTAATTTGGGAAACGCGCTTCCCTCTTTTAGCTGCAACTATCGCTGCCTTCTCTCGTATCGTCACTGAGGTTGGTTGTTCAATGATGGTCGGTGGCAACATTATGGGGATGACAAGAAACATCCCAACAGCTATCGCTATGGAAAGCCACAAAGGTGCATTCGCTCAAGGCGTCGCCCTCGGTATGGTGTTATTAGCATTGGCATTAGCCCTTAACTTTTTCCTTTCCAGTGTGAGAGGAAAAGGCTATTTAAGAACTTAGGAACGCTGTCATGAGTATAAAAATAACAACGCAGCAAATTTCAATGCGCTACAAAGAGCGTGTTTTGTTCCATATTCCCGAATTGTCGATCGGCCCCAACGATGCCATTTATCTCAAAGGAGATAATGGTGTGGGTAAAACGACCCTACTTAAAATATTGTCTGGATTGATTCAGCCCAGCTCTGGCCGCATTCAGTCTCCGACACAAAGCTGGCAGCAGATCTTATTCCCTAGGCTCAAGTTCAAAGACATTATCTACCTGCATCAAACCCCCTATCTTTTTGATGGTTCGGTGTACCAAAATGTCGCTTATGGCATTCGCTTTAACAAAGAGAGCCAAAAAGATAAGCGAGCTCAAATAATTAATGCATTGAGAATGGTAGGTTTAGAAACCTTGGCAGATGAGCACATTTCTGTGTTGTCTGGCGGTGAGCGTCAACGCGTAGCAATGGCTCGAGCTTGGATTCTTAAGCCTTCAATCTTGCTTATGGATGAACCAAGTGCTTCTTTAGACAAAGAATCTATTGAAAGATTGGTGATTATGGCCGAAGATCTTCTTCAGAGAGGCGCGAGTTTAGTCATCACCAGTCACCAAACTAACGCGTTAACCGATTTATGTAAGAAGCAGTGGTGGATCAAAGACAATACTTTGACCGAATCCCCGCTTCTTCAAGTTATTAAGAAAGATAAAGCACAAGAGAATATTTATGTTGCTTCCAACGCAAACTAGTTGGGTTATTTTGGCTGGCGGACAGGCCAGCCGTATGGGCGGAAAAGATAAAGGACTCGTTGAGCTCAACGGTTCTCCGCTTATTCAATACGTTATAAACAAGCTGTCACAACAAGATGTCAGCATCACTATCAATGCCAATCGTAACTTAGACAGTTATAAAGCATTTGCTCCGGTTGTTTCCGATTCTTTCCCTGACTACCCGGGTCCGTTGGGTGGCATTCATGCTGGCCTTAAAAACGCGAACACCGACTGGGTTGGCTTTGTCCCGTGCGACAGCCCACAAATCAGTGACGACCTTGTTGAGCGTTTTTGTTCTGCAGTTAAAGAAGACAGCGACATTCTTGTCGCGCATGATGGCGAATTTAAGCAACCTGTATTCACCCTATTCCACAAACGTGTTCTACCAAAGTTAGAAGCGTTTTTGGAACGTGGTGATCGTAAAATCATCTTGCTATACAAAGAGTGTGTTACCGAATACGTTGATTTCAGCGATTCTCCTAACTGCTTTGTTAATCTCAACACGCCAGAAGAACTCACCCAATTCGGAACGCTTCAATAATGAAAGATTCTAAACAACGCCCTAACCTTCCTTTATTGGGCTTTGCTGCTTATAGCGGTACAGGCAAAACGACCGTACTTGAAGCCCTGCTTCCTCTGTTGACTGATGCGGGTTTAAAAGTTGGCGTGTTAAAACATGCTCACCACGATTTTGATGTCGATAAGCCGGGTAAAGACAGTTACCGCTTACGTAAAGCGGGCGCGAACCAAATGTTGATTGCTTCTCGTAATCGTCACGTGATGATGACAGAAACACCAGAAGCCGAAGCAGATTTTGATTACCTGCTGACTCGATTTGATACCAACACGCTTGATCTGATTTTGGTTGAAGGCTGTAAGAACATCGCCTTCTCTAAAATTGAACTGCACCGAGATGAAGTGGGCAAACCTTGGTTGTACCCGAACGATAACAACATTATTGCTATCGCGGCAGACAGCCAAGTTGAATCACAGCTGCCACAAATGGCGATCAGCGATTTAGAAGCGATTCGTGATTTCATCATTGGATACGCTCAATCCTTCGACTCTACTTCGAAAACAAATAAAGTCGCTTCGTGTGCATCTTCAAAAGACGCAGCGCCTGCAGTGTGTTGTGACTCATTCTCCCCAGCAGGTTTAACCGTTACTCAAGGTCAGCAAAAGATTGTTGATAGCATTGACGCGCTCGATCTCACAGAGAGTGTTGAATTACTGCAAGGCTACGGCCGCGTGCTGGCTGAAGATGTGATTTCACCAATCAACGTTCCTCAGAATACCAACTCTGCAATGGACGGTTATGCGATTCGTAGTGAAGATCTTGAATTGGACAGCTACAACATCGTTGCTGAAGTCATGGCGGGTCACAGCTACGAGCAAATTGTTCAACAAGGTGAAGCTGTTAAGATCATGACCGGCGCACCAATGCCAGAAGGCGTTGATGTTGTCGTGATGCGTGAACAAGCCGTCCAAGATGGCGATAAAGTTAGCTTCCCTGATGCTAAAATCTCGGTTGGACAAAATGTCCGAATGGCAGGTGAAGATTTAGAAATCGGCCAACCTGTCTTTACACGTGGCACACGTATCGAAGCACCAGAAATGGGCATGATGGCGTCGTTAGGTTTTGGTACCTGCCCTGTTCTGCGTAAAGTGAAAGTGGGTGTGTTCTCTACGGGTGATGAAGTTCAAGCGCCGGGTAGCGAGCAAAAACCAAACTCTATCTATGACTCAAATCGTTTTACTATTATCGGCATGCTTCAAAAGCTTGGCTGTGACATCGTCGATTACGGCATCATTGAAGATGATGAGCAGAAGATGATGGATGTGCTGCATTCTGCGTCGCTTGAAACCGATATGGTTTTGACTTCTGGTGGTGTGTCTGTTGGTGATGCGGATTACATCAAGCTTGCGTTAGATAAGCTGGGTGAAATCAACTTCTGGCGTATCAACATGCGTCCAGGTCGCCCATTGGCTTACGGTAAGATTGAGAACAAGCCGTTCTTTGGTTTACCGGGTAACCCTGTTGCTGTGATGGTGTCGTTCATTAACTTTGTTGAGCCTGCGATCCGCAAGCTTCAAGGTCAAACGAACTGGACACCAGTAAAAGCAAATGCTGTAGCAACTGAACAACTGCGCTCACGCCAAGGCCGTACTGAATTTAGCCGTGGTGTGTTCTCGATGAATGAATCTGGTGTGCTTGAAGTGAAAACAACGGGCAAGCAAGGTTCAGGTATTCTGCGTTCAATGAGTGAAGCGAACTGCTTAATCGAAATCTCTCCAGCAGTTGATACTGTGAAAGTTGGCGAGACAGTGACGATCATTCCTCTGCAAGGTCGTGTTTGATTCAAAGCTCAAACACCTAAATTGACTTAGCTGCTTTTTAATTGACTTAGAAGCTCATTGCTAAGACATAGACGAAGCCCCTTCTATCGAGCTTTCGATGTTAAGGGGCTTTTTGTTCTTTTCGTTTCGTGAAAGACAACCTGTTCGTTGCCTAAAAGACAAATAGCTTAAATTACGCTAAACGTTAGAACGATAATCTTAAGATTTCTTATCATAACCTTGAGCCACGTACTGTTTTTATGTAGAGTGCGCGCAAAGTAATAATTCTATTGGAGAGCACCATGGCTCGTACCATTCTGTACACTTACAAAGACGAAGACAAAGAGTTACTGTTTTCAAAACAAGAACACCGCACGATCCAAGAAGCTGTTGCTGCAGCTGAAGGCATCGATATCTCTGAGTATCTAAAAACTGAGCAACAGCTTGAGTTGATTTCTGATACTAAAGCGGTTCGCAACTACCAAGACAACTACTTCCGCAAGCTTGGCTTTACTAAGCTTACGTTGAAGCAAAAAGACAATCTTGGTGTTGGTAAAAAGAAGAAGTAAGCCCTCTTGGCTCTTTTCTTGATATGTCGTTTCTAGCTTTTCGTTTGTAGTTAACAGCTAACAGCTAACAGCTAACAGCTAAAGAAAGCACCGAACAATAAAAAATGCCGCAACCTCTTTCGAGATTGCGGCATTTTTATTTGTACTTTTTAACTATCTAACCTTAGCTAGCTTAACTTAAGTCACGATTACTTAATGTTAAGGAATGCAGCACCACGAACGCCGCCTGAATCACCATGCTTCGCTTTGATGATCTTTGGACATTTCGCTACAGGCAGTAGGTATTTAGGGATACGCTTTGGCATCTCTTCGTAGATAAGTTCGAAGTTTGAAAGACCGCCACCCAATGCAACTACGTGTGGATCAAGACCGGTAAACAGGTTCGCGAAACAGATAGCCAATAGCTCCATGAAACGATCAACGTGCTCAGCCGCTTTTGCTTCACCTTCGTTGTACGCTTGAATGATCTCGATTGCTTTCTTCTTCTCGCCGAAGTAGTGCTCGTAAATCAATTCAAAGCCACGACCTGATAGGTAGCTGTCTAGACAACCTTTCTTGCCACAACCACAACCGAGTAACGGTGCGTTGTCGCCAAGGTGGAACCAAGCATCAATAGGAAGACGCATATGGCCCAGTTCACCAGCAACGTGGTTACGACCAGAGAACACTTTGCCTTCGTAAACTAACCCGCCACCAAAACCAGTACCTAGAATTAGGCCTGCTACTGATGGTTCGTCTTTAAGCTCGTCATCCCACGCTTCTGAAAGCGCAAAGCAATTCGCATCATTTTCAATTTTCACACTACGACCAATAAGTGCTTCTAGGTCTTTACGTAGTGGTTTCCCCGTTGAAGCTGGCACGTTAACAACCAGCATTGTGCCGTCGTCAGCATCTTCCATACCAGGAAGACCAAGACCAATTTTACCTTCGCAAGAAAATTCACTGTCGTACTTCTTCACCAAACCGGCAATCGTATCAAGTAGCAGTTGATAATCTTCAGTAGGCGTTGGTACGCGTTCTGTTGCTACTCGCTCAAGTTTTTCATTGAACGCACCAAATTCAATTTTTGTGCCGCCAACATCGAAGCCGTAATACATGAAATTTCTCCAATTTTTCCCTAAATTCGGGCAAATAAATTTTTCAAATTAAACATCTAGGACGCATTATCCATAACACTCCCCCTACAAACCGTGATGGATAACAAACTTATCTCGTGTTCGAATCTGTTTGAACAACAAGTCAGCACAAAGCGGTTAAAGGTTAGAGTGACGTCTCATTTTTAGTGTGCTCTATGAAAGCGTTCAGGCTTGGTTTGGTTGGATCGGACTTATAACGCGTCTTACTTAGCATGTAGCTTTCACGAAATGTCTCAAACCACAGCTGTAAAGTCTTTGCGCCCTGCTCTTCACCAGCCTGTTTCAAAACCAAGCTCGCTACTTCTGCAGTCGAGAGATGTTGTTCGTTGTCTGACTTACGCATCATGTATTGAGAAACCGATTCCGGCTCAATCGACAACACCGGTAAATCTTGCAGATACTCTGAGCGACGGAAGATACGTCGTGCTTCGCGCCAACTGCCATCAATGAAAATCAGCAATAGTGTTTTGTTTGGGTCACGCATTTGTGGCAGATCTTGAACTACGCGCGTTTTGTCGTCGGTATAGTCTTCAGGGAATACGATCACAGGTTGGTATTTGTCATCTTTGAGGACATCCAACATCTCTTGATTTGGCTCAGTACGATGCCAAAGGTAGGCGTAACTGTCTTTAACCGTATCAACAATCAAACGGCCGGTATTACTTGGCTTTAAGATTTCGTTGTCTGACAAGATCAACATAGTCGCGACGTTCGTATCAACGTTAGGTTGATGCTCACAGATACAGCTGTCTTGTTTGATTTTACAGAACTGACATCGAACCACTTTACACCCGCGCGCGTTAAACGGCTTGGTAGAAAGAGACAAACGGTGTTGATATAAACGGTGAAAAGCGTGGATTCTCATGGACAATAACGATAAATCTAGAAAAGTGGCACGATTGTACTTACAGTGTCCCTAGAATGATAGAAGGAATTCCCATGCAAGACCCATCACTGCTTCGCCTTGTTTTCTTTATTAGCGCTTTTGTTTTGTGTGCGTTGTGGGAATATCGTGCGCCAAGAAAAACGTTGACTCAAAATAAATGGTTTCGTTGGGGAAATAACTTCTCATTAATGGCGCTTAACAGTGTTTTATTGGCGACATTAATACCTGTTGCGGCATTTCAAGCGGCACTGATTGCGGAACAAAATCAATGGGGTCTGTTCAATAACATTCGCCTACCCTTTGAAATCACCGTGTTCCTTTGTGTCGTGTTATTAGATCTTGCCATTTACACTCAACATTTAGTCTTCCACCGTATCCCTGTCCTGTGGAAACTTCATCGCGTCCATCATGCCGATTTAGATATCGATGTCACAACTGGTACCCGCTTCCACCCCATCGAGATGATTTTATCTATGTTAATTAAAGTCGCGTTGATTTTCGTATTGGGTGTGCCCGCACTAGCGGTTGTGATATTCGAGGTTGTGCTTAATGTGAGTGCTATGTTCAATCACAGCAACGGTCGTTTACCTTTATGGTTCGACAAGCAGCTTCGTAAAGTGATTGTCACGCCAGATATGCATCGAGTGCACCATTCAGTGATCGTCAAAGAGACCCACTCTAACTTTGGGTTCTTCTTATCAGTTTGGGATATCTGGTTTAAAACGTATCGTGCTCAACCCAAGCTTGGTCACGATAAGGTAAGCATCGGTGTACCAGAAATACGAGACGGAAAAGAACAAAGGCTCGACTTGATGTTACGCCAACCATTCGCTTCCTTCCCTCATTCGAAAGACAAGACCTAACGCCTCAAGAAAATAATAAAAAATGGCGCAAACTCATAAGAGATTGCACCATTTTTATATGCGTAGCTTCTCACCTTTCAGCGGCAATTCCCACTTCCGGACGACGTTGACACACTTACTTCAATACGTACTTATGAAGCATAGCTTGTTGGTGCCCTGCTATCTCTCCGACTTGCTCTGAACTCTCGATCATAGATTCAAGTTGCAGCTTAGTATTTTCGCCCTGCTCAGACACGCGAGTGATAGAATGCGTTACATCGACAGTCGCACGTGCTTGTTGTTCGGTAGCCACCATGATTTGCTCAACACGCCCTTTGATCTGGCTTACTGCAAATTCTATTTTCTCGAAGGCTTGTCTTACATCACCACTGGTTTGCAGTGCATTGGCCATCTCGCTTCTCGATTCCGTTACAGAAGCACGTGAGCGATCTGCTGCCGCTACTAGTTCGTTCATCATGCTACGAATATTGGTGGTTTGCTGGGATGTGCCGCTCGCCAATTTACGCACTTCGTCTGCAACTACCGCAAAACCTCGACCTTGTTCACCTGCTCGCGCCGCTTCTATCGCAGCGTTCAGTGCCAATAAGTTGGTGTTTTCAGCGATACCACTGATCATGTCGACCATTTCACGAATCTGTTTCACTCGACCATCCAAGTCAGCCATCGACTCTTCACTCATGCTAAGAGAGTGCTCAAGCGCTTGTAATCGTTGTTGGTTAAGGCCAACCACTTGGCTGCCATTCACTGACTCATCTTCTGCTATTTGAGCATCGTCGTTCGATGCGTTAGAGATACGAGCAATCTCACCAATCGATGCTTCCAGCTCCGTAATGGTGGTGATCATATTCTGAAGTGATTCGTTCTGCTCGTTCAAGCTCGAATTGGTTTGCTCTGCAGCGTCGTGGCTTACTTCTGCCGTTTGATAAAGCGTCTCACAGTTGCGCGTTACTAAACGAACCGAATCTGCGGTTGAATCAACGACCGTATTGAGTTTTGAAGTAATAACTTGCAGCTCTAGCGGCCCCAGTAATTCACTCTGTTTAGAGAAGTCATGATCTGCCAGTGAACTCAACTGTTGAGTTATGTTTTTAAGCCCTTTATTCATCCAACGGCGTAACACGAACCATGAAATCACAATGATTACGGCAATCACTAGCCCGCTGATAAACAACACACGATCAATATTGGTAATGGTTTGATTTACAACCAGTTCACTTTCATCAATCAGGTGGGAAGCGGTGGAAGACAGCTGATTCAATGTGCTAATGACGGTGTTCGCTAAGTTAATGACTTGCGTTAAGTTTTGCTCTTGCTGCTGAACCAGTTCGAGTTTCAAGAGGATTTGTTTGATTACGCCTTCTTCGGTAAAGCCTTCTTTCACCATCTCGTAAGGCGCCGTCAAGCTCGCGAACTCAGCGATGTCTGGGTGCCAATCGGCAAAATCGCTGTAAGCCAAGTTCATACCTGCGATTCGGTTTCTCAATTGACGGTATTCGTCTTGTGCTTTATCAATGTCAGATTGCATCATCAACATCAAGAAGGTGTTCGCCATAGCAGACGCACTGGATGTGAATCGGTTCGCTGCATCGCTCGCTTCTGGGTTGTCTTCAACCAAGAATGAGCTGATTCGATTCATTTCTGGTCCGATAGATCCAACGCCATAACGGAACTCGCCCATTTTACTGTCGATCAGATTTTGCTTACTTTGAATCTCAATCTGCGCCAGCAGTACCGTGTTGGTCATAGCTTGCAGTTGCGCCATGTCATCGACAAGGATTTGTTGTTGCTCTAAAGAGATCGCATCAGGAAAAGATTGGGAAATAAAAAGAAGTTCCTCTAGCGTGGTATTGCTCTCTGTCGCGAGTTGGTCAATTGAGCCCCTTGTGGCATTCAGTGTATCTAAGTCGGTTGATTGGGTGCTGTAAGTGAGAAGTTTTACTTGTTCTAATACGCTTTGCGTTAATTCGGCGTTATGTAGAGCAAGGGGTAATGCTTGTTCCGAGAGTGCATCAAAATGTCCCCCGACCCGTTCAACGCCCCGAATGCTAACCATTGATAAAAAAGTAACAAGTAAAAGAATGGAAATAAATACAGCAGTGACGGTTTGAATGAGCGAGAATGTATAACGTGAGGGTTTTATTGATAAATTTGTGTCGGGCATGTGAAATCCAGTTTGACTACGAAAAGAGATATCCTTAAGTTAGGTCGTATACTAGAAGTCCTTGATGACGTTTTTATTTCAGTTTTTTGTCAGAAGAGTTACATATGAAAATCAGAAAAATGGCTGTAGTTACAATAACTTTAGCAACATTGGCTGCTTGTAGCTCGTCACCTTCGCCTTCTCAGCTTAGTCAAACCGCACAGAAACCCCTATCAAAGTCAGAACAATTGACTACAAACGCTTATATGAGCGTGTATGAACAGTGGAAAGGCGTGCCATACCATTTCGGTGGGACCTCATTTCGAGGTATAGATTGCTCTGCTTTTGTTCAAATCGCCGTGCAAAATGCGACTCAACAAGCTCTACCAAGAACCACAAAAGACCAGAGTAAAAAGGGAAAAGAAATTGCGTATGGGCAGGCAACAAGCGGTGACTTGGTGTTTTTCAAGACTTCGATGACGGTGCGACATGTAGGCGTTTATTTAGGAAACAACCAATTTCTACATGCCTCGACATCGAAAGGTGTCATTATTTCTAGGTTAGATAACCCTTACTGGGCATCCAAGTTTTGGCACTTTAGGCGTTTATAGCGGTTCGAAAGATAAACCGCTGAGCGAGGTAACTCTAGAAAGATACGACTTAAACGCCCGTTGTTATTATGCTGATTAATTACGACGATAAATGAGCAAACAAACCGTTAATCGTATTTAGCAACAGCAGTATCAAACAGGTTCTTCACTAACGCGATGTACTCATCGAGGAATACAATTTGTTCGTTAGTCGCTTTCTTAGCCCACACACCCGCTAATACTTCACCAAGATCCGCTACTACGGCATCTGCTTCTTTCAAAAGTTGAAAACGAACGCTCGAATGCAACTCTGGGTTTTGCTCGAAAATAGCCATGATGTTTGTTGAAATCATGTCGGTAACAATGTCTTCGACACTTTCGTTTCCAGTATCACCATTACTATTGGTAAACACATCAAGGTTGAATGATAGGTGCTCGATTAAAGCCAAATAGCCATCGGTTTCTACAACCACAATAATTCTCCGTTTTAAGCTCTAGAGCAGATTAATACGTACTTGCCTAATACTATGTAAATGAAGCTATTTGTCATCACTTTATTGCCCAAAACCACATTTAAATGATCCTAGTTAGTATTTCAGCTTAAAATTAAATCGATATAGCTTTATGTGGTATACCTGCCTACTTACGACATAAGTAAATTCACGCTAAAGAAGTGTAAGACAAACTTTGAAGCAAAGTATTGCGCCAGTTAACAATAGCCCTTTCAACTTACTCTAAAAGCTCATTTGATTTAGTCGCTAGACAATAACAAGCTCAAACCTCTTTTCCAGTTTGTGGCGTTCAAAACCGTTTCGATTGTGAGACCAGTTCCAAACTATTTCATCACGTCAGGTTTTCAATTTATGTTTGTATTTCAAAGAGCTTGAATCAGTTCGAGTTCACAATTCGGCCAATTGATTCTACGTAAGATGAAGAAGAGCTAAGAACATTGACGAGTGCGTCTATAAATTGTTCAGATTTATCCTAAACTATTGCTATTAAACAAACAGTATTTCTAACCTTCAATCTTTTTAACTTTCAGTCTTTGAGGATTTCCTATGTGGCAGGCCATTTCTCAACAACTTTCAGATACTCTTCTATTTAACTTTCAGATTACTGAACGTACCAAGGTTTCTGGTGGCGACATTAACGATTGCTATATGATCAGCGATGGTAATGAGCGTTACTTTGTGAAAGTGAATCAGCGAGAATTTTTACCTAAGTTTGAAATTGAAGCTGAGAACTTACGCTTGTTAAGAGAAACCTCCACTGTTTACGTTCCTGAGTTGGTGCTTATTGGCAAAACCAAAGAGTGCTCGTTCATTATTCTGAATTACTTGCCGACCAAACCGCTCGAGACGGGCAACAATAGCTTCGATTTCGGCGTTCAGCTTGCGCGGCTTCATCAATGGGGCGAGCAAAAAGAGTTTGGTTGCGACCAAGACAACTATATCGGCAGCACACTTCAACCCAACCCTTGGCATAAGAAATGGGGTCGCTTTTTCTCTGAGCAACGCATTGGTTTCCAACTGCAACTGCTCAAAGAGAAAGGCATCGAGTTTGGTGATATCGATGACATCGTTGATGTTGTGAATATGCGTCTTGCTGGCCACAACCCTCGCCCTTCTTTGCTTCATGGGGATCTTTGGAATGGCAATGTTGCTAACTCTGCGTTTGGCCCAATTTGCTACGACCCTGCTTGTTACTGGGGGGACCATGAGTGTGATTTGGCGTTAACTGAATTGTTTGAAGGTTTCCCTAAAGAGTTTTATGAAGGTTACCAGAGCGTCAATCCACTCGACGTTGGCTATACTGATCGGAAAGACATTTACAACTTGTACCATCTTCTTAACCACTGCAATCAATTTGGCGGCGAATATTTAGCACACACTGAAGCATGCATTCAGAAGATACAGGCCGTTTAATACCAATTACAGCTGTTTATAACCGAATACGATTGGTATCAGTTACAGTGAGGAGAATTTGCCATGCATAAATACACAGAGAAACATGTCTCCTGTCCGCATTGTGGGCACGGTATTAACATCACGCTTGATGCATCTAATGGTAGCCAAGACTTCTATGATGATTGTCCAGCGTGTTGCAATGCCATTCATTTGGATATGCAGGTTGACGAAATAAGAGACAGAATCAACCTTTCGATTGATGCCGATGATGAACAAGTATTCTGACAATCAGTTTCTCGTTTAAACCATGATCAAAAAAGAGCACCTCACGTGCTCTTTTTTAATTTGGTCATCGGTGTGATTTTATTGCCACCGATTCAATGCGCTTAGTGGCTATTTCTGGTTCGCTAATACACGCTCGACAGTATCAACAATTGCCTGCGTTTGTGGATCGAACTCAATGTTCACTTGGTCGCCTACTTCACGGCCGCCAAACAGAGTACAATTCAGAGTTTCTGGGATCAGGTGAACAGAGAAACGGTTCTCTTCCACTTCACCAATCGTCAATGAACAACCATCAACACCAATGTAACCCTTACTCAATACGTACTTCATCGATTCTTCTGGTAGTTCGAACCAAAGTGTACGGTTGTTTTCTGTTTTAATCACATCGACTAGGTTAGCCATCAGAGTAATGTGGCCAGACATGCTATGCCCGCCAATTTCGTCACCAAACTTTGCTGCACGCTCAACATTCACTTTGTCACCAACATTCAGTTGGCCTAAGTTCGTCAATCGCAATGTCGCTTGCATTAAATCAAAAGCAATCTGGTTACCTGAAATTTCCGTTACCGTTAAGCAACAACCGTTATGAGCTACTGAAGCACCAATGGCTAATCCTTCTACCATTTCGTCACTTAACTCAATGGTATGAGTTTGAAACAATTCTTTTTTGTTTATAGCAACCAGTGTTGCCATGCCTTGAACGATACCTGTAAACATAAGATTCCTATTTAGCATTTTAGTAACAGTTTTTCATAGCAGTTATTGTGACATTTCTTTATGATTCGTCCAGTGGAAGCTTAAGATCATTGTCTCTGATTCCTTCAGAATGTCCTTTCCTACACTATTATTCTAATTTTCCCTCTTATTTGGAGTTGTTTGTGCATCGTTACAAAGAAGAATCCTCGAATCTAATCAAACTTGCGACCCCAGTATTGATCGCATCTGTTGCACAAACTGGAATGGGTTTTGTTGATACCGTGATGGCCGGTGGCGTAAGTGCTATCGATATGGCGGCTGTTTCGATTGCAGCAAGTATCTGGCTACCATCAATCTTATTTGGTGTCGGTCTATTGATGGCGTTGGTTCCTGTCGTTGCACAACTGAATGGTTCTGGTCGACAAGTGAAAATTCCATTTGAGATTCAACAAGGTGCGTTTTTAGCACTCGTCATTTCCCTTCCAATCATTGGCGTCCTGTTCCAGACGCAATTGATATTGGAGTGGATGGACATTGAACAACTCATGGCAGAAAAGACCATCGGCTATATGAATGCGGTGATGTTTGCTGTACCTGCATTTTTATTGTTCCAAACATTGCGAAGCTTTACCGATGGTATGTCTTTAACTAAGCCTGCGATGGTGATTGGTTTTATTGGCTTACTATTAAACATCCCGCTTAACTGGATGTTCGTATACGGAAAACTTGGTGCTCCTGCTCTGGGCGGTGTTGGCTGTGGCGTTGCAACGGCTATCGTATACTGGGTGATGTTTGCACTGCTATTCGCTTACGTTTTAACTTCAAAACGGTTATCGAAAATCAACATCTTCGGTACGTTCCATAAGCCGCAACTTAAAGCTCAAATTCGCCTGTTTAGACTTGGTTTCCCTGTCGCAGCCGCTATCTTCTTCGAGGTAACCTTGTTTGCGGTTGTTTCCTTGTTGGTTGCCCCACTTGGCTCGTTGATTGTTGCCGCGCACCAAGTCGCGATCAACTTCTCTTCGCTGGTTTTCATGATTCCAATGAGTATCGGTGCAGCCGTGAGTATTCGTGTAGGGCATAAGTTGGGCGAAAACAACACCGAAGGCGCTAAGATCGCGACACACGTAGGTATCATTGTTGGTTTAGTGACAGCCTTAATGACAGCGGCGTTAACTGTCCTGTTCAGAGAACAGGTTGCATTACTTTACACAGAGAACACTGCGGTAATTACCGTTGCAATGCAGTTGCTGTTGTTCGCGGCGGTTTATCAATGTACTGATGCCATCCAAGTTATCGCTGCAGGTGCTCTGCGTGGCTACAAAGACATGCGTTCAATCTTCAACATTACCTTCGTTGCTTACTGGTTGCTTGGCCTTCCTATCGGCTACATCTTAGGAATGAAAGATTGGATTGTTGAACCTATGGGCGCGCACGGCTTCTGGATTGGTTTCATTGTCGGTCTAACATCAGCAGCGATTATGCTAGGTATGCGCTTACACTGGATGCACAAGCAGGATGATGACGTACAGTTAGAATTTAGTTCTCGTTAGATTCGCACTCGCTTAGTCGGTCTATCTGATTTCGAACACAAAAAAGAGCTCTGATTTTCAGGGCTCTTTTTCGTTTAATGGTTAGGTAGATCGTATCTGCCTTAATATTCACTCTTCTCTCGTACAAAGCGGGCAAACTTGGGTTTTCCGTTTTGAGTAAAACCATTGTAGCGAAAGGTAATACGGCTGCCGATCTCTGGCGGTGCGAGTCTCATTTGGTCACTGAACCCGCTGCCTATATAAAATTCCACACCCTCTTCTGTGTGAACCAAGATTGAACCCATCATCCCTTTATACTTCCCTGTCCCACCCTTGTAGCCAATAACTGTGGCTTCGGCATCATGATGCCTTTTCAGTTTTAACAAATCATTACTTCGGCCTGCTTGATAACGACTGGTGATTTTTCTAAGCATCAAGCCTTCGCCATTACGCTCATCGACATTATCAAGTTGATGAAACAAAGCCTCTTCACTGTGAATTGGTACATGTTCTATGTAGCTGACATGAGATTCTCCAATCACGCTTACCCAATGCAAAATGTTGTAATAGCGCTTTTGATAATCTCCCGCAGCGCCTGGCATATCAAACAGCATGAAATCGATTTGGCGCCATGCTGTGTCACTCGGCGTATGATCGAGAACGGTAGATTGAACAAGGTGGAACTTGCCCCTTCCTGCCCACAACTCTCCTTCGAGATGGACCTTAGGCAAGTTTTCAGTAAACCACTTGGGTGAGTAAATGCGATTACCATTGCGTGTATAAAGATGTTGTCCGTCCCAAAGAGCCCGAATCCCATCAAGCTTTTCACTCTTCCAGTATTCAGAAACATCAATGCCTTGTTGGTATGTATTGGCCAGTACCAAATGGTCGGGAGGTAAATAGGATGAATGAGAAGAAAGCGAACACGCCCATAGAGTTGCTATCGCCAATTTAGTTAATCTCATCATCTGCTCCGTATTGATATCTGTAGTAGTCAACAAACGCCTTTAATCCTAAGCGTTCTGACACGTAGGTAGACAACCTTTGCTAGAAGATGCGATCCACTCATCAACCTTATCTAACCTTTTCATTTATTCATTAAATTAATGATCTATAACTCTCATATATTCCGCCGTTTTTAGTTCTCATATTGAGAAACGTCTTTTCTCAATTTGAGATAGAAATTCGTACTAAACATAAATTATTGAAAAATAACAACATAAAAGTTGGCACATTCAGTGCAGTTGTCCATACATACTTAAAAGGAGATATCGCTATGGAACTACGTAAGACTGATTTAAACACAACGACACTGACACTTTCTATTTTCGGTGATCTGGATGCAGCAGGCAGTCGTGATGCACAAACCGACATCGATGATGTGATTTCTAACGATGGTCACCCTGAAATCGAAGTTGATTTTAGCCAGGTTGAGTTTTTAGATTCATCTGGTGTTGGCGCGATTGTTTATATGTTCAAACGTCTGACTGAGCGCGAACGTAACATGCGACTTGAAAATGTGACTGGTCAGCCTCTTGAAATTATGAACCTACTACGTATTGGCCACGCTATCCCAGTAAATTCAAAAAATCCTGCAAATTCATGAAGACCCACTAAGCTAGAAGTAACAAAAAATAATAAGAAAAATTAGAAACATAGGACGTTGGCATGAAAATACTGAAAAACTACATAGCCCTTTCTCTGTCCGCTCTCGTTCTGGGTGGCTGTACTAGCTATCCTGAACAAGGCACAGGGGGTTTGGCTGAAAGTTACGATTCTATTAACTATCAAAACTCAGACTTCTCTCCTGTCATGCCAGACGAGCCTCTTGGTCCAGAACATGGATTACGCTTTGATTGGCAGCTCGCTAAATTGCACCTTGATGCTTTGATCCAAGAAGGTGCTCGTTGGTGTTTCCCAGCTGCTGTTGTTCAAGCAATCGAAAAGCAAAATCGTATTGCTCGTGAACTTCAAGGCGGTCTACTACTGGATGCAGCCAACGACTTAGTGATCCAAAGAAAACGCCTAAATGAACTTGAGGTCCAACTGGATTACGTAACTTCACAAGCCCGCTGTGAGCCACCAAAAAATGAAAATCAATTTAGAATGCAACTGTCGGTTATTGAACAGTTGTATGACCTGCTTAATGTTGACAACCAATTTGCGGAAAACTCGACTGAAGTAAATCCTAAATATATGGGAAGACTGGCCGAGGCGACCACTTTACTTAAAGAACACAAATCCCTAGACCTTGTTGTTACCGGCCATGCTGATGCAACGGGTGCCGAAGAATACAACGACAAGTTAGCACTTGGACGAGCGAAACAAGTCGAACGCTACCTGACTATTTTTGGACTAGGCGCTCAACGAATCAAAGCCGTCTCTGTTGGCGAAACCGTCCCTCTTTTTGAAGGTGAATCCGACGGCACGCGTTTAACGAACCGCCGAGTAAGTATTGAAATTTTCTCGCCTAAGAATGCCGAGAAAATGGGAGGTGGATTATGAAATCCTTGATCGCTTTTATCATCACCCTATCGTTATGCTTTGCGAATGTCGTCAATGCTAACGATGAGTTTTCAGACGCGGTTCAAGTCGGTGATCTAATCCAAGTTAACGTACCCGGTGAAAGTACCTTAAACACGGGGTTCCAAGTGGATAAGCGTGGCCGTATTACTCTTCCAGAAGTAGGCGCTGTGTTTGTTGCGGGTTACGACAGCGAACAGCTTAACAAAGTCGTTCTAGAGTCGCTGGCAACCGCTTACAAAGATCTTTCGAACGCTTCAGTGTATGTAAAAGAGCAGCAAATCATCATCTACGTGCAAGGTTATGTAGAACAGCCTGGCGAATACACGCTCTCATTAGGTTCTAGCATCCAAATGGCACTTTACGCTGCGGGTGGTTTACGCCCGGGCGCGCAACTGGATAAGCTGATTCTTAAGCGAGGCGCAGATAAGAAAGAGTTTAACTACAAACGATTCCTTGATTCAGGAGACGAGTCAGCATTACCTACTCTTCAATCACTGGATTCACTATTCGTTCCAGCTTCTCCATTAGTCGGTAACATCGAGCAAGAGTTTGACGCAGCAAAGCTTGCTAACTCAGGTGACAGTGCTGATTCTCGTAACTCCATCAAAGTGTTTGGTGAGGTGAACGCGCCGGGTTCGTTCACTTACAAAGAGAACACCGACCTTGTCGACGTACTTATGCGTTCGGGCGGCGTAACTCGTTATGCCAGTGTTGAGCAAATCCGAGTGATTTCGAACAACACCCCAACGCTATTCAACCTAAAACGTTACTTAGATTCTGGTGACGAAAGTCTGCTTCCAATTTTACGCCCGGGTGCGACCATTTTCGTTCCCAAGCAAGAAGAAGAGATCAAATCCGGCGCCAACATGGTTTACGTAATGGGCGAAGTCGCAGCCCCTGGTGCTTTTGAAGGCAAAAGAGACGCGACCTTTATGGATATCTTGGCGAATGCGGGCGGCCCAACTCGATTTGCAGAGTCACGACAAATCCGTGTTATCAAAGCAGATGGCAGAGTGCTTAAATTCGATTTAGCGGCTTACACTGAAGGCTTACCTAACTCTAACCCTCCTAGCATCAAAGCTGGTGACGCGATTTTCGTTCCCGAGAAAAACGACATGAACGAGAAGTCTTGGTTGAAAATCACGCCAGACAGAGCAGTTAACGTGATTGGTGAGGTGAATCGACCTGGTCGTATTGAATGGTCAGATGAAATGAACTTCATGGGGCTATTGGCACACGTCGGTGGCCCTACGCTACGCGCTGACACATCGAAAATCGAAGTTGTTACTGGTAGAAAGCTAGTTGTGTTTAACCTTGATGATTTTATTCGAAATGGTGCGCCACGTGACCAAATGCCACAAATTCGAGCGGGCTCTATCGTGCGTGTTCACGACTTGCCACAAGATCCTTCAGACAATAAATCACAATGGGTTCGTCAAAGCTCTGATGCTTCGATCTACATCTTTGGACAAGTGAATGCACCCGGTCGTTACCGCTTCACCAAAGACATGCACTTCCTTGATATCTTGTCTGCGGCTGACGGTCCAACAAAGGATGCCGACATCCACAACGTTCGAGTAACGCATCGTGACAAAACCTATTCGCAAGTAAGCAAACTTAACTTATCACTGTACTTCGAAACCGGTGACGAATCGTTACTGCCAAACGTAACCACTGGCGACACGATTTACATCCCAGAGAAAGGCAAAAACTGGTTAGATACACCGAAAGAAGAAACCGTTCGTGTGCTTGGTGCGATTAACAATCCGGGGCGTTATGTGTTCAACGACAACATGACCATTCTAGATATTCTGGCAGAAGCAGCAGGCCCTACCGACAATGCTTATGTAGAAAAAATTACCATCGTCAATATGTCTTGCTGCCAAGGTCAGGCTCGTACTTTTGACCTTGTTGAATTCAGCAAAACGGCGAACATTTACAACTTGCCGGTGCTACGCGCTGGTGACACGATTTACATCCCAGACCGTCGCGAAAGCTTTATTGAAAAAGCACGCGTCGGACTTGATGACATACTGCGTATCACCACCACCATCGTATTAATAGGAGCTTTATAATGACAATTTCAGCGACCCATGCCGAAGTCGAGCAACTGTATTTAGCTTCTGAACTTAACGGCCAAAAATCAATATGCGTCACCGCCTGCCATTCAGGTGACGGCGTAACATCTATTGCAACCGCATTAGCCGAGCGTTTTCTTCTTGCGGGTCATTCAACGCTTTATGTTGATCTCAACTTATTCAACCCTGCTTTCAAAGATTTGAATATGCTAGAAGATAATCAGCAAGGTCAACTGATAGAACATGTTGAATCTCAGCGTACGTTTATCGGTGTCCCTGCTCCACAAGTTGCTTCAACGCAATTGGCTTATAAAGATCCGACAACGTTACAAAACGTGGTCAACAAATGGTTAGAGAAATACGACAGAGTCATCATTGATACCTCACCGCTTCTCAACATAAACAAAGGCAACATTCCGGCTCAGTCTGTGGCGAGTGCTTGTGACAGCACATTGATGGTTGTCGCCTATGGTGAAACGTCGAGTCACCACCTAGAACAAGCGAAAAAGCTGCTTGATGCACAAAGTATCAACCTAATGGGCTGCGTGATGAACATGAAACAAAAGCCTAGCTTTGCACAAGAGTTGGTCAGACAAATCAATCGAATGAAATTCATCCCCGCTAAGCTTCGCGATAGCTTGGCAAACAAGCTGTATCAAAATGAGTTTTTGAACCTTCCGATGTAACTTTCTTTTGCTACTTTCTGGCTGTCATTAAACCATGACAGCTACCTATCCTATTAGACTTCAAGCTCCAAAAGCTCTGAATAACTCAAAACCAAATTGGGTATTTTTGGCGAAGTTATTATTAAAAATAAGATTTTAAAAACCATTCAACGCATTTCACACGCATCAATCATGGTCTTACCCCCTTTAAATTCCTTCAAAAATCAACAGCCCCACGCCTAACTTTAGCGGTAATGTGACACAGACGGTTAAAGTGCCATGTAAATCGCATCAAAGATGGAATTCGTACGATTATTCCCTAAGATTATAAATAGAGATGGTTTTTGACGAATTTGTAATAGTTTGACAAAGTTATCCGATGGCTGTTGAAACACAGTGGATGAATTGGCAAATCACACTTCACTGACTTTGCACGTTTATCTATTCAAACTTCACCCATCCCTCCTTCTGCTCAAATGGTTCAAATACACGGAAAGGATCACCATCGAGCAATTTAGATAATCAATTTACCTTGGTTACCTTAGTTGTATTATTAAAGAGAAAGGAAACTCAATATGAAATACAAGTTAAGCTCCGTATTTTTGTTAGTAGCAGCAGCCAGCGGTAATGCTAACGCTGGAGAATGTGGCAGCGTAACAATCGCAGATATGAACTGGAACTCTGCAACACTGATCGCCAATATCGACCAATTCATCCTTGAACATGGTTATGGGTGTGATGCTGAACTTATCCCTGGCGACACTATGCCAACAGGCACGTCTATGATCGAAAAAGGCCAGCCTGATGTTGCACCTGAACTTTGGAGCAACAGCTTAAAAGACGCATTAGATAAAGGTGTTGAAGAAAAACGTCTTCGCTACGCAGGTAAAGCACTTGTGAACGGCGGCGAAGAAGGCTTTTGGGTTCCAGCTTACCTAGTAAAACAGTACCCTGAAATGGCAACCATCGAAGGCGTACGCAAAAACGCAAGCTTATTCAAACACCCTGAAGACCCAGATACATCTGCATTCTACAGCTGCCCTGCAGGCTGGAACTGTCAGATCAGCGCCGGAAACCTGTTTAATGCTCTTGAGCTAGAAAACAGCGGTTTCACGATTGTTGATCCAGGCTCGAGTGCCGGCTTATCTGGCTCTATCGCAAAAGCTTATGAACGTGAAGAAGCTTGGTTTGGTTACTACTGGGCACCGACGGCTGTGCTAGGTAAATACGACATGGTTAAAGTCGACTTTGGCAGTGGCGTTAATGAGGAAGAGTTCCTTAACTGTACCACTAAAGAAGATTGTGAATCGCCAAAAGCGACCATGTACCCGCCTTCACCTGTTCACACGATTACCACTGAAAGTTTTGCGTCACGTGCTCCTGAAGCATACGACTACTTTACTAAACGTGGTTTCACGAACGACAAAATGAACTCGCTACTTGCTTGGATGGAAGACAACCAAGCTGATGGCGAAGAAGCGAGTCTGCATTTCTTAAGTGAATTCCCAGAAGTATGGCACCCATGGGTTTCTGAAGAAGTGGCTAAGAAAGTTGAAGCAGAGCTGTAAGAGCTTGATTTAATAACAAGTAATTACGCTTCAACAATAAAACAGAAATAACGTCGCTATACTTGATGTTATTCATGATTCGGAGCCCTTTTCATTAGCGATTTTCTTATCGCATGGACAAGTGGCTCCGAACTATAAGGATATAAAATGGCTGACAGCAATTGGTTATCAAGCTTTCCAGAGATGGAACGCGGTGATTTACGAACCATAAAAAAGACGCTAGATGGCGCATACCGTGAATTTTCCCGTGAATACGGCGAAATGATTGAATCTCTCTTTGACCCTCTTCTTTCATTCCTCGTTTGGTTTGAAAAACTCCTTATCTCAACACCTTGGATTATAGTCCTGGCTGTGTGTACCAGCCTTGTCTACGCAGCAAGCCGTTCTTGGAAACTGGCTCTAGGCTGTGTTGCTTCTCTACTTCTCATTGGTTACTTTGGAATGTGGGAAGACACCATGCGGACGCTCAGTATCATCACTGTATGTACCTTGGTTTCAATATTCTTGGGCATTCCGATTGGTATTGCGATGGCTCGTTCAAATCGAGCTCAGTCAATTGTTACGCCGATGCTCGATATCATGCAAACCATGCCTGCGTTCGTTTATTTGATTCCAGTGGTAATGCTACTGGGCATCGGTAAGATTCCAGGGCTAATCGCCGTGGTTATCTACGCGATTCCACCTGTAATTCGTCTAACTAACCTAGGCATACGCTTAGTTGATAAAGAAGTCCTTGAAGCCGCTACCGCTTTCGGTGCGAGCAAAAAGCAACGCTTATGGGGTGTTCAACTTCCTCTAGCAATGCCAACGATCATGGCGGGTATTAACCAAACCATCATGATGGCACTGTCTATGGTTGTTATCGCATCCATGATTGGTGTGAAAGGCCTAGGACAACCGGTTCTCAAATCGATTACTAACCAGTACTTCACATTAGGCTTGATGAATGGTTTCGCCATCGTTGCCCTCGCAATCCTTTTTGACCGCGCTTCACAAGCGTACGCAAGAAGAACTAATGCGCATTTAGGAGGATTCAAGCATGACTAAACCATTGATTGAAATTAGTGGTCTGTACAAGGTGTTTGGACCCAAACCAATGTCTGTTATGAACCGAGTTCAAAACGGCGAACACAAAGATCAGATTCTTGCGGATACGGGTCATACCGTTGGTTTGAAAGAGATCAACCTTGAGATTAACCGTGGTGAAATCTTCGTTATCATGGGGCTTTCTGGCTCGGGTAAATCGACGCTGATTCGCCACTTCAACCGTTTGATTGACCCGACTCAAGGTAAAATCATGGTTGAAGGCATTGATGTGATGAGCCTCAACACTAAACAGCTAGAAGAGTTCCGTCGTCATAAAATGTCGATGGTATTCCAACGCTTTGGCTTAATGCCTCATCGCACTGTGGTTGAAAACGTTGCGTACGGGTTGGAAGTACAAGGCATCAAAAAAGAAGACCGTTTAGCAAAAGCCAACGAATGGTTAGAAACCGTGGGCTTGAAAGGTTACGGCAAGCAATACCCTGCGCAACTTTCAGGTGGTCAGCAACAACGTGTTGGCCTTTCTCGCGCTCTGTGTACTAACGCTGAAATCTTGTTAATGGATGAAGCCTTTTCGGCACTCGACCCTTTGATTCGAAGTGAAATGCAAGATCAGCTTATCGAACTTCAAGAGAAGCTTCATAAGACGATTGTTTTCATCACTCATGATCTGGACGAAGCACTCCGCCTAGGCGATAGAATCGCAATTTTGAAAGACGGCGAGTTAGTACAACAAGGCACACCACATGAGATTCTGCTAAATCCAGCCGATGATTACGTGGAAGCGTTCGTGAAAGACGTAAACCGTGCTCGTGCACTGACCGTTGAAACCGTTATGCAGCCTCCTCTGTATCGAATCACATCAGAAACGATTGAAGGTGCTCTGGCACAGATGAAGATGCTGAAAAACGATTACGCTTATCACGTAACGGATGACGGCTATCAAGGCCTAGTCACACAAGAGAGCCTACAAGACGCAGTTGAAGATTCATCGGTACATGATTTTAGTGATGAGATATACGAAGAAGTCCCTGCCATCTTACCAGATGCGGCGATTGAAGAAGTGCTACCGGACACTATGTCTTGTGACTACTCTCTTCCAGTTGTTGATGAAGACGGTAATCTAAAAGGTGAACTCGAGAGAAGCGCTGTTGCTGATATCTTCTCAGAAAGTAGCGAGGAAGAAGTAGAAGCCGACCCAAAGCCAAAGATTGATAAAGCTTCGTAGTCCTATTTTTCGTGATTTAAAGCTCGGCTGTTTAAATTATCGCTATTTGCGTTATCGCTATTTAGATTAGCCCAAACTGCTTACCCCGCTCTAAGACCACTGTTGTTAATTCACTGCAGTGGTCTTTTTTATTTGTATCGGGCTCGTTTTCTTCTGAGATCTACCCGCACCTTAGGCTTTATAGGCACCTAAGTTTATATTTCATAAGAGAAAACAAAATAAAATCAGTCCGTTAGGTTTGTCACAAACCCAATAGCAAGATGAGTGAGATGCCAATTAAATGCTCTATTTGTACGGCAACCAGTTGAAATTATTCTAGAAAATGACTAAAACTTAATAGTATTAACAGATATTAAGCTCAATAAAAGGACTTAATTTGATGAATTCTACTTTAGCGTCAGACGCAGCTACAAATCTAAACTCACAACAAGTGAGCGAGCTTGTCGATGAAAGCGTTCTGGAGCAAATGATTCGCGATACAAGTGCGGACATTATCCCTATCTTGATCGACCATTATGTCGAAGAATCACAAACACGCTTGGTCGCTATAAAAGAGGCAGTCACGCAGAAAGACGCTCAAACACTTGAGTTCGAGGTCCACACTCTCGGCAGCACAGCGCTTTCGTTAGGTAATCGCCCTTTGGGTGAATTAGCTCGAGCTTTAGAAAAGCTATGTTTAGAACAGAGTCATGATGCGGCATTTCGACAAGTTGATGAATTACTAGAGCTCGCAGAGCGTTCAATAAAAGCCTTGCTTGAAAGGAAAGAGGCAGGCTTCAGCTAGCTTTGCATGTTCATTATCGGTATCAGATTAAAAACTCAAAACAGTCGTTATTAATATAGTCGCCATAAGATGGGCTCCATCATGAACAGCAATGCGAGAAGTTATACAGGCCGCTTCTTAAAAGATTGCATGTGGTAGATAACAAATACACAAGACTCGTATTGATGGTTGCATATCACTATGTTATTGATTGGTTAGGATAAAGTTTCAAAAGGAATACACAATGCGCCCTAAGGTATTGTTAGTTGAAGACTCCACCTCACTCGCCGTACTCTACAAGCAGTACGTAAAAGACGAGCCCTATGATATTTTCCACGTCGAAACCGGCGCGGAAGCTAAGACCTTCATTGAAAGGCACTCTCCACAGCTTGTGATTCTCGACCTTAAGCTTCCTGACATGCCAGGCGAAGAAGTCTTAGATTGGATTACTGCTAACGAAATACCGACCGCTGTCATCATCGCGACAGCGCATGGTTCAGTAAACATCGCGGTAGACCTTATCCAACGCGGTGCAGAAGACTTCTTAGAGAAACCCATTCAAGCCGATCGACTCAAGACCTCTGTTAGCTTGCATCTAAAAAGAGCGAAACTCGAAAACCTCGTCGATAACATGCAAAGCAAATTCGATCGTGATCGTTTTCATAATTTCATTGGCTCTTGCCTACCCATGCAGGCGGTTTACAAGATCATTGATTCGGTAGCACCAACCACTGCCAGCGTGTTTATTAACGGCGAAAGTGGTACAGGTAAAGAAGTGTGTGCGGAAGCGATTCACCAAGAGAGTCAGCGTAATGGTAAACCCTTCGTGGCCATTAACTGCGGCGCTATCCCTCGAGACCTAATGGAGAGTGAAATCTTCGGTCACGTTAAAGGTGCGTTTACCGGTGCGACAACCGACCGTAAAGGTGCAGCAATGCAAGCGCATGGCGGTACCCTATTTCTCGATGAGCTTTGTGAAATGGAACTGGAGATGCAGAAGAAGCTCCTCAGATTTTTGCAAACTGGTACGTTTACTCCACTCGGTGGCAACCGCGAGATTAAAGTGGATGTCAGAATTATCTGTGCGACCAACCGCGATCCACTGGTTGAAGTAGAAGAAGGACGTTTTAGAGAAGACCTTTACTATCGTGTTCACGTTGTGCCTATCGAAATGCCACCGCTTCGTGAACGAGGAAGTGACATTGTCACCCTATCTAATCACTTCTTGAAACTGTACGCGAAGCAAGACAAGAAGAAGTTCAAATCAATAGACAAAGAAACGCAGAATCTACTTAAACGTTATGCGTGGCCAGGCAATGTGCGTCAGTTGCAAAACATCATCCGTAACATCGTGGTGTTGAACAATGAAACGAGCGTGACTAAAGACATGTTACCGCCTCCGATTAATAAAGTAGATGCCGCTCCATCATCTAAATCAGTGACACCAATTCGAGTAACTGCGCCTCAACCTGCAGTTGTTGAAGCACCAGAAGCTAAGTTGCCACCGATTACTCCGGAAGAGTTGGAACAATCGTCAGTTGCTCAAGCTCACAATGAGCCGATGACGCCTGCATTTACCACAAGCGAAGGTGCTATTCGTCCAATGTGGCAAATAGAACGTGAAGCCATTCAACATGCCATCAATCATTGCGATGGGAATGTGTTAAACGCTGCTGTGCTGTTAGAACTTAGCCCTTCTACTGTTTATCGTAAGAAACAGGCTTGGGAATCGGAAGATGAGTACAATCAAGCCTAACCAAGGTATACTCGACATAAACCTTCATGAGATTTGGCTGTTGATCGACAGCCAAACTTTTGGAGGCATAGAAACGCATGTTTTAGAATTAGCACAAGGCCTGATATCGGAAAGCGCTCAGTATTCAGAGGCTGTTCGTATCGTTCTTTTGACTAAGTTTAATCCTGAAGCGATCATCGTTGAAAAGTTGAATGCGCTGAACATCCCTTTTAGTTACCTCTCCGATTTAGCCTCATGTTCTGTAGATTCAAATGGCAATAGCGCGACACAGCTGAAACGTGCAGTTCAACATTATCAACCAAGGCTTATCCATGCTCATGGTTACAAAGCCAGTTTGGTCAGCAAGTTAATCAAGCTTCCGCCTCGTTTCAACAACACAAAGCAAATCACCACTTATCACGCAGGTGAAACCCCAACAGGCAAAGTATGGCTTTATGATTGGCTCGACCGTTACAGCAGTTTTCTTTCTGATCAGTCGCTCGTGGTCAGTGAAAAGATTAAAGCGAAAGTGCCGAGTCAAACCCATCAATTGAATAACTTTGTTAAAATGCCAACCGGGTTAACAAGCTCCCCTTCATCAAGCCCATTCCATGTTGGTTTTGTGGGGCGATTGAGCCATGAAAAAGCGCCTGATCGATTTGTTGCATTAGCCAAACAGTTTCCTGATGTTCGGTTTGAGCTTTTTGGTGACGGGCCAGAAATGGACATCTTAGTTAAATCGCAGCCTGATAATGTGACCTTTCATGGGCATCAGACCAATATGGACGACGTCTGGAGCCAAATCGATCTGTTAATCATCCCTTCTCGCTTTGAAGGCTTACCTATGGCGGCATTAGAAGCCATGATTCGTGGCATTCCCGTTCTCGCCACCTCAGTTGGTAACTTGCCTCAACTCATCGAGCATCAAGTTAACGGCTACCTTGCAAATTCAGAAGCTGAGCTAGAACAGTTTTTATCTTTGTGGATGTCATTGACGAACGAGCAACGTAACTCTCTCAAGAGTCACGCGATAGAAACCGTGAAAAACCAATACTCTCCACAAGCCGTTGTCCCGCAGTTGTTGGAAATCTATCAACTCGACCGTTAATTCTAGCCTTAGTCGATAACTGGTTATTTTGGCTTGATGATTTAAGTACTTTAGACAGTTTTATACTGATTCTCAAAATGACAAAACTCACCTCAAGGCTACGCCCTCACTTAATAATCCAACATTAAATCAGTAAGTTAAACAAAATGCATAACTGGCACTCACTTTGCAATCTTTAACATCAGGCGTAACTACGTCTTAAAAAGATTACGAGCCGAGTCCTAAAGAGTTTATTTGCCAATAGAGGTCACAATGGTCAACCCTGAAGCTAATAGATTGCCAGTCATCATCACGATCAGCACCTTGTGTGTTGGGCTTGGTGTTGTTTGGTACTTTGTGCCTCACCCTGCTGTCATTGTGGCGCTCGCTCTTGTGCCATTGGCCGGGTTATTCGTGTTAAACAAAACATTCTGGTTAGTTTTACTGTTCGTTGTCTTTTCATTTTTCCGAATTCACGAAGCTATACCTCAGCTCTATTCGCTAAAAATACCGCTGATGCTTTCATTAGGCGCTCTGTCGGCTCTTCTATGGCATGCATTAATCAGTAAAGAACTTAAAATCTTCTGGCACCCTTGTTTAAATTGGCTCGCCATATTTTGGGTATTGGTTTTCATTGGTATTATCTTCGCGTCCAACAGGCCAATAGCACTAGCAGAATTCAAGGGCGTTTATTGGAAAATTATAGTGATGACGCTTGCGATTACTTGGCTAGTAAACACCACGGAAAATCTCGCAAAAACCGCGATGACGATTATCTACGCTGGCGCTTTAGTCAGCTCTATTGCCGTGTACAACTCAGTAAATGGTATTGGGCTTGTCGAGGGCTCACGCGTGACTATTGGCCGCGATTTTGGCTCTATGTTAGGTGACCCGAACGACCTAGCACTGGTACTGATGTTCCCACTCGCCTTTACAATAAGCCAAGCCACCACGACTGGCATCTCACGATCCAAACGTTTAATCAGTGCCTTAATTTGTCTGTTACTGCTCGCCGCCATTATTGCCACTCAAAGCCGTGGCGGATTACTGGGTTGTATTGCGGTGATTGGTATTTTTGCGTGGAAGCTAGTGCGCTCTAAAGTTCTCTTAATCTCAGTGGGAACTGTCGCGGCCGTGGTGCTCTATTTAGTTGCTGGTATCTCAGACAGATCTTCTGGTGGTGCCGCTGAACAAGGTATCGATGAATCTGCAATGGGTCGAATCTATGCTTGGGAAGCAGCAATAAAGATGGCAGTTGAGAATCCACTGACCGGCGTAGGGTTGAACAACTTCTTCTCGAACTACTTCTTTTACAGTTCGCATTGGGACGGACTGAATCACGCCGTTCACAGTACCTGGTTTGGTGTGTTGGCAGAAACAGGCTTTATTGGTCTGATCATTTTTGTCTGCCTTATCGTTTCTTTGATCAAAACCTCTCGCTCTACGCTAACGAGGTTAAAAAACTCGGCCACAGAAATCGCCCCCGAACTCAATGCGGTCGCCTATGCGATCTATGCAGGTCTGATTGGAACAATCGTGTCGGGTACATTTTTGACTCAAGGCTTCAACTGGCCGATTTATATCCTCGCAGCACTCACAGTTTGCGTCTCAAAAGTATCTCAAACTGCCTGTCAAAATGAGAAAACCTAAAAGACACATTTTAACCTATTGAAAATATTATATTTATTAGATGGCACAATATATGAAAGTACTTCTATATAACAAAAAAGAGGATTTTCATTATGACGTCAGTATCTATACATCAATTCAAACATTGGCTTAAGTTTCATCCTAATTCTCGAATTAGAAATGTGTTTTTAATTTTGAAAAACATCAGAAGCGCAGAGCTACCTACCCCTAAACTATTTAATCGCTGTCTATATCAAGCGCACAAGCTAGTGGTGAATCTGGTTTCTGGCTTTACGCGATTCTTCTACTGGACTCCGGCTTTCAAAGGTCGTGTGGCTCAATGTGGCAAACGCCTGTATTTGTATGGTGGACTGCCTTTCGTCAGCGGTCCGGTGCAAATTACGATTGGCGACAACTGCCGTATCTCTGGCCACACGACATTCTCTGGTTGTACTCAACAACTTGAAGGCTTGGAACACCCACTATTGTCGATTGGCAATAACGTCGACATTGGTTGGCAGTCGACTATCGCTGTTGGCGGTAAAGTGGTTATCTCTGACAACGTACGAATCGCAGGCGGCGCTTTTCTATTTGGATACTCTGGACACCCGCTTGATGCAAAACGCCGAGCGCTAGGTGAAGGTGACGACCCTCAGCAAATCGGTGACATCATTCTTGAACCCGATGTTTGGTTGGGCACGAATGTGACGGTCAAAGGTGGCGTAACCATCGGCGAAGGTGCCGTAATAGCCGCAGGCAGCGTAGTAACAAAGAATATTCCTGCCTTCGCAATTGCAGGTGGCAACCCAGCTCGAGTTGTCGGTCACATCAAACCCGTTGAAGTGACAGAATCCGATATGTTCGATTCGTTAGAGACTCATGGAGGTGACCATGCGTGATTTAATCGTATTTGGTGAAGACTTTGGTGGCCTACCTTCATCGACTCAACATTTAGTTCGTCACCTTGCTAAGCAGCACAAAGTCTTATGGGTCAACTCAATTGGCTTAAGACAACCGAAGCTGTCCGCCAAAGATGTTAGCCGAGCGTTCAACAAGTTGTTTGGTAAAACCAAGGCCGTAACTCAAAACATGCTCGACTCTGAGGGACACGACAACATTACTATCGTTAACTTAAAGACAATCCCTGCGCCTGCTTCTAAATTTTCTAGAAAGTTGGCTCAGCAAATGATGTTGCACCAACTAAAACCGATTATTGCGGAGCTTAATCTGAACGCGCCTATCCTATGGACTTCTCTTCCGACCGCTGTTGATTTGTGCGGACACTTAGGCGAGTCATCTGTGGTCTATTACTGCGGTGATGATTTTAGCGCGCTGGCTGGTGTTGATCATGACACCGTTGCACAGCACGAATTAGAGCTAATCGAAAAATCAACGCTTATATTCGCGGCTAGCAAAAAATTGATGGGTAAATTTCCAAAGCATAAAGCGCACTTGCTACCACATGGTGTCGACGTAGACCTATTTTCAACACCCGCACCAAGAGCAAAAGATTTACCAAGCAACCACCGCCCTATTGCTGGTTTTTATGGCAGCCTTTCTAAGTGGCTTGATTATGAAATGATTGATCATGTTGCGAATGCGATGCCGGAATGGGACTTTGTTTTCATAGGTCCAAACGAGCTTGATACGCTCATGCTGCCTAAGTTGAGTAACGTACATTACCTTGGCCCTCGTCCACACCACACGCTACCAAGCTATTCTCAACACTGGGATGTGAGCTTGTTGCCGTTTGTTGATAACGAGCAGATCCGAGCGTGTAGCCCACTCAAACTAATGGAATACCTTACGGCGGGCACACCAATTATCACAACACCGTTCCCTGCTTTGGTTCCATATCAAGGGCACGTAACCACGGTTGGCAGTGCCAACCAAATGATTTGGGCGCTTGATCATGCACGCGAGCTAAGCAACTCACCTATCTCTGTCGTCGAACAAGAGAGCTGGCAGAACCGTGGTAACTTCGTACATTGGATGTTGGAGCTATTATGAATAATCTGAAATTGCGGTTATTAGTCATCATCAATGCGATGTGGCGCCAACGCTACGTTATCGTTCTGCCAATGCTTATTTTGCCCTTTGTAGGCTTTGGTGTGAGCAAGTTGGCTCCAACTAAATATGACGCGCATACCAGTATGTTGATTCAAGAAACGGCCAAGATGAATCCATTCTTGGAAGACATTGCCGTTTCGACGATGCTCAAAGATCGACTTAACGCATTAAGAACACTGCTTCACAGTCGACATGTGCTTTACTCGGTCGCTGATGAACTGCAATTAACCACGCCAGATATGCCTGAAATTGAGAAACAAGAGATCATTACTGACCTGTCTCAACGTCTAACGGTGACTCAGCTTGGAAAAGATTTTCTAAAGATAAGTCTAACGTCGAACACACCAAATGGAATGGAAGCTACGCTGCGCTCGGTAAGTGAACATTTCATTGAACAGTTACTTGCACCGGAACGTTCATCGATTGAAGATTCAAGTAACTTCTTGAAAATCCATATCGACAAACGTAGCGCAGAGCTTGCAGAAGCAGAAGAAGCGCTAGCTGCATACATGAATGAGAATGTTCATTCGACGCCTGAGGTACAGAGCCAAAGTTTGAATCGCTTAGCTTCACTCAAACAAACATTGGCAGAAAAAGAGGCCGAGTTATCGGGTGTCGAAAAAAGTTTAGGGTCAATCGACCAACAACTTTCAAGAACCAACCCTGTGATCGGTAAATTAGAAGACCAGATCATCGACATTCGTAGCGACCTTACCTTGTTACAAGCTAAATACACGGACAAGCACAGTGCTGTGCAAGCTAAAGTGCGTGAGCTAGACAGACTAGAGAATGAACGTAAGAGTTTGCTCGAGGTAACCCAGCCAACGATGAACAGCGACCAGCTTTGGGACATCGCAAGTAGTACGACACTGAACAAACTTTCTGATACCCAACCTCTTCTGGTCACTCAATTACACAGCCTACAGCTGGTTCGTGCTCGCTTTGAGTCTTTAACTGAAGAGACCAAAAGCCTTCGAACTATGATTTTCGAATTAGAACACAAGGCCAATAACTTCGGCGAAAATGCAAAAGAGATGTACCGCCTTAAACGTCAAGTTGAAATCAAACGTCAACTATATGATGAACTGACAGAGCGTTATGAAATGGCTCAACTAACGGGTTCGCTTGGTGTATTCGAGCAAAACAAACGTGTGAAGATTATCGATTTGCCTTTCACACCGAGTGTCAAATCTAACATGCCGACTTTTGTTTTTATTCTGGCTGGATTCGTTGCAGGTATCGGTTTGGGTATTGGTTTAGCGGTATTGTTTGAACTGTTTGATTCTTCAATCAAACGCAAAGACGAAATCGAAGATATCTTGGGTGTCCCAGTGATTACGGTGATCCCTAAAATGAGCTAGTCAGCCTCAAAGCCATTTTTGACTTGCTAGATTCACAGCTTTCTAATTTCCTAGCTTCGTGCTTCCTAGCTTTCTAGTTTCCAAGCTTCGTGCATCCTAGAGCAAAACGCCAACACTCGGTTGGCGTTTTGTTTATTTAGAGCCCCAAGTTCTAATGCTACTTTCGATTTACCCAAGCCCTATGATTCAAACTGCCATTCAATTGTATTTTGTTTTGATTCCCATTTTGAGAAATGAAAACTGCCCTAGAATTAAATAATATAAACAACTGAAAAATAACGGTTATTTAATTGGCACAACTCCTGCAATCTCCTTGTGTAGTTAAACGTTTTAAAGAAGTTACTTCAAGAGAAACGTCAGAAAGGCGAAATAAGAATCACAAAGGCAGGGTCCAAACTATGAATACGCATTTAACGAAGCATGGCAAAATGATCATACACGTTGTTCAACACCTTGCACCGGGTGGATTAGAAACCCTAACTCTGGATTTGCTGCGCCTTGCTAAACCAACAGACCAAGTGTTGATTGTCAGTTTAGAGGGTACTAAACAAGAGTCTATAAACAACTGGCCGAAGCTAGAGCCATACAAAAAGCAAATCGTCTTTTTGGATAAAGCACCAGGCGTACAATTCAATATCATTATTAAGCTAATTAAAGCCTTCAACGCGATTCGCCCTGATGTGGTTCATACCCATCATATTGGCCCACTGTTATACGCTGGTTATGCCGCTCGCGTAACCGGGGTTCCAACTCGAATCCATACCGAACATGACGCTTGGCATCTGAACAACAACAAACGTCGTCGATTACAAGCGCTTGCTTTAAAAGCTGCTCAACCAACGTTAGTTGCCGACGCGACACGTGTTTATAACCAACTACGCACTGCTTTTTCTTATGAGAACATCATTACCATCAAAAATGGCGTTGATTGTGAGAAGTTTAAGCCAATGTCGAAAGAACACGCGAGAGCAAAACTAAACCTGCCGACAGACAAACACATCATCGGTTGTGCAGGTCGACTAGAACATGTCAAAGGCCAAGACCAACTTATTAAAGCACTGACTCTTTTACCTGCAAACATGGTTGTCGCATTGGCTGGCGGCGGTACTAAACGCAATCAACTAGAGCAACTGACTAGCCGCTTGAATCTGAGTGACCGAGTCATCTTTCTTGGCTTAGTTGAAGACATGACCACGTTTTACGGAGCGTTGGATACGTTCTGCCTACCTTCACGCCACGAAGGGCTGCCGCTTTCTACACTTGAAGCTCAAGCATGCAATATTCCAACCGTCGCAATGGACGTTGGTGCCGTCGATGAAACCTTATGTCCAGTCAGCGGCGCCCTCGTCAAAAGCGGCAGCATTGTGGGGTTAGCTAGTGCGCTATTAGAAAAGCAAAATGAACGCTTTTTGTCACCTCGTCGTTACGTACTCGAAAACTTCGACATCATCAAAATGGTTTCGTCTTACAACGATATATCAGAAGGAGCTTACGCATGATTGATTGGTTGCTTGCGGGACTTTGTTTGTTTTCAGGTGCGTTGATTGTCTATCATCACGCAGCCTACCCTTTGTTACTGCGTTGGTATGCGAAAAGCCACCCCGCACGCAAAGTTGAAGAGAGTCATCGTTGCTACAAAGAGGAACAGCAAGATTGCACGTTGCCGACCATCACCGTTCTTGTTCCTGCATTTAACGAAGAACAGTGGATCGCAGACAAGATTCGTAACCTTGCTTCACTCGATTACCCAAAAAAGAAGTTGGAAGTCATTATCGCTTGCGATGGTTGCACTGATAACACAGTCGCCATTGCACAAATGACCATACAAGAAGCGATGTGCAGTGATGTCTATTTTGAGATACATGACCATCAAGTAAACCGAGGTAAAGTCGCGGTTGTTAATGAAGAAGTGACACGTATAACCAGTGATATCACGGCGATGAGTGATGTTTCTGCCCTTATTTCATTGGATGCTTTGCTTATAGCTGCCGCTCATTTTGAAAGTGACAAGGTTGGAGTGGTAAACGCAACGTATCAACTTTGTCCAACAGGCAATGAAGGCGAAAACACGTATTGGCAGTACCAAACCGCGGTTAAAGAGTCTGAGGCTTCGTTAGGTTCTAGCTTGGGTTCTCATGGCGCTTTCTACTTGTTTAGAACACACCTGTTTGAACTGCTTCCACTCAACACTATTAATGATGATTTCATCTTACCGATGCAAATCGTTAAACAAGGTTACATCGCCGAATACGAAACCCAAATGGTTGCATTAGAGCTAGAAGAATCGAACCTAGAAACAGACTTCAAAAGAAGACTTCGTATTTCAGCGGGCAACATGCAACAAGCGATTCGATTATTTGCCTTGTTCAGCCCGAAGTTTAAAGGCATCGCGTTTGCGTTCTTTTCAGGAAAAGGACTTCGCCTACTCACTCCATATTTAATGATTGTGTGCTTAGTGTGCTCAATCTTACTTAGCAACTACTTGGTATTTGAAGCGCTGTTATGGGCTCAAGTTGCCGTTTATACCATTGGCGTCCTTGGCTGCATCTTGCCAAAGCGTCTAGTAAACAAACCTATTTCATTAATCTCTTATTTGATAGTTGGACACTACGCCAACTTCATTGGTGGCATTCGTTACCTAATCGGACTAGAAAACTCACCTTGGACACGAGCAAATCATTAAGGACTTATTATGATGAACATCGAACAGCTATCTACCCAAAACCTATACCAATACAAAATATCACGTGCTAAACGTACTTTCGATTTTGTAAGCTCACTGATTGCTTTGATTTTGCTAGCGCCCGTATTTCCGTTGATTGCGATGGCGATTGCACTCACTTCTCGTGGCCCTATTTTCTACCGTCAATTGCGCGTTGGTAAATCAACACCGGAGAAAATGGAAATCTTTGAGATCATGAAATTCCGTAGCATGTACGAGGATGCAGAAACTCGCTCTGGTGCAGTTTGGGCTACCGCGAATGACCCGCGAATCACGCCTGTTGGCCGCTTTTTGAGAAAGACACGTCTTGATGAACTGCCACAACTGATCAATGTACTGAAAGGTGAAATGTCTCTAATTGGCCCACGCCCTGAACGCCCTACTTTTTACACCAAACTAGAGAACGAAATTCCTTACTTTGCAGACCGTACATACGGTGTAATGCCTGGTATTACAGGGCTTGCACAAGTAAATCAAGGTTACGACACCTGTATTGATGATGTACGTCGTAAAGTAGGTTTTGACCACAGTTATGCACTAAGCCTATGTTCGGTTAAGTCTTGGATTGCCGCTGATCTCAGCATCATCTCTAAAACAATCATCGTAATGGTAGATGGTCGAGGTCGCTAAACCAGTATGGTCTAATGTGGATACAAAGCCTGTTTTCTATAAAGCCTTAGGGGGCGATTGGAAAGTCGCTAATGAAACACAGAGTGCCGAATTAGCCCACGTTAACTAGACTCGCTGCTCTCGGTTCTCAGTTGAATGGTGTAATAAGGTTTCTTCCCTATCAATTGACGTAAACATTGGCAATGAATGTATAACGCAGATGTGGCTTGAGTTAGGGATTAGAAATTAAGAGCTGAGAGCTCAGAGTTAAGAATTAAGAGTTAAGACGAGAAAGCTTATATTCATAGAAAACCACAGCACTTTCGTCAGAGGCTTGCTCAACAAAACCTAGCTTTTTAAGTAAGTTGGCAGAGGCTATGTTTGAACGATCGACACCGCCAATCAGTGTTGACCATGACTCCATTTTAGCGACTTCTGTGATGAAACCCTTCAGTAGCTCACTCGCTAAACCCTTGCCCCAGAACTCTTCTGCAAGCAAGTAGCCAATATGAGCATCACTTTCGTCTTCTACATAAGCGAACAGAAAACCAATCAATTGATTATCGTTGGATTTCACTTGAAGTAAGCGGCTCCCCGACAACATTCGGTCGAGCCAAATTTCAGCCAGCTCACCTGACACAATACCATGAAAGTATGGTGGAAGGTTTTCAACGACTGACGGGATTAGAATGCCAGGTACTCGCTCAAGCAGAGCCGAACGTTCAGGAACAGTAAGTTCACCTGCGACTTCTTCTACTTTTAGTCTTTGAGTTTCAAACGAGATCGCCATGTGTCCTGCCCAATTTGATAAAAATGTGGATTATACACCTGAGTTCTCGTGTTGGCTTCGTTTCCAGGCTAAAGCAAACTAAAGAACTGCCACGCCTTCAACTTCAATCACTGAGTTAACATTTGCTCGCTCGATTATCTTGAGTAACGTCGTTTGAACTAATTCATTATCTCGGATTTCGGTTTCACAAGAAAAACGCTCTTCTTGAACACCATCGCCCTCACCCAGCATAAATTGAACCGCGACTTCCGTTGCGAGATCTTTGGTCGTCCCGTAATACGCTAACGTGATTTTTGGGTATCCGTGGTCGCCTTTTTTAACCTGCTTCGCGATACGTTTTTTAGCTTTATCTAAATTCATACAACTTCCTTTTAAGTTTGAAATACAAGGTGACTAGAACACCTTTTTAAACGGTAAGCAATACAATCAGCGTTGGTTATAGAGATTCCCTAGCCTCTTGATACTAATCAAGATGGTACAGTCTTAGCACTTTAAAGAGTGATAGCTAGAACACAGAAAACCTGTTTAAGAAATATAATGACAACATATAAGAACTACGCGCCAAGAAGTGGGAGATGTTTTCGTTGTTGATAAGTTAAGGCTAACTCCAAGCACTGCTTGATTGGTGCCTTGGGAAGTGGTTCAGTCAGTTTCAAGACGATTGCACGATTACCTTGAAATACCAATGTGCCATCGTGCAATTCTCTGAATGTGTCGATTAGCTTCGTTTGGCAGTTAAAGAACAAGTAATAGTTGTTTGGCGATTTTAATTTCCAATCGATTCGAATTGGACTGCCCGTCTTAACGCTGTAACTCGGCTCGCCCCATTTCAGAGACTCTTCGACTTCACCTAACTCTAAATCAGAGCAAAGCTCAAAGATTAACGAACGCAACTCTTCAAGCCGAGCTCGAACATCATCGGGATACTCGTCGAAATGTGTTTTGATTGCTTGATCCATTGAACCTCCGATTCATTTGTTGTGATATTAAAGTGCAGCTCACTTAAAGCATAGAACCTTAAACATTAGCCCAACTTAAAACAAAAAGTGCCAAGCCTCGTAAATCACTTTTGAGTTATCTGTTCGTTAGCGATTTTCAAGGCCAGCTTTAAACCGTCCGTATCCTTACAACCAATGTAAACATGCTTTCCATTGTTTAGGCTTAACTTCAGCGCTGAACCTATCGATGCATTATACAACCAGCCATCGCTCAGCATTCGGATGCCAATACCTTGATACCACTTGCTTTGATAGAACGCTGTCTCGGTAATGTCTGACACTTCTACATTCTTACGCAAAAAGCCAAAGCCGAAATACCAACTTAGTACATTGTCTTTGACCTCAATGGTCATGGAGAAAAAGAGCAAAGCAATTAAACCATTGATGGCGTGAGCGACTAATGTCCCGGGGTTATTATCCGAGGTAACGACAATGAAAGCACTTATCGCAACAAGGATGAGCAGCAATCCCTTGTTGGATTCCTTACTATAAAACACAGTGGCAACTCCTATAGACAACGAACAATCCACTAACTAGCCAACAGTTATCTTACTGCAGCCTTTCTAAAAAATCGTAGCAAGTAATGCAGGCATACTCCCACAACCAAACCAAGTAGCATCGCCTTGATACTACCAACCCAAAGTATCAAACCAGAATAACCTTGTCCCGGACCTAAGCCTTGTTTATTAATCACATCGACAAACATAAAACCGTTCCACAGCACATGCAGTGAGGCTGTAAATCCATGCTCACAAATTGCGATGGTTCCAAGTAACTTGTACTTGCTAATGACTGGTGCGCCACAAAAAATGACAACAAGCGCAAAGGTAAAAATCAGAGGGCCAGACAATACTAAAGTGAGTGTGGTTACTTCAACGTGGCTCTCTATGCCATAACTGTATGTACAAAATACCATTGTCATTGAAAATAAAAGCGAAATGAGTGCGAATCATAGCGTTCTATTCATTGGGGTTCCCTGCCTTAATAGTGGGTTTAGGACAAATTCGATAATCGACAGGAAGAACTAATTACCAAAAATACGGTATGAGAAATGCCCTTGTTACTCTACTATTCGATGGACGACTCAGACTTTCATAAACCCAATGTAACAGAAGACTTAGAACACAAGGCAATATTGCTTCGGCTATATTGAACCACGAGCATAGACTGAAGACAGGTGCTACGACGGAACAAGTAAGGTAGGCTCTACTCATCAAACGATGAGCAATCCACGGATATCAGCATGAGAACCGACGACATTACTTGCTTCATCTATGTAATAACACTATCCCTTAAATAACAAGAAAGGCTCTATAAATGCGGGAGCAGAAACTTCTACGCTCTTATTGACAGAGGGGGTCATATCGCCCAATTAAGGTGTGAAGCACACTACCACAACACTTAAATTGGACGCCGTAATCACTAAACTAAACTCAAACTGAAAATGCCAAGCGTTGTGAATCCGTCTTAAACGCTTGTATGGATAATAAGCACTCCAATCGGGTAATGTGAGACCCAGGCTTTAGCTGCAACTAAAGCTTTCTATGTAGTAGTTCGTTTAAACGCTGGCTCCTCTATCGAGAGACCGATAACAAACATGAACGCTACATAGGACTTCAAGCATAAACCTCGAATAGTCGACTGGGTCTCGAACCCGCATTACGCAAGCATGAGTTAGCTTATTATGAATACTAAAATCAATCAAAGCATCAACGTTGGAGTTGATACCGGCAAAACACAATTAGACATCCACATCAGGCCACTAGACCTATTTTTCTCAGTAGAGAACAATGATAAAGGCATCAAAAAAGCACTCAAAACGATTAAGAGTCACAGTCCTGAACGAATCGTTATTGAAGCTACAGGCCGATTAGAAATGCCTTTTGTTCTTGCATGTGCAGAGGCTCAATTACCTATTGTCAGAGCAAACCCTGTCCACATAAAACGATTCGCTGGTGCTATTGGCCGCAGAGCCAAAAATGATCGTTTAGATGCAGAATTGATCGCTCACTATGGAGAAGCAATCAAACCAGCTCTTACTGTCATAAAGCCAAAAAACATACGCCTAATGAGTGACTTAGTCATTCGCCGAAACCAGTTGTTATCCATGCAAACCATGGAAAAGAACCGAATC
>NZ_VTXG01000016.1:0-101562 GCF_013114515.1 Vibrio sp. AIC-3 | reverse complement strand
CAATTTTGATTCCGAAGAATCTGTTTTATCTAACGATAAAACGTTTTGATATTCATCAACGAGTGCCCACACAGATTGATAGGTTTAAATTGTTAAAGAGCTTTACTTGTTGAGCCTTCCTTTTAGTAAGGAGCCTCTCGAAGTGGACGGCCATTCTAGCGGATTAGATTCCAGTGTCAAACACTTTTTCCAGCTAATTTTTCAAAGCATCTTAAATGCTTATCACCGTCTTGTTACTCAGTTCAAACCGCTTGGTTATCCTTGGCAACGGAGGCGCATTATAGAGAGAATAATCCTTTGTACAAGGCTAAAAACGAAAAAAAGCCGCCACCGGCGACCGTTCGAACACTATTCACACAAAGCGTTTAAAATAGGTACGATTAAGCCTTAATTTCGGCCAATCGTACCTACCGTTCTTACTTCAACTATTGGTGAGCAATAATGCGGTCGTTGTTTACTAATAGCTGCACTTTCTTATCTGGATTAATTTTTCCTGCCAGTATCGCTTTCGCTAACGGGTTCTCGATACTTTGTTGAATCGCTCTTTTCAAAGGTCGTGCACCATATACTGGATCAAAACCAACTTGAGAAATTAACTTGAGTGCTTTATCCGAAACTTCAAGCTCATAACCATTGTCTTCCATTCTCATCTTAAGGTGCTCAAGCTGAATAGCGGCTATCGACTGAATGTGCTCTTGACCCAATGGATGGAACACCACGCTTTCATCAACTCGGTTCAAAAACTCAGGACGGAAATGTTTACCTACCACTTCCATCACTTCATTCTTTATTCCTTGGTAGTCGAGCGTATTGAAGTTCTCTTGAATTCTCGAAGAGCCAAGGTTGGATGTCATGATCACTACCGTGTTTCTAAAATCGACTGTACGACCTTGTCCATCAGTTAAGCGTCCATCATCAAGCACCTGCAATAAGATATTGAAAACATCAGGATGCGCTTTCTCTACTTCATCTAGCAAAATCACTGAATAAGGCTTGCGACGCACTGCTTCTGTTAAGTAACCACCTTCTTCATATCCAACGTAACCCGGAGGAGCACCAACCAAACGAGCAACAGAGTGTTTCTCCATAAACTCAGACATGTCGATACGCACCATTGCATCGTCACTATCAAACATGAAGTTCGCGAGTGTTTTACACAACTCCGTTTTACCAACGCCAGTTGGACCAAGGAATAAGAAAGATCCAATCGGCTTGTTTGGATCAGATAAACCTGCACGGCTACGACGAATCGCATTCGATACCACTTCGACTGCTTCCGCTTGGCCAATAACTCGCTTATGTAGAACACCTTCCATTTTAAGAAGTTTCTCTTTCTCGGCTTCTAGCATTTTAGAAACAGGTATGCCTGTTTGCTTCGATAGCACGTCTGCAATTTCTGCATCAGTGACCTTATTACGCAGCAGCGTCATTTCTTGCATTTCAGCTTGAGTCGCAAGATCTAACTGCTTCTCTAATTCTGGAATTCGACCGTATTGCAATTCAGACATTCGGTTAAGATCACCAGCACGTCTCGCAAAATCCATATCCATACGAGCTTGTTCTAGCTCTGACTTGATGTGTTGCGTGCCAGAAAGCGCGGCTTTCTCTGCATTCCACACTTCTTCAAGCTCTGCGAAATCTCGTTCTTTGTCAGAAAGCTCTTCTTGTAATGTTCGAAGGCGTTTTTCACTGGCTTCATCATTTTCATTGGTAAGAGCTTGCTGCTCGATCTTCAATTGAATGATTTTACGCTCGAGCTTATCTAGCGACTCAGGTTTTGAGTCGATCTGCATACGGATACTCGAAGCCGCTTCATCAATCAGATCAATCGCTTTATCCGGCAGTTGACGATCAGAAACGTATCGATGAGATAGTGTTGCTGCAGCCACGATTGCTGGGTCGGTAATTTCTACATGATGATGAAGTTCATAGCGCTCTTTCAAACCACGAAGAATCGCCACCGTGTCTTCAACCGTTGGTTCATCGACAAGCACTTTTTGGAAGCGGCGCTCTAACGCTGGATCTTTCTCTATGTATTGACGGTATTCATCAAGAGTCGTTGCGCCAACACAGTGGAGTTCACCACGAGCCAACGCTGGTTTTAGCATGTTACCGGCATCCATAGAGCCTTCACCTTTACCAGCGCCGACCATAGTATGAATTTCATCGATGAAGAGAATGATATTGCCCTCTTCTTTAGACAATTCATTGAGGACTGACTTCAAACGCTCTTCAAACTCACCACGATATTTAGCGCCAGCTACCAAAGCACCCATGTCTAATGAAAGTACGCGTCGGCCTCTTAAACCTTCTGGCACTTCATTGTTAATAATGCGCTGAGCCAAACCTTCAACGATAGCTGTCTTACCAACACCAGGTTCACCGATAATGACTGGGTTGTTCTTAGTACGACGCTGAAGTACTTGGATAGTACGGCGGATTTCGTCATCTCGGCCAATTACCGGATCCAGCTTGCCTTGCTCCGCTCTTTCAGTCAGATCGATGGTGAACTTCTCTAACGCTTGGCGTCGGTCTTCGGCATTTGGGTCATCAACTTTTTGACCGCCACGAACCTGCTCGATAGCTTGAGATAATTTTTGCTCAGTAAGGCCTAGCTCTTTAAGCAGGTTACCTAAAGGGCCTTTATCTTCAATTGCGGCAAGTAGGAAGACTTCCGAAGAAATGTATGTGTCTTGACGCTTTTGTGCGACCTTGTCACATAGGTTAAACAAAGTACCCATTGCATTCGACAGTTGAACATCACCACCGATACCACTTACTTTCGGTACACGATCTAATATTTCGCTTAGCTTTGAACGCAACTGAACCACATCAATATTCAACATGGTAAGCAATGGACGAATCGCACTACCATCTTGATTTAATAGCGACACCATTAGGTGTACAGGCTCTATATATTGGTGATCACGACCTAATGCGAGCGACTGAGCATCAGATATCGCAATTTGAAATTTACTAGTGAATCGATCGAGACGCATGCCAACCTTCCTACTCTTAGATATGTTTATCTTATGGTTAGAAGATGGATACGGTAACGCGGATTTTCAAGGGATAGGAATGAAGAATAGAGTTTATATAAAAATATAGTTGTGCTGGATGACTGGTTGCACTAGCTAAAGGTTACTCTAACCAAATAAAAGTAGCTTGGCGTCCAGTAATACCATCACGACGATAAGAATAGAACGCATCGGCATCAGCGAAGGTACATAGATTAGAGTCTGTCACAGAAGTTACACCAACTTTGTTCAGTCGTTGCGTTGCAAGCTGAGACATATTCGCTAGCCATTTGCCCGGTTCAGCTTTGGCTTCAAATGCAAGCTTAGCTTGAGAGTCAAAACTAACGAAAGCTTCCAACACATCATCGCCTACTTCAAAAGCTTGTTTGCCTATTGCAGGACCAAGCCAAGCAATGATCTTATTCTCTGAACCTAAGTTTGAAAACTTTGCGACGGCATTTTCAAGAATTCCACCAGCAAGACCACGCCAACCAGCATGAACAGCTGCAACTTGAGTGCCTTTGGTATCAGTAAGGATTACAGGTAAGCAATCGGCTGTCATCGCAGAACAAACAACACCTTTAGCTGTGGTAAACGTACCGTCAGCATCAAGAATATCTGCCGTAGGGTGTAAAACCGTAACGACATCTGTTGAGTGAGTTTGATGTAGCCATACCGGAGCGGCAGGCATATTAGCGTGTTGCTTGAGCCAGGCTCTGTTGTTTTCAACAAGCGAAGCATCATCCCCAACATGCATACCGAGGTTTAACCCTTGATAAGCACCTGTAGAACAACCATCGAAACGAGTCGAAGCAAATGCTTTCACGTTTTGAGGAGCGTTCCAGTCAGGGATGATCATTGACATGATTAAATGTCGTCTTCGTGATTTTCGCGAGCATCAACACGTAACGCTTCTGCCATCACAACCATGTCATTTGGAACAGGTGCGTGGAACTCAACTTCTTCACCAGTAATAGGGTGAACAAATTTAAGCATTACAGCATGCAGCGCTTGGCGATCAAAAGAACGAATCATTGTCGTCAGCTCTTCAGATGCACCTTTTGGAATACGTGCACGACCACCGTATGCAATATCACCTAACAGAGGGTGCTGAAGGTATGACATATGAACACGGATTTGGTGAGTACGACCTGTTTCTAGGCGTAGACGAATACGAGTATGTTCGCGGAAGTGCTCCGCAACACGGTAGTGAGTTACCGCAGGCTTACCTAATTCATTCACGTCCATCAAGGTACGCTTAGTTGCATGACGGCTAATGCCTTTCTCTACCACACCACCAGCGGTCATTTTGCCAATTGCAATTGCTTCATATTCACGAGTAATACGACGCTTAGCAAGAGCACGCACAAGACGAGTTTGAGCTGGAACCGTTTTAGCCACAACCATAAGACCTGTTGTGTCTTTATCAAGACGGTGCACAATACCTGCACGAGGCACTTCTGCAATCTGTGGGTAATGGAAAAGCAATGCGTTTAGTATGGTTCCATCCGGTGTGCCTGCGCCTGGGTGTACAACCAGATCGCGAGGCTTATTGATAACCAATAAGTCATCATCTTCGTAGACAATGTTTAGAGGAATATCTTGTGCTTCCCAGCGCTCTTCATCTGCAAGTTCAGCTTGCAAGATGATCTCTTCACCGCCCAAAACCTTAACGCGCGGCTTTGTAATAACTTCGCCATCCACTTGGATTTTGCCGTCAAGAAGCCACTCTTTAATGCGAGAGCGAGAAAAATCGGTAAATAGTTCAGCGACAGCTTGGTCTAAACGTTGACCTAACTGGCTGCTTTTTACTGTGTCTGTTAATGTGATCTGCTGAGCCATATCGAACTTTTTTAAAAACCGTGAGACTAATACCCATTAGTATGGATAAAATAGAATAATTGCATCATTGTATCTGTTACTGGTTAGAAAGTAACGGAAGCTTACGAAATATTTAATTCAAGGAATCGACGCCTGACATGAAACACCTTACTTTATCGGGTCTATTAGCCGTATCACTCTTGGTTGGTTGTTCAAGTAGTGAAGAGATAGTGCCAGATGTACCACCATCGGTTCTCTACTCTGACGCTCAAGAATCACTGCAGAGCGGTAGCTGGCTTTCAGCAATAGAAAAGCTAGAAGCCCTAGACTCACGTTACCCATTCGGCGCCTATTCTGAGCAAGTACAGCTCGATCTGATTTACGCTTACTACAAAAATGATGACTTGGCACTTGGCCTCGCTACCATTTCACGTTTCCTACGTTTGAACCCAACGCATGAGAAACAAGACTGGGTTCTTTACATGCGCGGCTTAACGCACATGGCGCAAGACCGAAACTTCATGCACGATATTTTTAATATCGACCGTAGTGACCGAGATCCTGAACCAGTGAAACTTGCGTTTGCTGACTTCAAGCGACTACTCGAACGTTTCCCTAGTAGCCCTTATGCTGAAGATGCACAAAAACGCATGTTCGCACTTAAGAACCGCCTAGCAGAGTATGACTTAGCAACCGCTGATTTCTACCTACGCCGCGAAGCTTGGATTGCTGCGATCAACAGAACGCAAGAGCTGCAAAAAACTTACCCAGACACCATTGCTGCGCGTAAGTCTTTAGATATCCAGCTAAAAGCTTATCAACAACTCGGCCTAGATGACGCTGTGTTAAGAACAGAAAAGTTGATTGAGTTAAACCCACTACCTTAATCAAACCTCTTACATCTCAATCCTAAAAGCGCGCTAATTTACTAGCGCGCTTTTTTTCATCTACATATCGCAAACTTGATGGATCGCATAATACACGGTATCTTCAAAAGATAACTTTTAACAAAACATCAACATGGAGTGTGGATGTGAGTAGGTTGTTATTATTTATCTGGATATCGCTATTTAGCCACTTATCCTACGCATTAGAACTGTCTCCATTAAGCAATAAGCCTTACATGGGTGACTTGGATGTGCTCAAAACCAAAGGAACGGTTAGAGTGCTAGTGTCTGCCGATCTTGGTTTCTATTACATCGAGGATGGCAAGCCAAAAGGCATCGTGGCAGAAATGCTCTACCACTTTGAGAAAAGCCTTCGTAAGAAACATCCCTATCTCAATGTTCAAATCATCCCCGTACAACGAGATGATCTACTTCCCTCTTTAGAGTCTGGCTATGGTGATGTCGCTGTCGCTAACCTAACGATCACCGATAAACGATTACGAACCATCGATTTTTCGGATCCGATGATTAAAGATGGTAAAGAACTCATTATCACAGGGAAAAAAGCCGAACCTATCACCGAAATCAAGCAATTGAGTGGCAAAGAGGTGTGGATACGAGCAAGCTCGAGTTACTTCGAGAGTGTACAAAGAGTTAATAAGGAGCTTAACGAGCTAGGTTTACCACCACTGCATGTCCACTTTATCGAGGAGTCATTACAAGACTACGAGCTGATAGAACTGGTTAACCAAGGTTATATACAAGGCACAATTCTGGATAACCATAAAGCCAAGCTCTGGATCGATGTAATGGAAAACATTCAAGTCCATAACGACTTACCTTTACGAGAAAATGGTCGTATTGCTTGGGCTTTAAGAAAAGACAGCCCTCAACTGAAGAAAGAGATAAACAAATACGTCAAGACCGCACGAACAGGCACCCTGCTTGGGAATGTCATCTACCAGAAATACATCGACAATACTCGCTGGTTAGGCCGAGCACTCAACCCCAATAAAGTAGACCGAGTAGCTAAACTCTCAGATGTCTTTGAAAAGTATTCGCGCAAGTATGAATTTGATCCTTTGATGATGTCAGCTCAAGGTTTCCAAGAATCAGGACTGGATCAGAGCCGGATTTCTCATCGCGGGGCTATTGGTGTGATGCAGGTATTACCGAGTACCGCCAAAGATAAAAACGTCAACATCAAGAACATCCATAAGGTGGATAACAACATCCATGCGGGTGTGAAGTATATGCGCTTTATCAAAGACCGATATTTTGACGACCCGGCAATATCACCCGACAATCAAATCTACTTTACCTTGGCTTCTTACAACGCTGGTCCTGCTAAGATCAGAAAGATGAGGAGCATTGCCAAGCAGAAAGGTTACAACCCAAACATCTGGTTTAAAAATGTAGAAATCATCACTCGCAAATACGTGAGTAAAGAACCCGTAACCTATGTTGCCAACATCAATCGTTACTTCGTAATCTATAAACAATTACAAGCTATCAATGCTATCCGAGAGGACGGCACAGCGAGATTACTGAACACTAACGACTAGGATCGCCTCCATCCCAGAGCTGGGGAGCCAAAGGTATTAGGTAAAGCTAAAAACACAAAAGCCGCATAAGAATACTTATGCGGCTTTTGTTTATCTAATTCTGAAGAAGCTTATGTAGCGACCTATATTACAAGACCTATATCACAAAACACTATTGAGTAAATTTCAATCAAGCACTTTCCATAGGCTGTAGGACGCCCCTAAAAACTGATTTAATTTTTAGCGAAGCCTTGCCTCCAAGTTATCGTTTTTCATAAGGATAACAAGCATTTTTCGCCAAAAAGATACTAAGACTTGCGTAAGATCACATTTGATTTTAATGCTTATCCCACCCAACCAAAACAAGATCTAGATCACATTTTTTATTCCTAAAAGTCGTAATCTGAAGTTAACCCATGAGGGATACAACAGAGGAAAACTTCTATGAAAATGAACATCACTGGTAAAAACATCGACATTACCTCTGCAATCCGTGATCACATAGAAAGCAAATTTAAAAAGCTAGATAAATGGCAAGTAGACATCATTGGCTGCCAAGCGAGCTTTAGCGAAGAACCAAACAAGAAGAAGAAATTTGAAGCGGTACTAACCGTACCAAAAGGCCAACTTGTTGCTTCATCAATCCATGACGACCTCTACGTAGCGATCAACGAAGTAGAACAAAAACTAGAGCGTCAACTCAACAAGCTACGCCATAAACCAGAAGCGCGCCGCGCTGAAAAGCCTGAAATCGAAGAGCTAGAAGCTGAAGTAGAATAAGGAAAGAGAACAGATTAAAAAATAGCGCCTCAGGGCGCTATTTTTTTGCTTGACGCTCGTAGCTCGCTTGCTTATTGTGTTTAAACATTCATAAAACAATCACTTTTTATGCACACTCAATCTTTGTTTATTTTTGACTTCTTTTTTCTTCCGTAAATCGGAGGCTGAGTCGTTTTAGAAAAACAAGTCAAAAACGAACAAGAAGCCTCCCACACTAGGGAGGCTTTTTTATAAGGACACATTTATGACTGACCGCTCAATTTCACTGGATGATATCCGCCTTCGTCTTAATGATTTAGATGACGAACTGCTGAGTTTACTTTCCGAACGTCGCAAACTCAGTATCGAAGTTGCGAAAAGCAAAGTAGAAACATCAAAGCCTGTACGCGATGCTGTTCGTGAGCAGCAGCTTCTGGTTAAGCTCATCAACAATGGTAAAGATAAATATGAGCTTGATGCGCAGTACATCACTAAACTGTTTCACACAATCATTGAAGATTCCGTTCTACTGCAACAGTCATACTTGCAAAATTTGGCGAATCCACAAAGCCGTAAGCCACTGGCTCGCGTTGCATTCTTAGGCTCTAAAGGCTCCTACTCTCATCTGGCGAGCCGTGAATATTTTAGCCGTAAGAATATGGAGTTGATTGAATTAAACTGTAATCACTTCAAAGAAGTAGCATCAACAGTAGAATCTGGCCATGCTGACTACGGTGTATTGCCTATTGAGAACACCAGCTCAGGGTCAATTAACGAAGTCTACGACCTACTACAACACACGACTCTTTACATCGTTGGTGAACTTTCTCAGCCTATTGAGCACTGCCTTGTTGCGAAAAGTGATATCCGTTTAGAAGACATCAAAACACTCTATTCACACCCACAGCCACATCAACAATGCAGTGAGTTTTTGAGTCGCTTAAAAGGCGTGAGTCTTGAATCTTGTGCAAGCACAGCAGATGCAATGAAGAAAGTAAAAGAACTGGATGGTGATGATGTTGCCGCTATTGGTAATGCGTCTAGTGGTAAGCTTTACGGCCTGCAGCCTATCCAAGGCAATATTGCAAACCAAACAGAGAACCATACTCGCTTCATCGTTGTAGCTCGCAAACCCGTTGAGGTTTCAACTCAAATTCCAGCTAAAACAACGTTGATTATGTCGACATCTCAAGAAGCTGGCTCCCTAGTGGAGACACTACTTATTTTGCAACGTCTAGGTATCAACATGACCAAGCTGGAATCTCGTCCTATCATGGGAAACCCTTGGGAAGAGATGTTCTATGTTGATTTAGAGGCGCACCTAGATTCAGATAACATGCAACAAGCGATAACTGAACTAACGGCCATTACCCGTCACCTGAAAGTACTGGGATGCTACCCAAGTGAAAACATTAAGGCGACTCAAGTTAAGTTGTCGTGAGCATGACGTGACTAGCATTTGGCCTATGATAGACCACTAAGTAAAATAACATCACTGCTAACGTAATAACGATTCGACCAAATGACGTACAAAAATATTTTGTTATATCTCAATTAGTTATTCGTTAGCAGGTTATTGTCAGCTATCAAACCTTTCTAGCTTCACCAAATCAACAGCTTCATTCACTCCATCTTCATTGATAAAACTTCCAACAATAAATCGAAAATCTAATTCCCTTCACAGGAACGCATCGAACTAAGTGCAATTAATAGCGAGCAAGCATTAAGTAACATAAAATCATCTGCTTAATTTATAAATAGTGTTGTCATTAACTATGAAGCTAAGTACTAAAATATTACTACTGATAACTCCTGTGATACTGATCAGTACCGCGGCTTCTAACTATATTATCTATTCAACGCAGAAAAGCAGCTTCATCAAACGCGAAGACAACGCACTTCAACTGAATATGGAAAAGTTAGCCGGGCATTTTCGACAGTCTCGCGCCTTCCTCAATAGCTACTCTTACACATTGACTCAAAGTGATATGGTTAAGCGGTACTTTTTCACCGAACAGAGTTTATCTCGCGATCTTGAATTGGTTAGTAATCTTCGAAAAGCCATACATGTATTGCAGGATGGTGATGAAAGTTATACTGGCTTAGCGATCCTCAATGGTGATCGAAAGCTCAATTACTACGCAGACAATAGCAATGATGTTAGAGCTCAGATTGACACTAAGATATTAGAATTTGTTGATCAACATTACCAAGAGACATTAGCAACATCGAGCACCAACTATATCCAAAACTCTCAAGGAGAAGGAATGTTGGTTCACTATGATATGCTAGGTAAAAAAGCCGTTGCTCCATCCACAAACAGCCCACTCAATGATGTTTTTTTTGTTGTAGTCTCGGTCTCTCTCGACAAATTTAATGCGCTGAGAAAACAGATAGAGTTCGACTACCAAACCAGTTTATTCTTCACATCCATAGCGGTTTCTTTGGAAAATGATGTCACCCACTCAGTCAAGCTTGCTCCAGAACTGTACGCCACGGTCGATCCGGCGCAATTCCTATTAGAAAACAAGCTCGATTCAATTTGGAACAAGCTGAGTTTGTCGTTTGCCCTGTCTGCGTTTGTGACTGTCGCTCTTCTACTCATGCTTCTGTCTCGCACTGTGATTACTCCAATAACGCGGCTCGATCGACAGCTACAGCAAGTCGAAAAAAAACAACGTAAGAACATCGAACGCTTGGGCACTCGTGATGAGCTTGGCCGCCTATCACAGCGTTTTTATGACATGTACCAAGAGTTAGATAACACCTACCAACAGACCAAGCTCTTGGCCGAAAATGACCAGTTAACCCAAATAGCCAATAGGCATCAGTTTCAAACCTTCGTTCAGCAATCGTTGCCAAAACCGAGTTCGAATACCGAAACCTGGGTTCTCTATTTTGACTTGGACAACTTCAAGTTTGTGAACGACAAATACGGGCATCAAATCGGCGACTCGATTCTGGTTTCTTTTGCTCAGCGTATTTCAGATATTTGTCGTCACTATAAAGAGGAGTTCGACGCTCATTGTATGCCAGCCCGACTTTCTGGAGACGAGTTCGTTGTCTACATTAACGCTCCTAGTCACCGAGGAAATGTCGCGCATCGATTCTCGAATGATTTACTGACTCCACTGCAAAAAGGTTTTGTCACCGAATCAGGCAGCTTTCCGATCACGGTCAGTATTGGTATTGCGACCTACCCTAATGATGGCAACTCAATCGAGAAGCTACTGTCCAACGCGGATACTGCGATGTACCAAGCCAAGCGTGCGGGGAAAAACCAATTTGCTGACTATTCAAGAGATTTAGACAAAGTAATTCAACGCCAAGCAAACATCGAGCGAGCACTCAGAGACAAGAACTTTGATGACGAATTTAGACTCGTCTATATGCCCTATATGGATTCAACCGGAGCCCATATTATTGGTGTTGAGGTTTTATTGCGCTGGGATTCGAAACAACTTGGTTTAGTTCCACCTGATGAATTCATTCCAATTGCTGAACAAACTGGATTGTTCGAACAAGTTGACCGTTGGGTAATTCAAAATGCATTCATGTCTTTTCATCGACTTCAGGCTCAATTTGATCACTCGGTACAGCTATCAATTAACTTATCTTCTGCAGGGATAGAAACGACGCACCTTGCTGACTTCATTAAAGAACATGCTGATATTAATCAAATTCCACCTAGCTTGATTGATTTCGAAATAACCGAAACATTTTACTCAGATTCACAAGGCTTTCCGTTACTCAACCAACTCTCGCTAATGGGCTATCGATTAGCGATTGACGACTTTGGATCTGGATATACTTCGATCACTCAACTGGTGCAGTATCCGACTCAAAAAATCAAACTAGATAAAGTCTTTTTAGACACCTTAATTGAAACCGATAATCAGAACATAGTAAAACCGATTATCGGGCTATGCCATGCTCAAGGCAAAAAGGTCACAGCCGAAGGCATCGAAACCGAAAGCATGCATCACTGGTTGCAAGATGCGCAGTGCGATATGCTGCAAGGCTATTACTTCGGTAAACCGATGCCATTGGAAGAACTGAACGAATGGTATCGACTACACCAACTCAATTTAATCGACAACAAAAAGAATCCAATACATGAAATCCGTCGTCATTGCGTCGCTGAACCCAGCTAAAATAAACGCCGTTAAAAGTGCATTCCTTTCTGCTTTTCCTGATTCTGAATTCGAATTCAAAGGTATCAGCGTCCCTAGTGGAGTGTCCGATCAACCGATGAGCAATGATGAGACTTATCAAGGCGCTCTAAATCGCGTTAACAATGCAATCCAAGAACTGCCAAATGCAGATTTTCATGTTGGGTTAGAATCTGGAATTGAAGGCAACGTTACCTTTGCTTGGATGATAATTGAAGCAAATGGTCAACGTGGCGAGTCTCGCTCTGCAAGCTTAATGCTACCACCTGTTGTGCTTGATAAACTCCAGCATGCGAATGAATTAGGAGACGTAATGGATGAAGTCTTCGGAACGGATAACATAAAACAAAAGGGCGGCGCAATTGGCTTACTTACACACAATCAACTATCTCGAAGTTCTGTGTATCATCAAGCTTTGATCTTAGCGCTGATCCCATTTGTTAACCCAGAACACTTCCCTAGCTAGATTTCATTGAAAGCATTTTTATCAAACATTTAGATTCGATAGATAAAAAGTGAGTGAGTCAGAAACAAAAAACGCTAACTTGTAGTTAGCGTTTTTATCGAATTCTTAAAGTGTGCTGTTTTAAGGGCTTACTTGAGTAGCAACCCCGAAATAGCAGCTTTCTCTTGTTCTGATTTAGCTTTTAGTTCGTTTGAACCGCGCGTGATAGTCGCCACACCCACTCCTAACATTTGACTCACCTGTCTCTGTGACATTTCACCTTTCATGAGTTCACAAAGGATATTCACTCGAGCAACCAAAGCATCTCGCTCATCAGATGTCATCATCATGGTCAACAACAGCTCATGCTGATCTTTTTCAGCCGCTGTTTTTACCAAATCCATTAGTTGTTGCCAATTATCATATTCAGGTTGTGATGCCATATATCTACACTTACTTTTAAATTTTGGCTTGAAGTAGCCGCTTAACGATTGAAAGCGTTTAACACTTTATACCGAAACACTAACTTTGATCCAATGCAAAAAAGCAGTAAGTGGAAATGGTTCGAACTCACTGCCTTTTATATTACTCAGCTTTAAACAAAAAGCATCGAGCCACTAATATTTAGTGGCTAGTTCATTAGGGGCCAAAAACGCGCCTTTCTCACCTAGAATATCTCGATAATACGTCTCGAACATCAAGATATTCTGAACGTAACCGCGCGTCTCTTTGAATGGAATCATTTCAATAAAGGCATACGCATCTAACTTTTCATCACTACGTGAACGCCACTGTTTTACTCTGCTAGGCCCTGCGTTGTAAGCGGCAAAAGCAAAAATACGGTTGTTGTCATATTGAGCAAGCAAACCATCTAAATAGTGGCTACCAATCTCAATATTCTTGCTGACATTATAAAGGTCGTCGCTTCCCTGATACTTAATTTGATGCTTTTTAGCCGTGTATTGAGCTGTCTTCGGCATGATTTGCATGATGCCACGTGCGCCAACAGGAGAGCGAGCTTCTGAATCCATCGCGCTTTCTTGTCTCGCTAAAGACATCAAAGTGATTGGGTCAATATCGTGTTTTTCGGCATAGAAGTTGAACCACCACTTGTGCGCAACTGGGAAACGTAAAGTAATATTGTCCCACATCTTCGCTGATATACTGGCCGTGACCGTTAGATGATTCCAACGTTTTGTCGCAGCATGAGCCGCAAGCATCGATTTTTGGTCTTTGTCTGCATTGGCTAATAACCAACGCCACTCACTCTTAGCTGCCGCAATTTTATCGCGTTCAATCAGCTCACCAATACGAGTCAATGATGTGTTAAAAGGTTTCACTGTTTCAGCATTGTATTTCAACGTGGATGTTGGGTACTGGATAGGCTCATCTAACTGCTTAGCTGCCGCTACACTGTAAAAGTTACGCTGCCCCATAATATCGGATAGTCTCTTGTTACCTTGAGCGCTATCCCCCGTCGCTATCTCAGCTCGACCCTGCCAATACTGCCAGCGAAGCGAAGCCTGATGCTTATCATCTAAGCGCGCTATCCACTCTTTCAAGCCAGTCCAATCTGCATGTTGGATAGCTAAGCGAGCACGTCGCTCCAGCAAGACCTGTTTCGATGAGCTCGCGAGCATTTTGTCTCGCCACGCCATCAACTCTTCAGAGTCGGTATTGATCAAGCGGAACGTTAGGTAGTCCGCTAACTCTTGGGATTTTTCTTTCGAAAACTTTTGAGCTTTCACAACATCATCAAAAACCTCTTGAGCGCTGCTTGCTGACTTCCTTGCCAGTTTCTCAAAACCAAACTCGGTTTGAGCTTGGTAAAATTCATTCGCAGGGTGCTTCTTGGCAAACGCGAGAACATCTTCAGGCTTGTTGAACAACGCCTTCATCTGCTTGGCTTGAGCAATTGCCTCATCATAATCTAATTGTTTAATTAGATAAGTCATCAACTTACCGTTACGGCCTTCAAACGCCAACAACATCCTTTCTAGTATCAACTCATCGGTTCTTAAGCCAGCTTTATCCCACTCTTCAAAAAGCGGGTCACATGCGTCATCAACACCACTGCCGCTTAACCAAAGTTGCTTCGCACCTTTAAACGCGATTTCTTGATTACCTTGCTCATAATGAGCTCGGTAATAGATACATTGGTATTTTTCGCCAGTCGGCTCTTGGGTTTGAAATTCCAATATCGTTTGCCACTGCTTTTGAGAGGCTAGTGAATCCAGATAAGGTGCGCGCATACGATTCGAAAATGGCAGGGCTTTGTTTTCTTCTATAAAAGTATCCACTTCAGCAGGTGTACGATCGCCTAAGCCAATAAGAAAGGCGCGATAATCTGTGTATGGAGTTAAAGGGTATGTTTGAATTTTATTACGTAGCGCCGAGTAAGCTTTTAGGTCTCGGTTGTCTAAAACCTCTTGCGCTCTGTCATAAACATCACGCTGCATTTCAAGCTCAGAGGCAGTGCTAGCCATAACCGTCGGAGTCAGTGAAAATGAAGACAAAATTGCTGCTGCAGCCACAGCAACCTTCGTATTACCAATGCGGAAAAACATTCGCTCTTTCCTTAGTGCGTGTATGAATACGTGAAGTCTATTTACGCCCGACATCACATCAAATGTAAAGGTTTTGAGTGTAAATATTATTAATATTTAACACTTCGCCTCAGAAGCCTATTAAATAAGGCTTTACTGATTATTGTGACAATAACTGGTAAGAATTTATCCAAGATTGGCTTTTCTACCCAAGGAGTAACATCTTTGGGGATATTGGTATAAAATAGCAGACAATTTTGAACAATAAATTAGGATCGATCGGCAATGGCTGAATACGTATATACCATGTCTCGGGTGAGCAAAACTGTTCCACCTAAGCGTCAAATTCTTAAAGACATTTCTCTTAGCTTTTTTCCTGGCGCTAAAATCGGTGTTTTGGGTCTAAATGGTTCAGGTAAATCTACCCTACTACGTATCATGGCTGGTATTGATACTGATATTGATGGTGAAGCTCGTGCACAACAAGGCCTTAAAGTCGGTTACCTACCGCAAGAACCTGTACTAGACGAATCAAAAACCGTGCGTGAAATCGTAGAAGAAGCGGTTTCTGATGTTGCAGACGCGCTTAAGCGTATCGATGCAGTTTACGCAGCTTACGCAGAACCAGATGCAGATTTTGATGCTCTTGCTAAAGAACAAGGCGAGCTTGAAGCACTGATCCAAGCAAAAGATGGTCACAACCTAGAAACAGCTCTAGAGCGCGCTGCTGACGCACTTCGTCTTCCTGAATGGGATGCGAAAATCGAATTTCTATCAGGTGGTGAGCGTCGTCGTGTTGCGATATGTCGTCTACTTCTTGAAAAACCAGACATGCTGCTACTTGATGAACCAACCAACCACTTGGATGCAGAATCAGTAGCATGGCTTGAGCACTTCCTTGTTGATTACAGCGGTACTGTTGTGGCAATTACCCACGACCGTTACTTCCTAGACAACGCTGCTGGCTGGATTCTAGAACTTGACCGTGGTGAAGGTATCCCATGGGAAGGTAACTACACATCTTGGCTAGAGCAGAAAGATGAGCGTTTGAAGCAAGAAAAAGCAGGCGAAAGCGCACGCCAAAAAACGATTGAGAAAGAACTTGAATGGGTTCGTCAAAACCCTAAAGGTCGTCAAGCGAAGTCTAAAGCTCGTATGGCTCGTTTTGAAGAAATGACGACTGGCCAATACCAGAAGCGTAACGAAACCAACGAACTGTTCATCCCACCGGGTGAGCGTTTAGGTGACAAGGTACTTGAAGTTAAGAACCTAACTAAGTCATTTGGTGATCGCGTTCTTATCGATGATCTATCATTCAGCATGCCTAAAGGCGCTATCGTTGGTATCGTTGGTGCCAACGGTGCAGGTAAATCAACACTGTTTAAGATGCTAAGTGGTGCTGAACAGCCAGACTCAGGGACAGTTGAACTTGGCGAAACGGTTAAACTTGCTTCTGTTGATCAGTTCCGTGACAGCATGGACGATACAAAAACAGTATTCCAAGAGATCTCTGAAGGCGCTGATATCATTAAGATCAACAACTTCGAAATCCCTGCACGTGCATACTGCTCTCGCTTCAACTTCAAAGGCAACGACCAACAGAAAATCATCGGTCAGCTTTCTGGTGGTGAACGTAACCGTGTTCACCTAGCTAAACTGCTAAAAGCGGGCGGTAACGTACTGTTACTCGATGAACCAACCAATGACCTTGATGTCGAAACTCTACGTGCACTTGAAGAAGCACTGCTTGAGTTTCCTGGCTGTGCAATGGTTATCTCGCATGACCGTTGGTTCCTTGACCGTATTGCGACCCATATCTTAGACTACCGTGATGAAGGTCAAGTTAACTTCTACGAAGGTAACTATACTGAGTACACTGAGTGGTTGAAGAAAACTCTGGGCGCACAGGCAGCAGAACCGCACCGTATCAAGTACAAGCGTATCGCTAAGTAAATTCGCTTGCATTTTGAACAAAGGCCGCAATAATAGCGGCCTTTGATATATCTAGCTTACACGTTACGCATCGATATAGAGAGATGAATTATGATTGAAAGACGTCAGTTTTCACGAGTTGTTTATCAAGTGCCAACTGAATTATCACAAGGATCAGTAAATGTGTCCGGTTCGGTACAAGACTTATCTCTTCATGGTTTACTCATTCAGTGCGATGACTTTCAGCAACTCAGCCATGATATTCCTGTTCAAGTCAGCTTTACGCTCGCAAACAGTGATATCAATATTCAGTTAGAAGCAACGATAGTCTCTACCATCAATACCTCAATGCGTTTACGCATAGAGCATTTAGATATTGATAGTATCAGCCACCTTAAGCGTCTTATAGAACTTAACGTTGGTGACGATGAACTGCTTTATAGAGAGATTGAGCACCTTACCGATTTGGGTAAAGAATAATATCTCCATAATCCTTTTTCTATTAGAAGCATTTAGTTAATACAGAACCATGTCTAAAAAAATTGCTATTACGATCCCCTCAAGCCAAGGGGAACAAACGTTTTACTTCGGCCGAAAAGCCGTGCTCTTATGCACCACTGCTCTTTTCTCTGTTCCAGCCTTGATCGGCGGAGCAACCTACATGCACTTTGAAAGTCAGCAAGAGCTGGCATCACAAGCTGGTGATGCACAGCAGTTGATCGAAACGCTGATTGTTGAAAAAGAGCAAACTGAGTTTCTTTACGCTGAACAGGTAGAAACAAACCACTCGCTGTCACAAACATTGACTGAGAAAGAAGGTGCGATTCAATTACTTGGTAAGCGTGTTTTCGATGTTGAATCCGTGCTTGGCCTTGCCGATGAAGAACTGCTTACAGACGATGTCTCTTTAGAAGATCGCATTGATGCTGCTGCGATAGATTCAGCAGTAAGAGCGACAATGTTCCGTTTGATTCCAAACGACAGTCCAATGACTTATCAACGAATCTCTTCGTCTTATGGTCGTCGCACAAACCCTATTTCAGGTAAGCGCCATAACCATACCGGTATCGATTTAACGTGTAAGCGAGGTGAAGAGATCCTAGCACCTGCTGATGGTGTCATTGAAACCGTTCGTCCAAGTAACAAAGGGTTTGGTAACTTCCTAACCATGCGTCACTCATTTGGCTTCATGAGCTCTTACGCACACCTTCAGAAATTCAAAGTACGCAGCGGTCAATTCGTCAGTAAAGGCGACGTAATTGCGAATTGTGGTAACTCAGGTAACTCTACCGGACCACACTTGCATTATGAGGTACGTTTCCTTGGCCGTTCATTGAACCCTCAATACTTGATGGATTGGACACCAGAGAACTTCAACTACGTGTTTGAAAAAGAAAAGAAAGTTAAGTGGGGCCCACTGGTTCAGTTGATTGATAATGTGGTTCGCTTGCAGATCAACCTAACGAACGTGCCTTACATTAGCTCGACCATAGACACTGTATCGAGTGAAGATAACAAAAAACCAATCACGACTAATTAGTTGTTAGTGGCTAACTATTTGTTAATGACTAAGACCTGTTGGTTTGGCCTATGATGATCTAATTGCTTTTAGCCTACAGTAGGCCAACTACTTTTAGTTCTGAATTAGATAAAAAAAGAGCGACCATCAGGTCGCTCTTTTGTATGATTTCAAATCAGTATTAGCCACGATGAATCGAGTCATGTGCTTGTTTTAACAGACTTTGGCTCTCTTGTAAGAATTGTTGTGAGTAATCACCAAACCAATCGCTCACTTGGTTAAAGCTATCAACAAATTTAGCTTTATCTTTGCCATCTAAGATTTCTAATGCTTCGCCGAAACAGCTATGGAAACGTCGAATCATCTCAATATTCTCATCCGAAGAAAGAATAATATCACCATACAAGTTCGGGTCTTGAGCAAACAGACGGCCAACCATCGCAATCTCAAGTCGGTAGATTGGCGAGCTTAGCTTCAGAAGCTGATCAATATTCGGGTTCTCTTTACTTAGGTGCAAGCCGTAAGCAAAAGAGGTGAAATGGCGTAGTGCTTGAATCAGAGTCATACCGTGATCGTGTTCAGCTGCATCCATCTGGCAAAGGCTCGCACCCCAAATACCAAATTGATTCAATAGCCATTGGTAGCTTTCAGAGTCGCGACCATCACTGTAAACAATAACCTGCTTAGCAAGGCTTGGCACATCAGGACCAAACATTGGGTGCAATCCAACAACTGGGCCTTGGTGCATGTTCATCATTGCCTGCAGAGGCTTTGATTTAATCGACGTCAAATCACAAAGAATACAATCGCTTGGCAGATTACCTAGCTTCGCAATCACACCTTCAGTTAGGTGAATTGGAACCGTAACAACCACAAGTCCGGCATTATCTAAAATCTCATCGGCTTTATCCCAATCTTGGCTGCCAAGGATTTTCACTTCGTAACCAGAAAGCTTGAACATACGGCCAAACAGACCACCAAGTTGACCATTACCACCAACGATAACCACTGAACGTAACTCTGGGTTAAGGCACTTAAAACCAGAATCTTTTTCACTGGCATAAGACTCACGCATCGTACGACGCAAAATATCTTCGATTAACTGCGGTGGAACCCCTATTTTCTCGGCTTCTTGACGACGAGACGCCAGCATCGCAGCTTCGCGCTCTGGTACATAAATAGGTAAACCATGTTCACTTTTTACTTCGCCCACTTTCTCTACTAGAGCGAGACGTTGAGCCAGTAAATCCAACATTTGTTTATCGACAACATCGATTTGGTCGCGTAATTCGTTCAGTTCAACGGCCATTTTATTCCTTACTAAATCTATAAACCCGTACTAATCTATAAGCCCACCTGGCGCAGATTTGTTAGCAACAGATCTTAAAATGCCCCATTAGATGAGGCACTTAAATTTTAAACTCTGACTAACCTTTCAAGCGGTTCTCTAAGAACGGGACTAATTCCGTATGTGCACGCTTCAATAGTGCCTCAGTTGAATCCCAATTGATACACGCGTCGGTAATAGAAACACCGTATTTCATCTCATTGAGAGGTATATCCGAGGATTGATTTCCTTCGTTAATATGGCTCTCAATCATCAAGCCGATAATCGACTTGTTGCCTTCGCGAATTTGATGAATCACATCTTCAGCCACCAGTGGTTGACGACGGAAGTCTTTACGAGAGTTTGCATGGCTACAATCAACCATCAATGCCGCCTCTAATCCAGACTTACCAAGCTCTTGCTCACATTCATGTACTGACACTGAATCGTAGTTAGTCTGCTTGCCGCCACGTAAAATTACGTGACCATTTGGATTACCTTGCGTTGTTAATAACGCAACTTGACCTTCGCGGCTGATACCCATGAAACGGTGGCTCGAAGAAGCAGCCTGCATCGCATTAATTGCAGTACCTAAGTTACCGTCTGTACCATTCTTAAAGCCGATTGGCATTGAAAGGCCACTTGCCATTTCACGGTGAGTTTGAGATTCAGTCGTACGTGCGCCAATCGCAGCCCAGCTGAATGTATCTGCTAGGTATTGTGGGCTGATTGGGTCTAGTGCTTCTGTCGCTAGTGGGATTTCCATCTCGGCTAACTCAACTAAAAGCTCACGACCAACATGCAGACCATGCTCAATATCAAACGTGCCATCTAGATGTGGGTCATTGATCAAGCCTTTCCAACCAACAGTGGTACGAGGCTTTTCAAAGTAAACACGCATTACAATATACAGTTGGTCGCTCAATTCTTCAGAAAGTGCTTTGAGGCGTTTTGCGTATTCTTTCGCCGCTTCTAGATCATGGATAGAGCATGGGCCACATACTACAAGCATGCGATGATCTTTCTTGTGAATGATGTTTGCGATAGTTTGACGAGACTCTTGAATGAAACGACGAGCATTATCACTCAAAGGCAGTTTTGCTTTTAACTCTTCAGGAGTAATCAGTACCTGTTCGTCGATGATATTGACATTGCTTAATTCACTTTTCTGCATAACTCAACCTGTATATTTATTTTTACACCCAACATTTCCATTTGGGCTAACAATCTTTAAAAACACAATAACAGCTACAAAAACGATTGCAAGTGTAAACAATAAAAAACATTTGATGTAAATTATAATTTACACTTACTATTTAACTCGTTAGAAGATACATAGCGGCCAAAACCACACCCTATACATACAAAAAAGGCGATATTTCTCATATCGCCTTCTTCAAACTTATAGAGTGTTTATTTATCACCCAGCGTTTAAAATTCGCTTAATTTGCTCTGAGGCCTCTTTCCACCGACTATCCGAGTGAAGCCTCGATAAATCGAAGCTGTGTTTTTTAAGCAATGAGTTAGCTAAAGGCACCTCTTGAATCGTTAAGTTGTCCAGAGCCTCTATTTGTGCATCTCGTTTATTACACATCAGCACCATGTCACAACCCGCACTTAAGGCCGCTTTCGCTCTGTCTGCCGGCCCCCCCATAATGGCAGCTCCTTCCATTGTTAAGTCATCAGAGAATACCAAGCCTTTGAATCCAAGCTGCTGCTTCAATACTTTCTGCAACCAATACTCAGAGCCACTCGCTGGCTGATCATCATAGTGAGAAAAAACCACATGTGCAGGCATCATCGCATCTAATATTCCAGCTTCAATTTGAGCCTTGAAAATGGCCATATCAGTTTCAAAGATGTCGTTTCTAGGATCATAAGGCGTTTCAAGGTGTGAGTCAGCAATCACGCCGCCGTGTCCTGGAAAGTGCTTCCCTGTCGTCGCCATGCCAACCGATTTCATGCCATTAATAAAAGCACTACTGTGGCGAACGATGGTATCAATATCTTCACCAAACGCTCGGCTACCAATCGCTTTACACTCGTGACCTTTATCTAATACAGGCGCAAAGCTCAGATCGATATCATGGGCAATCAATTCCGCAGCCATCAACCAACCAGCTTGTTCTGCTAACTGCTCACCATTATTCTTAGTCGCGAATTCTTGAGCGGCAGGGATAATTGAAAAGCCGTCGCGAAAGCGTTGAACTCGACCACCTTCTTGGTCAACACCAATCAAAATAGGACGTTTCGCTACCTTGCGGATCTCTTTAGTTAACGCCGACAACTGTTTGCTATCGTGGTAGTTTCGAGTAAATAAGATGAGACCACCAACGGTTGGATGCTCTAAAATTTCTCTGTCTTCAGCTGTCAGTTCGTAGCCTGCAACATCAACCCACAACGGTCCCATATTTATTCCTTATTAAACCTAATTTCATAAACTTCCCGAGATTATTCTCTTTAAATTTGCTTTACAATGTTTTTAAAACAATCTGTGGAAGACTTTAAGAATGCAGGGTAAGAGCTTAGGAATGGATCATAAAGAACTGTATATCGGTGTGATGTCGGGGACGAGTATGGACGGTGTTGATACTGCGTTAGTCTCGATTGAAGACGATAGCATTACATTGCTTGCTCATGATGAGTTCCCGATGCCTGATGACCTCAAAGCGCGTCTGCTTGAAGTCTGTATTGGTCAGAAAACCGATTTAATTGCCATTGGAGAACTCGACCACCAGCTTGGCCATCTGTTTGGCGATGCGGTTTTGCAACTTCTCGAAAAGTCAGGTACACCTGCATCTTCTGTGACTGCGATTGGTAATCATGGCCAAACGGTATTCCACCAGCCAAGCGGCGAATCTCCATTTACCATGCAGTTGGGTGATGCCAACATCATTGCCGCTAAAACACAGATTCAAACGGTTGCCGATTTCAGGCGTAAAGACATGGCATTAGGCGGACAAGGTGCGCCATTAGTCCCTGCCTTCCACCATACTATTTTCCAGCCACAAGACAGCTCAGTTGTGGTGTTGAATATTGGTGGTATCTCGAATATTTCAGTGCTGCGCCCTAATCAGCCAACACTTGGTTATGATACTGGCCCGGGCAATATGTTGATGGACGCTTGGGTTGATAAACACACGGGCGATAAGTTTGACCGTGATGCCCAATTTGCGCTTAAAGGTCAGCTCAATCAAGCCTTTCTCGAACAGTTGTTAAATGAATCTTATCTATCTCAAATACCACCGAAAAGTACTGGTAGAGAACTGTTTAATCTACCGTGGCTAGAGCAACAATTAACAGAATTTAAAGATCTTGCAGCAGAAGATGTTCAGCGCACACTTTGTGAATACACCGCATTGACGATAGCCAATGAAGTGGAGACTTATCGCTTGGGTGACCAGCCTGCACTGTATGTGTGTGGCGGTGGTACACGAAATCCATTGTTGATGAAGAGGCTGTCTGAACTGCTTCCAAGTTGGGAGGTTGACTCAACCACCAGTAAAGGCGTGGACGCCGATTACATGGAAGCGATGGCTTTTGCGTGGCTTGCTCAACGTCATATTCATCAACTGCCAAGCAATTTACCAGAAGTGACTGGCGCAAGCAGAGCGGCCTCTCTAGGCGTTCTCTATCGTGCTGACTAAACAACTTTAGAACCATCATTTTAGAATCACCATTTAAGGACCATTATGAGTAACGACGCTCTCATATCAGCACTCTCGCACCTCGTTTCGGAGGGGAGAAACCCTGACACTATGGATATTGATCTGCTCACCTCTCTCGAAGTGGTTGAAAAGATTAACCAACAAGACAAGCAAGTCCCGCTGGCGATTGAAGCGGAACTGCCACAGATCGCGAAAGCGGTCGATAAAATTGCTCATGTCTTTCAAAACGGTGGTCGACTGATTTATATGGGCGCAGGCACCAGTGGTCGATTAGGTGTGTTAGACGCCTCAGAATGCCCACCGACTTTCGGTGTTTCGGACAAAATGGTTATCGGCTTAATTGCAGGCGGACCAGAGGCGATTTTAAAAGCCAAAGAAGGTGCAGAAGACTCGCTAACTCTCGGCATTGAAGACCTGAAAGCGATTCAGTTTTCAGAAAATGATGTCGTGGTAGGTATTGCTGCGAGCGGTCGCACACCTTACGTGATTGGTGCACTCAACTATGCCAATCAGCTTGGCGCAGTAACGGTTGCATTATCTTGTAACCCTGACTCTCCAATTGCTGAAATCGCTCAAATCGCAATTAGCCCGGTGGTTGGCCCAGAAGCATTGACTGGTTCAACACGACTCAAATCAGGTACAGCACAAAAGCTGGTGCTTAATATGCTGACCACTGCCAGCATGATTCGCATTGGTAAGAGCTACCAAAACCTTATGGTCGACGTAAAAGCGACCAATGAAAAGTTGGTTGCCCGCGCCGCTCGTATCGTTATCCAAGCAACGGAGTGCGATAAAGCACTGGCGGTGTCGACACTTAAAGCGACTGATTACGATGTGAAGTTATCTATTTTGATGATTCTAACAGGGCTAGATTTAGAGTTAGCCAAGGCTCAGCTTGATAAGCAAAATGGCTTCTTGAGAAAAGCCGTCGAGAATAATCAGTAATCTTAATTTGGCTTGTAGCTTCTCATTTAGACAGCTACTTCAACGACATACAAAAAGACCAGCACACACGCGGTACTGGTCTTTTTTTAGTTTTAATTTTTTATGGCTAGCTTGGGCTTAATAGTCGTTTGAGAACTCGTCCCAGCCGCGTTGCCATTCCATACGGAAACGTTGAGCGTCTTCCGTACCAGAACACACGCCTTCATACACCTGACCAGATAAACCAATCTGATAAGCATGGTTCGGATTACAATATTCAGTCACACCTAGGTGATAACCTTCTGTGTAACTCGCTTGATCGACTGCGCCAAGCTCAGTCATCTCTGAATACGAACGCTGAGTGTGGCCTTTGATACCATCACGATAGCCAATCTCTTGCCAATTGCCTTCAGCTGCTAAATCTTGAACATTGGCGCTGCATCCTGCAAGGCTAAATGCCACGGCGAATAGTACGATTATTTTTTTCATTTCAATCCTTTATATTGTTACTTCACCACTTTCTGACGAAGCGCTGCCTTTGTGGTGATTCTCCGCTGAACGCCTATCGATGTCCACTTATTGTCTAATGTTCGCCACTTTAGGTTCATTCCGACCACTCAGAATCAATAGTCGCCGTTAAGCCAACTCAAACAACCTCTCTATAGAGCTAATAGGCCTCTCGATAGAAATATCGGCCACTCAGCACAGTGAACAAACCACTAAATCAGTTATAACACCGCTAAATTGGCTATTCGACCACTCACTCTCGTAGCGGAAGTTTCTTCTCATCGACTCCTTTATTATACACCCTGACTTAATTAATACATTCAGGGATAACAAATTATGATGTGGTTTCTTACCTGTGTCGCAGCACTCATTGGTGGCTACTTTATTTACGGTACCTTTATCGAGAAGATTTTCGGTATCAATGAAAAACGCCAAACACCTGCTCACACTAAGCAAGATGGCGTGGACTACGTTCCAATGTCGACACCAAAGGTTTACCTAGTTCAGCTGCTTAACATCGCAGGTGTAGGTCCAATCTTCGGCCCTATCATGGGTGCCCTTTATGGTCCAGCAGCAATGCTTTGGATCGTTCTAGGTTGTATCTTCGCAGGTGCAGTACACGACTACTTCTCAGGTATGTTATCTATCCGTAATGGCGGAGCTTCGGTTCCAACCATCACTGGACGTTACCTAGGCAATGGCGCAAAACACTTTATGAACATCTTTGCCATTGTTCTACTGCTTCTTGTTGGTGTGGTATTCGTATCTGCTCCAGCAGGTATGATCACTAACCTAGTGAACGACCAAACTGATTTCGCGATGTCTGCAACTACGATGGTTGTTATCATCTTTGCTTACTACATCATCGCAACGATTGTCCCTGTCGATAAAATCATTGGTCGCTTCTACCCACTGTTCGGTGCACTGCTTATCTTTATGTCTGTTGGCCTAATCACTGCGATTGGTCTATCTGACGAACACCAAATCATGGGGGGCTTTGAGATCAGCGACATGTTCACCAACATGAACCCGAATGACCTACCACTTTGGCCTGCTCTCTTCATCACTATCGCATGTGGTGCTATCTCTGGCTTCCACGCCACTCAGTCTCCACTAATGGCGCGTTGCATGGAAAACGAGAAAAACGGCCGATTCGTATTCTACGGTGCAATGATTGGTGAAGGCATCATCGCTCTAATCTGGTGTGCGCTTGCTCTGTCATTCTTCGGTTCAGTTGAATCTCTATCTGACGCGATTGCAAACGGCGGCCCTGGTAACGTGGTATACAGCGCTTCATTTGGCCTACTGGGTGTATTTGGCGGTATCCTTGCTTTCCTTGGCGTGGTTATCCTACCTATCACTTCTGGTGACACAGCGTTCCGTTCAAGCCGTCTTATCCTTGCTGAATACTTCAACATGGAACAGAAAACACTGCGTAACCGTCTACTAATGGCGTTACCACTGTTCGTTATCGGTGGCATCCTGACTCAAGTTGATTTCGGTATCATCTGGCGCTACTTCGGTTTTGCTAACCAATCAACAGCCGTAATGATGCTGTGGACAGCTTCAGCTTACCTACTTCGCCACAACAAACTGCACTGGGTAACAACAGTTCCAGCTATCTTCATGACGTCTGTGTGTATCACATTCATCCTGAACAACAGCCAACTGGGCTTCGGTCTACCAATGCAAATCTCAACCATCATTGGTGTAGTGAGTGCGCTAGGTGTTGCGGCTTACGTTATTAAAATTTCAAAAGGCAAAGGCGATATCGACCTAGCTGATGAAGAAGAGAAAGAAGCAAAAGGCGTTACCAAAACAGCCTAGTTCTTTAAGGCTCTTGGGAACAAGAGACACGTCTTCATAGAGAGACAAAAGAGCAGCCAAACACACTTCGCTTGCTCCCGTAATCACCCAGTGATTCGTGGATATTAAGACTAAAGCCCGTCCTCAGTGATGGGCTTTACTGTATCTCAGCATTGAGAAGCAATCGTCGCTCGATATAACCAACGAAAACACAAGCAAAGCTACCGTTACCACGCAATGAGCTTTACACTTAACAAGCGTCTCAATAGGTGAAAATATGGAACTCATTCTCTCTCTGCTGCAACAAACCTGCGTCTACTTAGTGATTGCTTACATGCTGAGTAAAACCCCACTGATTCTCCCTTTGTTGAGCATCTCATCTCGCTTAAGCCATAAGATCAGCTGCTACGCTCTGTTTTCCCTGTTCTGCATTATGGGTACCTATTTCGGACTGCAGATCAATGATGCCATCGCCAACACGCGTGCGATGGGTGCGGTAATGGGAGGTCTGTTTGGCGGCCCTGTCGTTGGCTTTGCCGTCGGCTTTACTGGTGGAATTCACCGTTACTCATTAGGCGGCTTCACAGACTTGGCTTGTGCTATTTCCACCACAGCAGAAGGCTTGATTGGCGGCCTATTGCACGTTTACTTAGTCAGAAAGAACAAAGCCAGCCAACTGTTTAATCCGTTAGTGGTTTTCTCGGTAACCCTGTTTGCAGAGATCATTCAAATGCTGATTCTACTGGCGGTCGCAAAACCATTTGAGCAGTCCTATGCTCTGGTTTCCGACATTGCTGCGCCAATGATCATCGCTAACTCGGTCGGTGCTGCGTTGTTCATGAGTATCATCCAAGACAGAAAAACCATCTTCGAAAAGTACTCGGCTACCTTCTCACGCCGCGCATTAACCATCGCCGAGCGTTCAGTAGGTATCCTACATGGCGGCTTCAATTCTGATAACGCACAAAAAATCGTACGTATCGTTTATGAAGAGACCAATGTTGGGGCGGTAGCGATTACCGACCGAGAAAAAATCCTCGCGTTCGTCGGCATTGGTGATGAACACCATATTCCGAATACCCCGATTTCATCGCAAAGTACCCTCACTTCGATGGAACAGAACGACATCATCTATCTTGATGGCAAAGAGAACCCATACCAATGCTCCCTATCGCAGGATTGTAAATTGGGCTCTGCGCTAATTATTCCATTGCGCGCGGGTAATGAAGTAGTCGGTACCATCAAGCTCTATGAGCCAAAGCTGAAACTATTCTCGACCATCAACATGTCGATGGGGGAAGGTATCGCTCAGCTATTGTCGAGCCAGATCCTCTTTAGCAACTATCAGCAACAGCAAACGCTACTGACACAAGCAGAAATCAAACTGCTGCACGCTCAAGTGAATCCGCACTTCTTGTTTAATGCGCTTAACACCATTAGCGCAGTAACACGTCGTGACCCAGATAAAGCTCGAGAGTTGATTCAGCACCTGTCTCACTTCTTTAGAAGCAACCTAAAGCAGAACATCAACACCGTGAAGCTCAAAGACGAACTGGCACACGTCAACGCTTACCTGACCATAGAGAAAGCACGCTTTACCGATCGACTAGAAGTGGAATGGGATATCGACCCGCAGTTATACGAGTCACAACTACCAAGCTTTACCCTGCAACCATTGGTTGAGAACGCCATCAAGCATGGCATTTCGAACATGCTAGAAGGTGGCACAGTGAAGATCTATAGCGAGGCTTTCGAGGGTGGATTCAAGTTAACCGTTGAAGACAATGCAGGTAATTATCAGAAGCCATCTCAAGATCATGTAGGATTAGGGATGGAAATTGTTGATAAACGACTCACTAATTTCTTTGGACAAGATTCAGCACTAAAAATAGAATCTCAACCACAGCAATTTACTCGAATGAGCTTTATCATACCTATACTCAAATAATGGTATTTTCGGAGACAAATCGCTCCGAGTTGAAATAAATAGAAGTAGACATTTAAAAGATAAGCGTGAATCAAGCAGGGATAGAACCAAGATGAAGATTGTAGGATGTTAAAGGCATTAGTTGTCGATGATGAGCTTTTTGCTCGCGAAGAGCTGATTGAGCTGCTGACCGAAACCGGAGAAGTAGAAATCATCGGCCAAGCGAGTAACGCGATCGAAGGACTGAAACAGATCAACCTACTCAAGCCTGATGTCGTGTATTTGGATATCCAAATGCCGCAGGTTACCGGGATTGAACTGTTAAGCATGCTTGACCCAGACACCATGCCTTACGTGGTATTCGTTACCGCCTACGACCAATATGCGATTCAAGCCTTTGAAGATAACGCTTTTGATTACCTACTTAAGCCAGTCGAACCTTGTCGATTAAACAAGAGCGTTTGTCGCCTGAATAAGGTCATCAAGCAAAACCAGAAAGCACCAGAACAGAACATCTCAGCGATTGCTCCCTGTCACTTAGAGCAAATCCCGTGTATCGGTCATAACCGCATTGTGATCATGGCAAGCCAAACGGTCGAGTGCGCCTATTCCGATATCAGTGGTGTGCATGTTCGTAGCTCATCGCAAACCGCGACTTCACAGTTAACGCTAAAGATCTTGGAAGAAAAAACCGATTTGATTCGCTGTCATCGCCAATATTTGATCAACATAAAATCGATCCAAGAGATCAAACTATTAGAGAATGGATTAGCGGAGATCATTACACTGACCGGCTTTGAAGTCCCTGTTAGCCGTCGTTACTTAAAGACTTTAAAAGAGCAACTCGGTCTCCAGTAACGAGTTAGAAGTTAGACGACTTGTTCCAAAGCACGATCAAAAAAGCCAACGTATCAACGTTGGCTTCCTGCTGTTTACAAATCAATAGTGTTTACGAATCGCTAGTATCACGAATCGATCTTGTCACCAATCAATAGAGATTAGTCGACTTGCTTAATCTGCAGCTCTTTTGGTACTTCAAAGAACATGTTCTCTTCACGACCTTGAATCTCTTCAACGTCAGTCGCACCCAATTCACGAATACGATCTAAGATTTGGTTTACTAGCTCTTCAGGCGCTGAAGCACCCGCTGTCACACCAATTTTCTTTTTCCCTTCAACCCATTCAGTTTGAATGTCTTCAGGGCAATCAGTTAGGTAACCTGGCGTGCCTAGTTTCTCAGCCAGCTCTTTCAAACGTGTTGAGTTAGATGAGTTCTTAGAACCAACAACAATTACCACATCAACGTCATTCGCCATCTCACGCACTGCGTCTTGACGGTTTTGAGTCGCGTAACAGATGTCGTCTTTACGTGGGCCTTGAATCTCAGGGAACACTCGACGTAGCTCTTCAATTACATCAGCTGTTTCATCTACTGATAGCGTCGTTTGGCTAACGTAATGCAAGTTACTTGGATCATTTACCACTAGGTTCTGTACATCCTCTGGCTTCTCAACCAAGTACATACCACCAGTTTGGCTCGCATATTGACCCATAGTGCCTTCAACCTCAGGGTGGCCCGCGTGACCAATCAGTACTACTTCCATATGTTTGCGGCTCGCACGAGCAACCTCCATATGAACTTTAGTCACCAAGGGACATGTCGCATCAAATACCGTTAACTCACGCTCTTTCGCTTCTTTACGAACCGCTTGAGAAACACCGTGAGCCGAGAAGATCACGATGTTGTCGTCTGGCACTTCACTCAGTTCTTCGACAAAAATAGCACCACGCTGCTTGAGCCCCTCAACAACAAAGCGGTTGTGTACCACTTCATGGCGAACATAGATCGGTGGCTGATACATTTCGAGTGCGCGCTCTACGATGCTGATCGCACGATCGACACCGGCACAAAAGCCACGAGGGTTAGCTAACATTATTTTCATTTCATTGCTCATCATTTACCGCGGTACTAAGGTTGCTTCTATAGAGTTCGCCGTCAGCGAGGTTCGCATTCTACAGTGAAGCGCCTAGACAGTGAAGCTCTGGGTTGTGTGTCACAGCTGTAAGGCTATCTTGTTCTAGCGTGAAGACAGCTATTCTACCGTTAAGAGTGTTATTCTACCGTTAAGATATTGACGTCAAAGGTAACGTCTTGGCCAGCGAGTGGGTGATTAAAATCAACCGTCACTGAATCACCTGCGATCTCAGTAATAATACCTGGAATTTCCATACCGTCAGGACCTGAGAATGCCATGATAGTGCCCACTTCAACTTCAGAGTCGCCAACAAACTTAGCACGATCCATATAGTGAATATGATCTGGGTTTGGCATACCAAACGCGTCTTCCGCTCTCAGTTCGATAGACTTTTCAGTGCCGGCTTCAAGTCCAAGTAAGCACGCTTCAAAGTTCTCACTTAGGCTGCCATCGCCCATGACGAACTTCGCTGGCTTGCCCATATTTTCCGTACTATCGGCAACTGAACCATCCTTCATTTTAATCGTAAAATGTAGAGTTACTGCTGAATCATTTTTAATTGCTGCCACGTTACTTTCCTTAGATTTCTTTATTATTTGAGAACGCAATTTGCTTCGCTCTCATATCATATCAATCACAGTAAGTAAGTACTCAGACATAGTTCAGGGAAAAGGCTTGAGAACAAGGCAGAATTTTTCGATAAGTAGTTATTCTACAATCAAAAATTCTAACGAAGTTATCGAGGCTTTTAGCAAACTAGGGAGAGTAGTTATTTACTACGATTGATATTAATTGCAGCATAAAAAAAAGCGCCGTCGGAATCAACCGACAGCGCTTAGGGCTATTCTATTCTGTGAGTCATAGACTGACTTTGAGGCAAGCTATTTGCTTTCGTCTTTCTTACGGAAACCATCTAAGATGATCATCGCAGCACCGATACAGATTCCCATATCCGCTAAGTTAAATGCAGGCCAGTGGTAAGTGCCCCAGTAGAAGTCTAAGTAATCGACAACAAAGCCATGTACGACTCGGTCAAACACATTACCTACTGCACCACCAATGATGATCGCATAAGCAATGTTATTCCACTTCTCTGCTGCTGGTAGTTTGCTCATCCAGTACGTCAGCATACCTGTTACCGCAAATGCGATACCCGTAAATAACCAACGCTGCCAACCACTTTGATCACTCAAGAAGCTGAATGCGGCGCCGTAGTTATGAACGTACAAAAAGTTAAAAAACGGCAACACCTCAATACGGTTTGCCCAACCATAACCCATATTGTCCATGACAAAAAGTTTAATGCCGATATCTGCAAGGAAGACTAATAGAGCCAACCATAACCAACGCACACCAGATTGTTTTAACGAAACTTCACTCATTTCTATTCCTAGTATTTACGAAGTTGGTATTCATTGTTAGTCACTTTAAGTGACCTTGATTACCAACTTGGTTAAACACATTTCCTATAACTAAAAATAACCCCAGTTGATACTGGGGCTATGATTTTTACAAAAAGTTCAGTCTTTCTCTGAGCAGTTATGCGAATTTACGCACTTCGCCTTCACCGTCAATGTTCGACACACAACGACCACAAACTTTCTCGTGACCTTCGATAGTGCCTACATCTGGAGTGTGGTGCCAGCAACGGTCACACTTCTCAGCTTCAGTCGCCGCTACTTCAACGAATAGACCTTCAACGTCTGTCGCTTGAGCCGCATCAGACTTCTCGCTCAGTGGCTTAACAACCGCAGCAGAAGTGATAAGTACGAAACGTAGCTCATCTTCTAGCTTGTTGATCTTAGCCGCTAGTGCGTCGTCAGCGTATAGAGTAACTTCAGCTTGCAATGCACCACCGATTGTTTTCTCTTTACGAGCGTCTTCAAGAAGCTTGTTCACTGCGCCACGAACAGACTGGATTTCAGTCCAGAATTCGTTGCTTAGCTCTTCGCCTTCTGCAAGACCAAATAGACCTTCGAACCACTCACCTGTGAATACGAACGTGTCGCGCTGCTCTCCAGTTGGTAAAGAGCTTGGCATCTCGTTCCAGATTTCATCTGCAGTGAACGACATGATAGGTGCCATCCAACGAACTAGAGCTTCTACGATGTAGTAAAGCGCAGTCTGACAGCTACGTTGAGCATGACTGCCCTGCTTCGCTGTGTACTGACGGTCTTTAATTACGTCTAGGTAGAAAGAACCCATTTCGATAGAACAGAACTGCATTAGACGCTGAGTTACACCGTGAGTGTTGTACTCGCCGTATGCTTTAACGATCTCTTCTTGTGCAGCTTGAGCACGGCCAACAGCCCAGCGATCAAGTGCAACCATCTCTTCAGCAGGAACTAGGTCAGTTTCAGGGTTGAAACCGTTCAAGTTCGCTAGGAAGAAACGAGCCGTGTTACGAATACGACGGTAAGCATCCGCTGAACGCTTCAGGATTTCATCAGAAACCGCAACTTCACCCGTGTAGTCTGTAGAAGCAACCCATAGACGCAGGATATCTGCACCTAGCTTGTTGGTTACGTCTTTAGGAGCAACAACGTTACCGATAGATTTAGACATCTTACGGCCGTTACCATCCACTACGAAACCGTGCGTTAGTACTTGCTTGTACGGTGCTTCGTCTTTCATCGCGATAGATGAAATTAGAGAAGACTGGAACCAGCCACGGTGTTGGTCTGAACCTTCAAGGTAAAGATCAGCACTGTGAGTGCGCTCTTCGTTCGGGAAGTTGTACTCTTCACGAGAATCAACAACAGAGAAGTGCGTAACACCTGAGTCGAACCATACGTCTAGCGTATCCATTACTTTTTCGTACTTATCAGCGTCTTCTGCGCCCATAATTTCAGCAGCGTCTACATCCCACCAAGCTTGAATGCCTTTCTCTTCAACTAGCTTCGCAACTTTTTCAATAAGCGCTGGGCTTTCTGGGTGAAGTTCTGCTGTTTCTTTATGAACAAACAAAGCAATTGGCACACCCCAAGTACGTTGACGAGAGATACACCACTCAGGACGACCTTCAACCATGCCTTCGATACGGCTTTGACCCCATTCAGGCAACCACTCAACACTCTTGATTGACTCTAGTGCTTTAGCACGTAGGCCAGCTTGATCCATAGAGATGAACCATTGTGGTGTTGCGCGGAAGATGATTGGAGTTTTGTGTCTCCAACAGTGTGGGTAGCTGTGCTCGTAAGCGTGGTGATGCAGAAGTGCACCTTTCTCTTTTAGAACTTCTAAAACAGAGTCGTTCGCTTTGAATACGTGCTGACCAGCAAATAGCTCTGTATCTGGCAGGTAAACGCCGTTAGAACCAACTGGGTTAGCGATTTCTAGGTTGTACTTTTTACCAACCACGAAATCTTCTTGACCGTGACCAGGCGCAGTGTGAACCACACCAGTACCTGAATCTGTTGTTACGTGATCGCCAAGAACTGCAGGAACAGTAAAGTCGTAGAACGGGTGGTTGAACTGAGAAAGCTCAAGATCAGCACCTGTAGCAAAACCAAGGTTGTGGAAGTGCTCGATACCTGCACGATCCATTACGTCTTTTGCTAGTTCAGAAGCAACAACGATACGTTGAGCAGGCTGGTCGCCATTCGCTTCAACTTGGATAAGCACGTATTCAAGATCATCACGTAGACATACTGCGCGGTTAGCAGGCAGAGTCCATGGTGTTGTTGTCCAGATAACGATAGAAATTTCGCCTTGACCCGCATGACCTTCAGCTAGAGTAAATTTCTCTAGAAGCGCCGCTTCGTCAGCTGCTGTAAATTTCACATCGATAGATGGAGAAACTTTATCTTTGTATTCAACTTCAGCTTCAGCCAGAGCAGAACCACAATCAGTACACCAGTGAACGGGTTTGAAACCTTTAAGAAGGTGACCTTTGTCTGCGATTTTGCCAAGAGAACGAATGATGTTCGCTTCTGTGCCAAAATCCATAGTGCGATAAGGTTTGTCCCACTCGCCCATGATGCCAAGACGTTTGAAGCTCTCTTTCTGACCTTCAACTTGACCCGCAGCGTACTTTCGACACTCTTCGCGGAATTCAGCCGCCGAAATCTTCTGACCAGGCTTACCTTTCTTCTTCTCAACCATTAGCTCGATTGGAAGACCGTGACAGTCCCAACCAGGGATGTACGGTGCATCAAAACCAGAAAGGGTCTTAGATTTGATAATAATGTCTTTAAGAATCTTATTCAGCGCGTGGCCAATGTGAATATCGCCGTTCGCGTATGGAGGGCCATCATGCAGTACGAAAGATTTTTTACCTTTCTTTGCCTTACGGATTTCGCCGTAAAGATCTTCTTTGTACCAACGCTTCAGCATTTCTGGCTCACGATTTGCCAGATTGCCGCGCATTGGGAACCCTGTTTCTGGTAAGTTCAGGGTATCTTTATAATCACTCATCGATTCTTAATTCCGTTATATTGGGCGAAGTTAGACATTATGTTAATCGGTGGAATCATCCGATTAATTCTTTAGCTGAAGCAGCCACACCCTTGCGGCTTCAGCATCCAATTCTATTTGATTCTTTAGTGCGTCGAACGATTCAAATTTTATCTCGTCGCGCAGTTTGTGCAAAAGTCGTACTTCTAACTGTTTACCATATAAATTGGCTTTAAAGTCAAAAAAATGCACTTCCAATTGCTGCCTTACCCCATTAACTGTTGGTCGTTGTCCAATATTAGCAACGCCACCGACAGGAACACCGTCGATATCCAAAGCTTCAACAACATACACTCCCGATACAGGAGAAACACAACGCTTTAATGGAATATTAGCGGTAGGGAAACCGATAGTTCTCCCTAGTTTTCGACCATGGGACACTCGACCACTAATACTGTAATCACGTCCTAACATGGTAGCACTTGCAGCCAAGTCATCGACCGCTAATGCATTTCGTATCTCAGTACTGCTTACTCGTAATTGGTTTAAGCAATAGCTTTGGGTGCTGACCACCTCAAAACCGTACTTCTCGCCCGCCTCTTTGAGCATAGCGAAATTACCGGTACGACCTTTACCAAAGCAAAAATCGTCACCAACCACCAAGAACTTCACACCAAGCTTATCAACCAAAAGATCCTTAATGAATGCTTCCGCGGATAAACTTGCAAAATACTGATTAAAATTAACACACAATAAGCGACTGATATCTAGCTTACTCAGTTGCACGTATTTGTCTCGTAAACGAGTTAAACGTGCTGGCGCTCTATCTCGGGCAAACAGCTCCATAGGCTGCGGTTCAAACGTCATAACAACAGAAGGTAGCCCTAATGCTGCAGCTTGTTTAGAAACCTGACTCAAAACCTCTTGATGTCCTAAATGAACACCATCGAAGTTACCTATGGTTAATACACAGCCATGATGCTGCGCTTTAATATTGTGTATACCTCGGATCAGTTCCATTATGATCAGCTAAAACCTGTTATTTGCATCATTTATTGTGTGAAACCGACGGATTATATACTAATCAGTATTAATCTGTCGCTGCTTTTAAATGTTTTACTCGGATACCTAAAATCAGTAACGAAACAATATAAACAAAGCCACCAAGTCCAATCAAGCCAGTTAATGTCAGCGCTCTCTGGCTAAAGCTCCATTCAAGCCAATGTTGCATATTATCCAGCTGCCATAAAATAGCCGCTACCATCACCACACCTGAGATAATTAATTTGGCACTGAACAACAAGGTTGTCTTAGTTAATTGATACACACCCGCAAGGTGCAATCCTCGATATAACAAGGCCATATTCACAAAGGCAGACAGTGCCGTCGCAATCGCCAAACCCACATAGCCATAAAAATAAGCAAAGATCGCGTTAAACACCATATTGGTCACCATAGCGATAATGCCGTACTTAACCGGTGTTTTGGTATCTTGGCGAGAGTAATAGCCCGGAGCTAAAACTTTAATCAGCATGAAATTAAGCAAGCCTGATGCGTAAGCTACCAATGACATCGATGCTTGCTGTACATCGTGTGGAGAGAACTCACCACGCATAAATAGCACCATCAACATGGGTTTAGCTAAAACGATAAGACCTAACATCGCAGGAATACCAAGCAGCAACACCATGCGCACGCCCCAATCCATGGTATGCGCGAACCCTTCCCCTTGAGCATCTACGTGTTTACGAGACAAAGCAGGAAGAATCACAGTCGCAATCGCGATACCGAATAAACCGAGAGGAAATTCAAGCAGTCGGTCTGAGTAGTACAACCAACTGATAGAGCCTGTTGCGAGGAAGCTGGCAATAAAGGTATCAAACAATAAGTTGATTTGGCTGACCGATACACCGAACAGAGCAGGGATCATTAATGTGCGGATCTTAACCACACCCGGGTCTCTCCATCCCCACTTCGGCTTAACCAACACACCCGCTTTGATCAAGAAAGGCATTTGGAAAAGGAATTGGACTAAGCCACCAAGAAACACACCAATAGCCAAACCAATTTCTGGTTGTTCTAAATTAGGTGAGATAAACCATGCAGCGCCTATGATCATCACGTTCAAGAACACAGGAGTAAAAGAAGAGACCGCAAATTTACCTAATGTATTAAGAATGGCACCAGATAAAGCGACGAAGGTGATAAACCATAAATAAGGAAAGGTAATCTTGAGCATAAAGCTCGCTAGCTCAAATTTGGGTGCTGATGGGCCATCATTTAGCCAGTCGATAAACCAACCCGCACCAAACATCGCGGTGATCACGCCAGAGCCCAATACCCCGATGACGGTGACAATAGAAACTAAAACCCCGAGCGTCCCCGACACCTTAGCAATTAAATCTCGTGTCTTATCTTTATCACCTGCGGCGTGATATTCCGTTAATACAGGAACAAACGCTTGAGAAAACGCACCTTCTGCAAAAAGTCGACGTAAGAAATTAGGAATTTTATTAGCGAAGAAAAATACGTCGGCACTCGCTCCTGCCCCCATCAAATTTGCTACTACTACATCACGTACTAGCCCCAATACACGGGAAACAAAAGTCATTGCGCTGACAATCAGGCCTGACTTTAATAGTCGTTTACTCACAGAAACCTCTGACACTGGTTGATTACTTTCAAGCGAGGATAAATACTATCCTGTCCTAAGAAGCATATTTATTAGCATTGGTCTAAAAATGCTGTTAGAATCCCCGCCATCTTAACCGCGATGACCTTTCCATACCAAAGTTTGTTTGGCTACGATTGGTTTTTGCACAAATCATTTGACAATTAAGCGCTAATGAGGGATAGTCCTCGCCCTTAAATTGTCACCGAACTAAGTTTTTGGGAGTTAGACCCTTGGCAAACAGTAAATCTGCTAAGAAGCGCGCTATCCAAGCTGAGAAACGTCGCCAGCACAATGCTAGCCGTCGTTCTATGATGCGCACTTACATGAAAAAGACTATCGCAGCTATCGCAGCTGGTGATAAAGAAGCTGCAACTGCTGCTCTTGTAGAAGTTACACCACTTCTTGACCGTATGGCGACTAAAGGCCTTATTCATAAGAATAAAGCTGCACGTCATAAGTCTCGTTTCGCTGCTGCAATCAAAGCTCTTTAATAGAAATTTGATTACAACGCAAAACGAAAAAAACCGGCCTAGGCCGGTTTTTTTATATCTAAATTTTGAGTAACGCTTTTATTTTACGTGCTAACAGCCGTTTTTCTGACCGATAAACAATTTAAGCAGATAGATAAAACAAACAATCAGAAAAATAAATAGAGAAGCAAATTGGTACGTAGATAGATAGGTAAACACTAACGTTCAATGTGAAATGCTAACACTTCCTTGTGTCATTCTATCGCTGATAAGAAATCCCCCTCCCACCAGCAATAAGCTACTTGCAGTAAATACCATGCAGTAGGTTAATCATCGCTTTTACTTCTTCACTACTCAATGTGTAATACACAGTTTGAGCTTCTTTGCGAGTTTCGACCAAACCATCTCTTCTCAACCAAGCAAGATGTTGAGATAAAGCAGACTGACTCAGTTCCAACTTGCCGCACAACTCCCCAACCGACAGTTCAGTACCATGTAATAGGCATAAGATCTGTAAGCGACGCTCGTTGGCCATGGCTTTGAGTAGAATCACAGCTTGTGCTGAGTTCTTCTCCATATCTTTTAAGTTCATAGTTTGGCTCCCTACAACCTTTTCGCCAACTACGGGCTATCAGTATTTCCGGCATATTGCGGAGTTATGATAATCGATATCAATTCATTAACAAACTATCTCACTCGAACAATTTGCTAAAATCTGCGTCACATACGTTTTTAACTGCTGGATGTTGGATCATCCTCTCAGCAAATATGACGTAGTACTCCTCTTTTAACTCTTCAATACCGCCTAATAGTTGCAGTGATGTGTCGTCTTCCACTTCAGACATATAAAGCGTCGGTGCTAAAAATATTGCGTCATGATGGTAACGAGCAAAAGCCTTCATCAATGCGGCATCATCAAACTCACCTAAAATATCTGGCTTAAGCCCTTGTCTATCAAACCATTGCAGCACTTTACGACCCATTGAGGTTCGGCTGCCAGGGATCAAAAGCTTTCTTTGCTCCAATACAGCAGGGAAATTAACCCCTTCAACCTGACCTGAACTAAAAAAGCTCATTCCACTCTCACCCAGCTTTTTACTGAACAGGCCAGGGCTTTGACTAGAGTCCACCGGACAGTCAGACAAAATCATATCGAGCTTATGTTGAGAGAGTTGCTCAAGTAGCATTTCATGGGTCGATTCAAAACAGCGCAAGTGAATGCTGTTATCTGGAGGGATGGTCGACATCAGTATCTTACTGACGAGTCTTTTAGAGAGCGCATCCGCGACGCCAACATCAAACAGAATATTGGAGTGCTGGCTGTAATTCACGATGTCCAGCATCTCGTAACTCAGGCCAAACATACGATCGGCATATTTAAAGACCAGTTGCCCAAGCTCTGTAGGCTCAACACTTCGGCCATTACGCTTGGTCAACTTGCCATCCATGCGTTCTTCTAAGGCTTTTATCTGCCCCGTTACCGTTTGTGGTGTTAGGAATAGGGCTTCTGCAGCTTTAGTAACAGAGCCTTGCTTGCAAACCATCCAGAAGTAATACAGATGGTTGTAGTTGAGATGCGACATAGATGTGCCGTAATAAAAGAGTAGATACCCTTTTATATCAAATATGACACCGCCACTCAACAAACTCGGAAAAACCTAACCAAACATAGATTTACCACTTATTTTTTCGAAGTGTCTGATTTCATAATGTAATATTTCATCGATTATTTTCAATTTTTTTCTAACTTTTAAGATCTATATCACCTATAGAATTTCCATTAAAAAACAATTTAAAACAACAACTTAAAACAAACACATTAGCAATTGGAATATTTAAAGAGTAAATCATCACAAAAAAGTCGCACCTAAACCAAAATGTAATATTACTGAAATATTTCCCCTCTAACATCACGCTCAGATTAAACAAACAGACCAAACACAGACTTAAACGGTCCAATGGAGAAAACATTATGAACCAAGCTACTACTGCAGCAGCGCCTATCTCGAGCACTACTCGTTGGCTACGCTGGGCTAACTTGGCATTCATGCTTTACCTACTATTACTTTCAGTTTCAATGGTTGGTACAGGCTTCAAATGGGCAACAGGCGAGCAAGCAAAGGTTCTTTTCGAATTTGCTTCACACCCAGTTGCAGGCTTAATGATTGGTTTAGTAGCAACAGCGCTTATTCAATCATCAAGTACAGTTACTTCAATTATCGTTGGCCTTGTGGCAGGTGGTTTACCTGTTGAGCTAGCAATTCCTATGATCATGGGTGCTAACATTGGTACTACGGTAACCAATACGCTAGTTAGCCTTGGTCACGTTCGTTGTAAAGAAGAGTTCAAACGTGCATTCGCAAGTGCGACAATCCACGACTTCTTTAACCTATTAGCCGTTGCTATCTTCCTACCACTAGAGATGGCGTTTGGAATTCTAGAGAAAATTTCTCACTGGTTAGTATCACCGATGCTAGCAACAGGTGATATGAGCATGGGTGGTCTTAACTTCATCAAGCCAATCACTAAACCAGTAGTCAGTGCGATTAAAGAGCCACTATCGACATTTGGCGATACTGTTGGCGGTATCATGCTTATCGTTCTAGGTATCGCGACTATCTTCGTAGCTATCACGGTAATGGGTAAGCTAATGAAGAGCCTGATGGTGGGTCGTGCTCGTGAGATTCTAAAGAATGCAATTGGTCGTGGTCCTATCCACGGTATCGCTTCTGGCTCTATCGTTACTATCCTTGTTCAGTCTTCTTCAACGACAACAAGCTTGATGGTTCCACTAGTAGGTTCAGGTGTTCTTAAAGTACGTGACGTTTACCCATTCACTCTGGGTGCAAACATCGGTACGTGTATTACCGCTCTATTAGCAGCGACAGCAGTATCTGGTGAGTTCGCAGTATTTGCACTGCAGATTGCTCTAGTACACTTGGTGTTCAACATCATGGCAACGGTATTCATCTTTGGTATTCCGTTCCTACGTGAACTACCAGTAAAAGCCGCTGATATTATTTCTGACATGGCTGTGAAGAACAAATCTGTAGTGGCTGGTTACCTTGTTGCGGTATTCCTTGTACTGCCTGGTAGCGTGTTAGCTCTTACCGCTTAATAGCAAAATAAACATCGCTTATAGCAAAGCCCGCTACCTCCTAGGTTGCGGGCTTTTTCTTTTTAAGAGCAGATACGGGATTCGTGTAAGCGAGTATCGAAGAGAAAGAGCCAATGCGCGTTGAGAGTATACGAGTAACATAAAGCATCACACAGCATATGATTTCTCTGCTCTTCGAATCTCGATTACTCGTCACTGTAACTTAGATACAAAAAAGGCTGCACAGAGGGCAGCCTTTCAATCAAACAAAGCGAGTGAGATTAAACCGAGAATGGGTACTTAATCGCTTCGTGGCATTCGTAACCTTCAACCCAGAAGTCATCCATCGTTACCCATGTTTCCAAATCTTCTAGAGACTTAATCTGAGGATTGATATGGAATGTTGGGCCAGCTAACGGCTCACGCTTTAACTGGATATCACGCATAGGTGCAAGTTGATCTTCGTAAATATGAGCATTTACTAGCTTATGGTAAGCCACGCCAGCTTTCTTGCCCGTGATTTGCGCCATGATAGCTAGGAAGACATACACTTGAACCATGTTGAAGTTCAGGCCTAGGGGTACATCGCAAGAGCGCTGAGTGCTGTTTAGGTACAGAGTATCACCAAGTAGTGAGAAGTGATGGCTGTACATACACGGACGCAAACATCCCATGTGGAACTCACCTGGGTTGTAGAAGTTTAAGATCTCGCCGCGGTCATCAATACCGTTAGTTAGATCATCAACAATCTTCTTCAGTTGGTCGATATGACCGCCGTCAGGTTTTGCCCATGCACGTCCTTGAACGCCATAAACACGGCCCATGTCATCTTCACCCTTGCGGTAAGGGTTATTCAGCCATGCTTCATTCAGGTTAGAATTCGCATCCCAAGTTTTAGTCCCTAGCTTACGAAAATCTTCAGCATTGTCGTAACCACGGATATAGCCAAGCAGCTCAGCAACTGCGGCTTTCCAAAAACTCTTACGCGTTGTTACCAGTGGGAATTGGTTATTACCAACATCATATTCAAGGTCAGCATTGATCACGGTTAGGCAACGCTTGCCCGTGCGTTCATTTTCAATCCAAGTACCGTCATCAACGATACGCTGACAGAGATCTAAATACTGTTTCACACCAATTCCTTACTTCGTTTGTTGTGGTAATTCGTCTTTGTAGTGACCACGCTTGTATGCCCACACCATCATCAGCACACCGATGATAACCATTGGCAGTGACAAAATTTGTCCCATAGAGATAAATCCACCGAACAAACCTAGGTGAGCATCAGGTTCACGTACGTATTCTACTAAGAAGCGGAATGTACCATATCCAGCTAGGAATAACCCTGATACAGAACCAAGAGGACGCGGCTTTTTGATAAACCAGTTCAAGATGAAGAACAGCACGATACCTTCAAGCGCCATCTCGTAAAGTTGAGATGGGTGACGAGGAAGTGGACCACCGTTAGGGAACACAATCGCCCATGGCACATCAGTCACACGGCCCCAAAGCTCGCTGTTCATGAAGTTACCTAAGCGTCCCATGCCTAAACCAAATGGCACCAATGGTGCAATCATGTCTGCCACGCCAAAGAAGGTGCGACCATTCTTTTTCGCATACCAGAACATTGCGGTGATAACACCCAGCAAGCCACCGTGGAAAGACATACCGCCAGTCCATACCTTAAATAGGTACAGTGGGTCTGCTAGGAAAAGGTCAAAGTTGTAGAAAAGTACGTAGCCAATACGACCACCCAACACCACACCTAGAAAGCCAGCAAACAGTAAGTCTGATACTTGCTCTCGAGTCCAACCACTACCCGGTTGATCAGCTCGGCGATTTGCTAACCAAAGAGCAAACATAAAACCGACAAGGTACATTAGGCCGTACCAACGAACTGAGATTGGTCCTAGTTCAATAAGAACAGGATCGATATTTGGGAATTCGATAAAACCCTGAGACATACTTGGCTCTCTATCTAAATTGATTAACGGTTAGCTCAATGACTAACAGAAAAGACACTACAGCAGCATTGTGGCTGCTATAAACATTAAAAATACCGCAAAGAATTTCTTCAGCACAGGGGTTGGCAATTGAGTGGCCAGTTTCGCACCCACTCGAGTGGTCAAAACTGAGGTACAAGATATCGCGATCAAAGCCGGTAGATAAACATAACCCAAGCTATACGCAGGAAGATCATCGACAGAAGATCCATGCCAAATGAAACCTAGCATTCCCGAAATCGCGATAACACAACCGCATACCGAAGATGAGCCGACGGCTTTACGCATTTCCACACCGTGATGGTTAAGGAAAGGTACCGATAAAGACCCACCGCCAATGCCCGCTAAGCTTGATACCAAACCAATCCCGCCGCCACACAACACGGTTTTAGCTGAACCCGGCATCGATTTTTGGCTCTTGGAGCGAATCGACAATAGCATTTGCAACGCCAACACCAAAACAATCACACCAAAGACTTTTGGTAAGTATTGAGCTGGAATTACATCGGCCACGAAAGAGCCGAGGAAGCCACCTATCACCACACCTGGCATCAACCATTTAACGACAAACATCTCTACGTTACCCAACTTTAGATGGTTAATCGCAGACGATCCCGACGTAACGATGATGGTTGATAGCGAAGTAGCCAATGCCATTTGCATCGCAAACTCTTGGGGGATACCCGCTTTAGGAAGCAAAAACAGTAAGGCAGGAACAACCAGCAAACCACCACCAATGCCTAGCAAGCCTGCTAAAACACCAACAATAGCACCAAGGCCCGCTAACAAGCCTATCAGTTCATATGACACGTTAAATCCTATTTTTTACCTGCTCGAATGAAGCCTGTAAATTCACGCTCTTCGAAATAGTTCAGCATCATACTATAGATGTCACTACCATACGGTTTTGAAAGTGCCTTATTTGCCAAATCCTGTAATTCAGCCAAGTTCGATTGACGAATCAAATATTTGGTTCTTGCGACATTCGAGGTATTCATACTTAACGTCTCATACCCCAATCCAATCAATAGCAGCGCGCCCATCGGGTCACCGGCTAACTCGCCACAAATACAAACAGGTAATTGATATTGCTTACAAGTATCATGAATTTGTTTTAATGCCATGATCACCGCAGGGTGCATTGATTCATAGACATCGGATACTCGTGAATTGTTCCGATCAACCGCTAATAAATATTGGGTTAAGTCGTTGGTACCGACTGAAACAAAGTCGACCTTATGCGCAATCAGCGGCAGTATGTACAGCATGGATGGCACTTCAATCATGATACCAACGCGAGGCATACGCACTCGGTTATCAAGCTCATGCACTTCATCATACGCTTGTTCAATCAACTGTAGCGCGTCATCCAACTCCTGTGCACCAGAGATCATCGGCAGCAAAATACTCAAGTTATGGCTTTCACAGCTCGCACGTAGCATGGCACGTAACTGAATAATAAAGATGTCAGGATGATCGAGCGTAAACCGAATACCACGCCAACCAAGGAATGGATTGTCCTCTTCGATAGGAAAATACGGTAAGGCCTTATCACCACCGATATCGAGTGTACGCATCACCACTTGTTTCTCTGGGTAGCTTGCCAGTACAGAACGATACTGCTTGAATTGTTCATCCTCTGACGGGAATCTTTGCTGCAACAAGAAAGAAATTTCAGTTCGATACAGCCCTACGCCATCAACGCCTTGGTTGATAGCGATGTTAGTGTCTGCACTTAAACCCGCATTAAGCAGAATCTCGACTTGCTTGTTGTCTTGCGTTTTTGCCGGTAGGTACAGCTCGCGATTGACCATAGAGGAGAGCTCACTCTCTTCTAGAATCAGCCCTCGATACTCTTTGAGCAGGCTTTTAGTCGGCTCAATAAAGATCTCACCGCTATACCCATCAACAATCGCTCGCTTGCCATTCGCTTGAGCTAGGTTGAGGTTTACCCCCATGACGGAAGGTATGCCAAGCGCTCGAGATAAAATCGCTGCGTGCGAGTTCGCCGCCCCTTCCAAGGAAATCACCGCTAAGAGCTTTTCTTTGGGAATAGAGGCCAATACCGAAGCCGTTAACTCACGAACCACCAAAATAATTGGCTTATCTAGCGTGCGAAGTTCATGTTCAGAATTGTGAAGGAAATAGAGCAATCTTTGACCAAGCTCTCGGATGTCTTGTGCCCTCTCACGAAGATACACGTCCGACATACGAGCAAAGCGATTAGAATAGCTCTCAACCACTTGCCTTAATGCCCAATCGGCTTTATCGCCTTTCTGGATTTGGCTTTTTAGATCCTTACGCAGCATAGGATCGTTGAGTAAGTGAGTAAACAGGTCAAAGATCGCCAACGCATCTTTATTGATTTCGCTATCTAAGCGCTTTCGCATGCGCTTAAAGTCATTGAGGGCATTTTCAACCGCTACCGCCAACAACTCATGCTCTCTCTCTACATTGAGCGTCGAAGCAGGATAAACATCGGTAAGTTCAGGCTGGGTGTTGTCCCACCATAAATCACCAATCGCCACGCCCGATGAAGCTGCAATACCTTTAGTCGCAGGTAGCTTCTGTTGCTCTAACAGCCAATGACCTTGAGTTTGGGCGTGCGCCACAATAACGGCAAGTTGTGCTGAGAGCGTGACAAGGAAAGATTCTTCCATCTCACTGAATAAACGCGGAGTCTTCTGTTGAATGACCAATACACCGAGTACTTGCTTGCGGTGGATAATCGGAGTACCGAGAAAAGAGTGATAGACGTTTTCTCCAAGCTCTGGAAAAAACTTATAAGCAGGGTGAGCAGATGCTTGTGCAAGGTTGATAGGTTCAGCACTTCTTTTAACAAGGCCAACCAGACCTTCGTCAAAACCAATGTGAATGCTATTGCCTTTGAAGATCAGGCCTTGAGTTGCCATCAACTCAAGGCGCTGCATATCATTATTTGCCAAATACACGGTGCAACATTCCGTCTGCATCGCACTGCATGTCTCTTTCACCAAAATATCAAGAGCCGTCGACACATCTTCAACTCTTGATACGTGTTCAACTATTTCCCTTAGTTGACTGAGCATGCTTAACCTCTACGCAATTTGCGCTTTCCTTTTATTTTTCGCTCTTTAAACGGCATTGCTAAAGATGCGAACTCTTTCATCGCTCGACGGTAAACATCTCGCTTGAAAGAAACAACTTGTCGAACTGGGTACCAGTAACTCACCCAACGCCAACCATCAAACTCAGGTGTACTTCCACGCTGCATATTGATATGCGATTCATCGCAATCTAAGCGCAAAAGAAACCACTTCTGTTTTTGTCCAATACAGACAGGTTTAGAATCCCACCGAACCAGTCGTTTGGGTAGCTTATAGCGTAACCAATGACGACTTGTCGCGACGATCTTTACATCCTTTTTAGTAAGGCCAACCTCTTCATACAACTCGCGGTACATTGCCTGTTCCGGAGTCTCACCTTCATCTATTCCCCCTTGAGGAAATTGCCATGAATGTTGCCCGTATCGTTTAGCCCAGAAGACCTGACCATGGTTGTTACAGATTACAATACCAACATTTAATCGGTAACCATCGCCATCTATCACTGGCCAACCTCTATCTAAATTTTTAATTACTCTGATTTTTCCACATATCCCCAATCGGAGCAAACTTAGTGACGTGATAAGCGCTATATTTATGAATAATAACTAGGAATATGGATAAGTTTTGCTCAAATTCTAGTTACCCACACAATAGTGAGACATAGACCACATTTATTCACCTTTTCTGTGAATAACTATGTGAAGAATTACCCGCAATCGTTTTTTTTAATCCATAGATTCATCAACACCAAAAACAACAAATCAGTCAAAATAATTTTATTATTATATAAATCAGTAAATTAAAATAACATTCTAGTTTTAAAAAACATTAGAAATGTAAAAGATCTTTCAAAAACCTGACATGGTCAAAGATCAACCACTCCGATGTTTATCCACACTACTAAGTGAAAGATTCATTTTGAACCCCATTTGGCAAGCATTTTATCCACCATAAACCCCTGTTTATTTATCCACTAAATTAATATTTCAATTAATTACCTTTATGTCCTGTGGATAACCCTGAGTTTGATCCCTTTTCTCGCAAGGAGATCATTTCTTAACCAGTCGTCATTTGGTGATAACTTCTGATAAAATCATTTTTTTGATCATGCCTTTTATTATGAAACCAGAACCACAAACACAACAAGAGCTGTTAGAGCGCGCGTATGCCATCGCCGGAGTGACCTTTAAAGAGCTCGCTGACGAAGCTGAGATGGTGATGCCAAACGACCTTAAGCGTGATAAAGGCTGGGTTGGACAGCTATTGGAATGGCACTTGGGTGCACCTGCAGGCAGTAAGCCAGAACAAGATTTTGCCAAGCTCGGTATCGAGCTAAAAAGCATTCCGATTAGCTACTCTGGCAAGCCACTCGAAACCACCTTTGTGTGTGTTGCACCGCTAATGGGTGTGCAAGGCATTACCTGGGAAACCTGTCACGTTCGAAACAAGCTATCCAAAGTGTTGTGGATCCCTGTTGAGGGAGAAAGAGAGATCCCATTGGCAGAAAGGCATGTAGGATCCCCTTTGCTATGGACACCAAGCGAGGCTGAAAACGAGCTTCTAAAAAGGGATTGGGAAGAACTGATGGAATTGATCGTGTTAGGCAATGTTGAACAAATAACAGCAAGGCACGGTGAAGCGCTGCATCTACGACCAAAAGCCGCCAACAGCCGAGTGTTAACGGAAGCCTACGGTGCAAGTGGAAAGCCCATCAAGACTAAACCGCGTGGTTTTTACCTAAGAACTCAATTCACCCACAAATTGCTGACGACACACTACGCATAGGTCGCTTAACGCACTTCAAAGATAGGATGATCAGTGTGTTATCAACCGTCGGTAGTAAGAAACGAGTTCTAATGAGGTTTGAGCGCCAGTTCAATATCACAGTAGCTTTGGCTTGGCTCATTACCAAACTCATCATAGGCGTTGTGTAAGCGAAGATACGCCTTTTCAAAGCCGAGCCGGAGTAACTCTTCTTTCACTTGATCCAAGGATCCAAAGTGAAGCGGCTCGCCGTCTTGCTTTACCGGTTCTAGCTTGTGTTTGTACTCCACCGCCAGTAGATATTCTGAGATATCAGAACAGCCTATAACGTACACTTTTGGAGTTTGATAAGAGTCTTTATGCTCTCCATGTAACCACATGTCTAATTGATGCTTCTGCATAGCCAGCCTCCCTTGCTCTATAAAGCTTAGTAGAACTCTTTTCCTTTACTAGATAACAACTTAAAAAAGCATAGATAACGGCTTAAAAAAGCAAAAAAGAGAAGCAAGAGCTTCTCTTATTTGACCAGTTCTAGTTCAAAAGTTTGCACTTTCGACGCCATAACTATCACTGTGACTTATCTTAGGGGTTGAACGGTGCTATCAACCCCGCAGATTACGTCGGTATTCGCGCACTTAGGACACGACGAAGGTGACGTACTCGACGTTCAATAGTGACAACTTCTGGTTCAGAAAAACCAATAGGTCGACCGTCAGCCTCAAGACCAATATCTCTTAATAAGTGAGTATTGTTCCATGGTAGATCATATGAACTACGACGAACTTTTCGTTGCCATTCACGCTCTTCACGACGAAGATCGGCACGGATAAGGACTGTTGCTAATTTTAAATATACTGAGTGACGCATAATAACTCTCCAGTTGTTGAATAAACTGAGGAAAAATAGCGTGTTAGATAGTGTGAGGGCTTCTCATTTAGCTGCTATTTTTCCGCAGCCAAATAAGGATACGGATCTATTAGTTAGGTTTATCTTGGGTGTTTCGATCGGCCATGGCTGATGTTTGTGACATATCAGTCACCATGTCAGTACACGGATCAAACGACGCGCAAATATGCTGTATAAAATCGAAATGTTTCATTTGCGCCTCCAAGCTAACTAAAAAATCCAAAAAGAAATGAGGTAGTAAAAGCAGACAAGTATTTGTTAAATCTCTGCTTTCACGGGTAAAGTCTAACCAAGTGAGTATATTATTCAACCGATAATTGGTTAACATTTTCAAAACAATGCATTTACCCAAAATATCAGTTGCATATTCATTTAAATATAACATATTCACTATGATTATATAAAATCACAGCATATCTATCTTCGGGCTGAGCTAGAAAAGAGTCTAAACAACCCCTTCAGAGATTAGGCTGTGTTTATTGAGCAATCGGTACATAGTTGCTCGTGATACGCCAAGTTCTTTAGCTGCCAACGAAACCTGACCGCCGTAAGACTCCAACACAATCAGCAGTGCATCGCGCTCTGAACGCTCACGAATACTCTTCAAACTTCGGCGTTCATCATTCTGTTTTGGTAAATCGAGTTGGTGATCCTCAATGATCACCGCATCAGACATCAACACAACACGCTTAATCTGATTCATCAGCTCACGCACATTTCCAGGCCAATGGTAGCGATTCATCGAACGGATAGCATCGTCTGAAAAGCTCTTCGCTTGAGCATTAAACTCTTTCGAGTACTCACGCAGAAAGTGATTAGCCAGTACTGAAATATCACTCACACGTTCTTTTAAGCTCGGAACATGAATACGCAGAACATTAATGTAGTGATAGAGCTCTTCATTAAAATCGCCCTCAATCAACGCCTTCTCGATATCAGAGGAGTTCGCGGCCAGAATACGCACATCAACGGATTTAGGTCCATTAGCGGTTTCAATCTTACCCTCTTGTAAAAAGCGCAACAGATTCAGTTGTTGATTGCGTGGCATCGCTAAAACATCATTAAGCAAGATGGTTCCGCCATCGGCTTCTTCCAACATACAAGGCGCTGTCGCTGGCTGTGCTGAAATACCAAAGACCTCGGCCTCTATTCTCATTTCAGACAAGGCACGACAGTTAACCGTTAAAAATGGCTTCTGTGCTCGCGACGAGTTTTGGTGAATCGAGCGTGCAATCGTCTCTTTACCAGCTCCGCTCTCGCCATAAATCAAGATACTGACATCAGTCGGCCCAATACGCTTCACTTGGTCTCTCAAGCGCTTCACAGCCACAGAGTCGCCCAGCAGGCCCATATTGTTGTTAATGCCGTAGTTTGGCCATACTTTCTGCTCAAGCTTCAGCATACCCAGTTGGTGACCAATGGTACTCAGCAACTGAGCATCTGGGATTGGCGCCGTGAAAAAGTCGATACAGAAGTTAACGATAAACTGGCAGATAGTATCAGAGCTTAATTGAGATTCACGGATAAAGGCGAGCCATCTCACTTGCTTGTTATTACTCACAAGGTTAGCAATACCGTTGAGACTGAACTCATCATGACTAAGATCGACAATACCAATGCATGGGCCAATATCAGCAATCAAGGCATCGGCTTTTCGTAAATCTGCACACTGGGTACACTGCCAACCCACTTGTTCTAACACTGATAACCAGGGTTCGTACGCACCACCAACGACGATAAGAGAACCTGGTAAGGAATCCATCTTAAATTGAGTTCCCATCCTTCTTCCTTATTCTATTTTTATTTAAATCAGGCTAATACGAGTCACTGCTTCATCGTTCGAAAAAATGCCGCGAGATCGTATTCAGCGCAGAGACGTATAGTAGTGAGACTATCTTAGATTTTATGTCTCAATAGTAAGACTATGTCAGAAATAACGATTTTTCGACTCAAGAGTGCGGTACAGACTAGGTTTTGAAGCTCAAAAACAGAAAAAGCCACCCGAAGGTGGCTTTTTAATTACATAGGCTGTTACGCCCTATAAGCGAGAATTACGCTTGTGGACGCATTGCCGGGAACAAGATCACGTCACGGATTGTGTGCGTGTTTGTAAATAGCATTGCTAGACGGTCGATACCGATACCTTGACCTGCTGTTGGCGGTAGGCCGTGCTCTAGTGCAGTAATGTAGTCTGCATCGTAGTACATAGCTTCATCATCACCCGCGTCTTTCGCGTTAACTTGCGCTTTAAAACGCTCGTCTTGGTCTTGTGCATCGTTAAGCTCAGAGAAACCATTCGCGACTTCACGGCCACCGATGAAGAATTCAAAACGGTCTGTGAAGAACGGGTTGTCATCGCTACGGCGAGCTAGAGGAGAGATGTCCGCAGGGTAGCCAGTGATGAACGTTGGTTGAATTAGCTTAGGCTCAGCCGTTTCACCAAAGATCTCTTCAAGAAGCTGACCACATGTCCAGAACGTTTCTACGTCTACGTGTACAGATTTAGCGATAGCTACCATCTTCTCACGGTCTTGCAGATCTGCCTCTGTTAGCGCTTGAATCTCTGCGTGCTCAGGGTTGTAGTGTTTGATTGCATCGAACATGCTCATACGAGCGTAAGTGCCACCGAATTCAACTGTTTCATCACCGTAAGGCATAGAAGTAGAACCAAGAACGTCCATTGCTGCCGTGCTTAACATCTCTTCAGTCAGATCCATAAGGTCTTTGTAGTCAGAGTACGCTTGGTAGAATTCCATCATTGTGAATTCTGGGTTGTGACGCGGAGACAAACCTTCGTTACGGAAGTTACGGTTGATCTCGAATACACGGTCAAAACCACCAACCACTAGACGCTTAAGGTAAAGCTCAGGTGCAACACGTAGGTACATGTCGATGTCTAGTGCATTGTGGTGAGTGATGAATGGACGTGCAGTCGCACCACCCGGGATCACGTGCATCATTGGCGTTTCAACTTCTAGGTAGCCTTTTGAGCTCATGAAGTTACGGATTGAAGATACAAGCTTAGAACGCACGATGAATGCATTGCGAGAATCTTCGTTCACGATTAGGTCAACGTAACGCTGACGGTAACGCATCTCTTGGTCAGTTAGACCGTGGAACTTCTCTGGTAGAGGGCGAAGTGCTTTAGTCAGCAATTCAAACTCTTCCATGTTCACGTAAAGGTCACCTTTACCTGATTTGTGAAGCGCACCTTTAACACCGATGATGTCACCGATATCTAGGCCTTGGTACTTCTCTTTCAGTACTTTTTGTACGTCTTTCGCTGCGTATGCTTGGATACGACCAGAAGTTTCTTGAATCGCAAGGAATGGACCACGCTTCGCCATAACACGACCAGCGATCGCAACGATGTGGTTGAGCTCTTCTAGCTCTTCCTTAGTCTTCTCACCGAATTCCGCTTGAAGATCGCCAGCTAGGTGCTCACGACGGAAGTCATTTGGGTGACCGTTAGCTTTGCAGTTTTGGCGGATGTGATCCAGCTTGCTGCGGCGCTCAGCGATTAGTTTATTCTCTTCAGGTGAAGAAGCTTCTTGTGCGTTTTCGTTTTGAACAGCATCAGTCATTAGAGATGTACCCTGCTTTTAAAATTTGGACAGCTATATTTTTGCAAATATAGGCATTTTTACCAATATTATTGGTAAAGCTTAATAGTTGGTAAAGCTTACAGACCTGATTTCAGGCTAGCTTCAATAAACTTGTCTAAGTCACCGTCAAGAACCGCTTGAGTATTACGGTTTTCGATGCCGGTGCGTAAATCTTTGATACGAGAATCATCCAGTACGTAAGAGCGGATTTGACTGCCCCAACCGATGTCTGATTTCGTTTCTTCGCTCGCTTGTTTTTCAGCATTTTGTTTTTGAATCTCAAGTTCAAAAAGCTTAGCACGTAGCTGCTTCATCGCTTGATCTTTGTTCTTATGCTGCGAACGGTCATTCTGACATTGAACCACAGTGTTAGTCGGAACGTGAGTAATACGTACCGCCGATTCCGTGGTGTTTACGTGCTGACCACCAGCGCCAGAGGCACGGTATACGTCAATACGTAGGTCAGAAGGATTAATGTCGATCGTAATGTTGTCATCAATCTCAGGATAGATAAACGCAGATGCAAATGAAGTATGACGACGACCACTTGAATCAAATGGTGACTTACGAACTAGACGGTGAACACCAGTCTCTGTGCGTAACCAACCGTAAGCGTACTCACCAGAAATACGTACCGTTGCGCCTTTAAGGCCAGCAACATCACCATCCGACACTTCGATAACTTCAGTCTTGAAGCCTTTCGAATCTGCCCAACGTAAGTACATACGCAACATCATTGAAGTCCAGTCTTGAGCTTCTGTACCGCCCGAACCTGACTGTAAATCGATGTAGCAATCTGATGCATCGTGATCACCAGAGAACATACGACGGAATTCCAGTTTCTCTAGCTTAGCTTCAAGCTCGGCTAGTTCTGGTTCAATTTCATCGAATGTTTCTTGATCTTCTTCTTCAACCGCAAGCTCTAGCAGGCCATCAACATCCTCAACACCTTGGTCAAGTTGGTCGATCGTTTCTACTACCGCTTCCAATGCAGAACGTTCTTTACCTAGCGCTTGTGCACGCTCAGGTTCGTTCCATACATCCGGTTGTTCTAATTCTGCGTTTACTTCTTCTAGACGCTCTTGCTTAGCGTCATAGTCAAAGATACCCCCTCAGGATATTTGTGCGCTCAGACACATCCTGCAGACGGTTTTTTATAGGATTGATTTCAAACATTTTAGCTCATCATTTATGAGTAGAATTTAACCGGAGAATTGTACTCAAAAGTGTGACGGAGATACAGAATTTTTTAGAGTGGCGAACGAAGATTCAACAACTTAATGGGATATAAAATTGACAGGCAGAAAAAACACGTAAAATTTGTAAGGGCAGGAAGGAAAACAAGCCCTGTTTTTGAACAGAGCTTGTTGAATCTGGCGCTATAGGATGAGCATTATTGAGCCCAAAATAACTATTTGGCTTCGATATGATCAATCATCAGCTGCAACGATTGGTTGCCGCGAAATTCGTTGATATCGAGCTTAAATGCAAGGTGAACGGTTTTCACCGAGGCATCTGGCCAGCGACGTAGGTCGACGTTAAAGGCAATACCGTCAATCATCACATTGGTTGGGTGGCCTTTGTAGAGCGGCTCAAGCATCAGCTTAAGGTGCTTTTCACCCACCAGCTTTTGGTGCAGCACTTTAAACTCACCATCGAAGATTGGCTCAGGGAAAGCTTGTCCCCACGGGCCACCTGAACGCAGCGTTTCAGCGGTGTGCATCGAGAACTCTTCTGGTAACAGCTCACCATCAGACAAGATAATGCCCTTCAGTGCTGTTTCTCCAAGTTCATTCTTCACCACATCATTGAACAGCTTGCTGAAGCGTTCAAAGTCCTTTTCCATGATGGTTAAACCAGCCGCCATTGCGTGGCCACCAAATTTAAGAATCAAGCCAGGGTTTTGAGTATCAATTCGGTCCAATGCATCACGCATGTGCAGACCCGGAATTGAACGACATGAACCTTTGATACTGCCTTCGCCGCCATCTGCAAACGCAATCACTGGGCGGTGGTATTTGTCTTTGATACGCGAAGCCAAAATACCAATCACACCTTGGTGCCAATCACGTTGGAATAGTGCCAAACCAGAAGGTAGGTCGTCTTTACCAAATTCAAGGCGCTCACAAAAAGCCATCGCTTCTTGCTTCATACCCTCTTCGATCTCTTTACGTGTTTGGTTCAAGCCATCTAACTCACTCGCCATTCGACGAGCCGCATGAATGTTGTTACTCATTAGCAGCTCAACACCAAAAGACATGTCGTCTAATCGACCAGCTGCATTGATACGAGGACCAAGAGCAAAGCCAAAGTCAGACGCCACCAAACGCTTAGCGTCTCGCTTAGCAATTTCGATCAAGGCTTGAATGCCCGGACGAGCTTTACCCGCACGAATACGTTGCAAACCTTGATGAACTAAAATTCGGTTGTTTTCATCGAGTGGAACCACGTCGGCAACCGTACCCAGCGCCACAAGGTCAATCAGTTCCATCAACTTAGGTTCTGTCATGCCGCGCTCTGCAAACCAACCCAATTTACGCATGTGAACACACAATGCCATCATCAGGTAAAAAGCGACACCAACCCCCGCTAGGGCTTTCGAAGGAAAAGCACAACTTTCAAGGTTTGGGTTAACCATAGCATCGACCATTGGCAGTTCATTGCCCGGCAAGTGATGATCGGTAACCAGAACCTCTAGCCCTTTATCTTTAGCAAAGCGAACACCTTCAATTGAAGATACACCGTTGTCGACCGTCATGATCACTTCAGCACCAAGCTCGATTGCCTGTTCAACAACCTCAGGGCTCAAGCCATAACCATCTTCAAAACGGTTTGGTACCAGATAGTCGACGTTAGAGCTGCCGAGCATACGTAACGCTAAAACAGACAGCGCCGAGCTGGTCGCGCCATCGGCATCAAAGTCACCAACAATGATGATGCGTTTTTGCTGCTGAATAGCTTTGAACAACAGCTCAACCGCAGCATCAATGCCGCCCAGTTTTTGATAAGAGTGCAAGCCTTTCGCTGCTGTCTCTAGTTGGTCGGCACTGTCGATTCCACGACTCACATAAATGCGCTTTAACAAGTCAGGTAAGTGAGCAGGTAAGACTGAAATGTCGACCTCAGGACGGCGTTGGATCTCTATCATATAAAAATGGGCCCGATATCAATCAGGCCACTCCTTAAATCAAAAACATGGGGGATAAATTGGCAATACAGAAAACGAGATTATTGCTCTAAACGTTGAAGAAGTTGTGCTGGCGGTAAGTAACCACTCACCAACTCACCACTTGCTAGCACGATAGCCGGTGTGCCATTGATGCCAAGCTCACGACCTAATTGGTACTGTTTAGCAATGATCTGCTTTTGCTCTGCTAGATCTTTACCAGACGCTGGCATTTGACGATTTACTTTAGCGTCATGCATCGCTGTTTTTGGATCATCTGAAGCCCAGATTGCTGCCATTTGATCGGCAACTTGCCCTGTCGCACCTTGGCGTGGGTAAGCCATGTAACGAACGGTAATACCCAGATCGTTGTAGCCCTGCATTTGGCTGTGCAGACGAACACAGTAGCCACACGTAATGTCAGTAAATACCGTCACAACATACTTTTCGTTATCGGCTTTGTATTCAATAACCGTATCCGACATCGCCGCGACTTTTTCAGCATTCAGCGGAGCTTGACGCTCAGCCAAAACATCACTGAACTTACCGTTTTCATCTAAAGAGTAAAGTGTACCGGCTAGAAAGTGATCGCCCTCTGGAGAAGAAAATATAATGCCGCTGTTGGTTTGAACTTCTAACAAACCATCGATATCCGAAGGAACAATCTTATCGACCTTAATACCGATTTTTTCAAAACGCTTAGTTAACGCAGCTGTATCAATAGCTTGAGCTGGAGCAGCTTCTACGGCTGTTGATGTTGTTTCTACTTTCGCTTCTGATGCATTACATGCAGTAATCATAAGAGGAAGCGCTAGTAGAGGAAGACGGCGTAATACGCTCATTAAGTTCACCTTAAAAATAAATGGATTTAAGCACGTGGGTGATGCTGCGCATGAATTTGCTTGAGCCTTTCAGTCGCCACGTGAGTATAAATTTGGGTTGTCGATAAGTCACTATGCCCAAGTAACATCTGTACGACCCTGAGATCTGCGCCATAGTTCAGTAAATGCGTCGCAAAAGCGTGTCTCAATACGTGTGGTGACAACAATTCTGTGTCGATACCAGCGACGACCGAGTAGTGCTTAATACGATACCAGAACGTCTGACGGGTCATTTGCTTGGCGCGTTTACTCGGAAAAACCACATCAGAACTGTTTTCGCCAAGTAGATGTGGACGACCCTGTTCAATAAAAGTCTCTATCCAATCCACCGCATTTTCGCCCATTGGTACTAAGCGCTCTTTGCCACCCTTACCAATAACACGCACCACGCCCTGTCTTAGGCTGATGTTTTCCATCGTCAAGCTAACCAGTTCTGTCACACGCAAACCGGTTGCATAGAGTAACTCAAGCATCGCCTTATCGCGAAGCTCAATCGGATCGTTCGGATCTGGCGCATCGAGCAAAGCATCAACCTGTTCTTCGCTCAAATCTTTCGGCAAGCGTTGCGGCAGCTTCGGGCTGATCAACAAGGCACTTGGATCATCGCCTCTGATTTTCTCGCGGTGCAAATATTGGAACAAGCGACGAATCGCCGACAACATACGGGCACGAGAGGTCTGCTTAAAATCGGCGTCGGCTAACCAGCCTTGATAATCCTGTAAACCTGAAAGGCTAATGAAGTCGAGGCGGTAATTGTTCTTTTCCATCCACGCTAATAACTTGGACAAATCGGTACGGTACGAGACAAGCGTATTCTCCGATAATCCTCGCTCCATCCACATAGCATCTAAAAACTGCTCAACGAGACCGTGGTCTGCGCTCTGCCCTTGAGGCGACTGCATAGTGTTACTCACAATATTGGAAACTGTTTTGAGAGTATGCCAGAGCAAATATGAATGCCATAAAAATTACGACTTGAGCGGATAATCGCTGCAATCGAAGTCGATTTATGGTTAGAATTCGCCATCTGAAATTAAAATCGAACGTTTGCTATGAAAATTGGATTATTTTACGGCTCAACCACCTGCTACACAGAAATGGCAGCAGAGAAAATTCGCGGCATTATTGGTGAAGACCTAGTTGATATCCATAACGTGAAAGAAAGCCCTCTTTCATTGATGGCGGACTACGACCTTTTATTGCTGGGCATCTCGACTTGGGACTTCGGTGAAATCCAAGAAGATTGGAATGAACTGTGGGAAGACATCGCAACCACGCCTATGAAAGGCAAGGTTGTGGCTCTGTTTGGTTTGGGTGACCAAGAAGGCTACGGCGAATGGTTCCTAGATGCGATGGGTCTATTGCATGATGAACTGAAAACCGCGGGTGCAGAGTTTGTTGGCTTCTGGCCAAACGATGACAGCTACGAGTTCGAAGCGTCTAAAGCGTTAACCGAAGACAAATCTCAATTCGTTGGTTTGGCGCTTGATGAAGATTCACAATACGAGCTAAGCGACGACCGTATCGCAAGCTGGGTTGAGCAAGTACTGGTAGAGTACAGCGAAAAGCTATAACCAAACAGAAGTACTCCCGGCTAAGTAGCTAACCAAGTAACTAGCTGGATATAAAAAGACCACAGAATACAAAAAGGCCTCATTACTGCGAAGTAATGAGGCCTTTTCTATTTCATCTCGAAGGACAATCTAATCTCAACGGAAGATTAAACAGTCTCTTCAGCCATCTCTTGTTCTGTTGACTTGCCAACAAAGAACATACAGATGATTGCAGCCGTTGTTGGAAGCAACCAACCCATACCGATCTCAAACAGTGGCAGCATCTTAAGTGCAGACACGTCTACACCCGCTACTTTAGCGCCATCAATAAGAGCAAACAGCAGTGACACTAATACCACTACGCGGTAAGCCGCTTTTGGATTAGGGAAACGGCTACGTAAGAATGTCAGAGCAACCAACGCGATAGCGACTGGGTACAGTGCAAACAGTACTGGAACAGACAGAGAAATCAGTTGAGAAAGACCAACGTTCGCAACGGTTGCACAAGCTACACCATTGATGATTACCCAAGTCTTGTAAGACAGAGGCGTTAGCGAGCTGAAGTAATCAGAACATGCTGACACAAGGCCAATCGCCGTAGTTAGACATGCTAATAGTACGATCACAGAAAGCACTAGCTGACCAGAAGGACCAAACAACGATTGAACGTATAGGCTTAAAATAGCACCGCCATTGTCTGCACCAGCTGCGACTGTTGCACTTGTTGCGCCTAGGAAAAATAGAGAGATGTAAACAAACGCCAGACCCGCTGCGGCAATACAACCCGCGCTAATTAGGTACTTAGTCGTCGCTGCACGGTCAGTAATGCCCTTGCTACGAATCGCATCAACAATCAGCATACCAAACATCAAAGAAGCAAAAGTATCCATGGTGTTGTAGCCTTCAAGGAAACCTTTGGTTAGTGGTTGAGTGATGTACTCACCGTGAGCCGCAAGAATATCGCCTTGAGGGTTAACGAATACAGCAATCGCCAGCACAACCAAACCAACGAACAGTGCAGGTGTTAGCACCTTACCAATGACGTCAATAAGCTTACCTTGCGACCATGAGAAGAACATCGCTACTGCAAAAAATGCAATCGAAAAGAGAGTTAGGTGAGCTTGAGAGGCATCGATGAAGAACGGTTTCACCGCCATCTCATAGGCAACAAGGCCAGTACGCGGTGCAGCAAATGCAGGACCGATAATGATAAAGATCAGTACAGCCATGATGGTTGCTGCTTTCTTAGGAAGATCTTTAGTTAAGTGACCCCAAGAGCCACCAGCCACTGCGACCGCGACGATAGTGATTAACGGCAGACCAACGGCAGTCAGCAGAAAACCAGACATCGCTGGAAGGAAGTGATCACCGGCTAATTGGCCAGCTAGAGGTGGGAAGATGATGTTACCCGCACCCAAGAAAAACGCAAAAAGCATAAAGCCCAATGCCATTATATCTGTTAGTTTTAGACTCTGTTTCACAGATAATCCTTAATTATATTTATGAATTTATGTTGTGCTTACATGAATGTTACAGCTCAAAGCTGCCAATCAATCTATAAAATAGTCGCGCATAATGACGAAACAACTGGCTAGCTGCAAGTCACCACACAAAAACACCATATAAATTTGCATATGAGAACAAAAAGCAGTGGATTCCACTAGCTATAGAAAAATAGCCACAATTATAAACTAACCATAATGCACAACAATATTCTTCCAAGCAGAACATTGATTCATACAAGCGGTTAACATTAGAGCTAATCACTTAAAATATCTCGATACTCAGAACATTAATGAAAGACAAAACAGTGCAAACTAAAAGCTTCAATTTTAAGCAATTCTCAATTTACGGCGGGAAAAGCGGTATGCCAGTCAGTACCGATGGCGTATTACTTGGCGCTTGGGTAAGCCTGCCACAAAGATCATGTGTACTCGATATTGGAACCGGGACAGGTCTGCTGGCTTTGATGGCTGCGCAGCGTTTTGAAGATGCTTCAATCTCTGCGATAGATATTGATCAACACGCTATTGATGCTGCCACTGTCAATATTGAGCAGTCGCCTTGGCAAAATCGTATCTCCCTTGATCACGGCAGCGTGTTAACAACCGACTTTCCACAAAGGTTTGATGCGATCATCTGTAACCCGCCCTACTTCAACTCTGGAGAACAGGCGCAGCAAAGCCAAAGAGCCACCGCCAGGCACACCGACAGCTTGGATCATTTAGCGCTTGCCCAGCGTTGTTTCGAGATAACAACCGACGCCGCGACTGCCAGTTTCATCCTACCGACGCCTGAGGGGGAAGGTTTTATCAAGCTTGCCGAGCAATGTGGTTGGTATCTAGCAAAACGCCTTGATGTAAAAACAACAGATAAAAAGCCAGCTAGCCGAATTTTATTCGAGTTATCTAAAGATCCTGCTTGCCAGCAAGATTTGCAGCGCGAATCGCTTACAATTCACCATCAAGGTGGTTATAGCGAAGCATTTATTGCGCTCACTAAAGATTTTTATCTCAAGATGTAGCAAATACCATGTGATCCTAATCACTAATGCTTCTATAATGTCCGACTACTCTTTTTATCGTCTGCTTTTTGAGGCAGAAACATTTATTGCTTGTGGAGAAACAACAGTGATCAGAACCTTTGCAGAACTCGATCTAAACCAAGAGCTGCTTAAAGCAATTGACGAAATGGGCTACGAACGTCCAACACAGATACAAGCTGAAGCAATCCCACAAGCGTTAGATGGAAGAGACGTTTTGGCTTCTGCGCCAACAGGTACTGGTAAAACAGCATCATTTGTATTGCCAGCACTGCAATACCTACTGGATTTCCCACGTAAGAAATCTGGCCCTGCACGTATGCTTATCCTGACGCCAACGCGTGAGCTAGCAATGCAGATCACCGAACAAGCACGTGAGCTTGCTAAATACACCAGCCTAAATATCTTCACGATCACGGGCGGTGTTATGTACCAAGAGCACGCAGATATCTTAAGTACAACTCAAGATATCGTAGTAGCAACACCTGGCCGTTTGATGGAATACATTGAAGGCGAGCGTTTTGACTGTCGTGCGATTGAATGGCTGGTTCTAGATGAAGCCGACCGCATGCTAGACATGGGCTTTGGTCCTGTTGTTGACCGTCTGTCTGCAGAGTGTCGCTGGCGTAAACAAACTTTACTGTTCTCAGCAACACTAGAAGGTAAAGGCATTGAAGGCTTCACTGAAGATCTACTTAAAAACCCAGCGGAGATCGATGCGAAATCATCACTTCGTGAGCGTAAGAAGATCACTCAGTGGTACCACCGTGCAGACACGGCAGAGCACAAGCTAAACATCCTAAAGCACGTCATCACAGAGCAAGCTGAGCGCAGCATCGTATTCTTGAAGACGCGTGATCGTCTAGGTGATCTACGAGCTCAACTTGAAAGCGCGCAAATCCCATGTGCGTGGATCCAAGGTGAAATGCCTCAAGATCGTCGTAACAACGCGATTGCTCGTTTCCGTGACGGCTCTGTAAACGTACTACTAGCGACTGACGTTGCTGCTCGTGGTATCGACCTTCCAGACGTAAGCCACGTAATCAACTACGACATGCCACGTACTGCTGACGTATACCTACACCGTATTGGCCGTACGGCTCGTGCTGGTAAAAAAGGTAACGCGGTTTCTATCATTGAAGCGCACGATCAACTAATGATTGAGCGTGTGGCTCGTTACACAGACGAACCAATCAAAGAACGCTTCATCGAAGGCATGCGCCCTACGCATAAGAAAGCGGCCGTGACTAAGAAGAAGAAGCCGAAGAAAGAAGATAAGAAAGCGGTAGAGAAACAAAAAATCGCGAAGAAGAAAAAAATCGCGAAGAAAAAGAAAGCAGCAAAGAAGAAGTAATCTACCAGCTTCAACGATTCAATAAAAAAGCCCCATGCAGTTCGCTGCATGGGGCTTTTCTCTATCTGGTCTGTTATCAGGCTAAAACCGAGAGCTACTCGTTAGCCAAGGACTACTAGTTTTGCTCTTCGCGCTTAAAGACAAGCTCTTTCGCGTTCGACTCTTCTTCAACGAAGTAGTAGCCCGCCGTATCAAACTGGGTCAGCGCCTCAACCGAGTCGATCTTGTTCTCGATGATGTAGCGAGCCATCATGCCACGCGCTTTCTTCGCGTAGAAACTGATCACCTTGTACTGACCGTTCTTGCAGTCTTTGAATACAGGGGTAATCACTTGGCCATCCAAGTTCTTCGGCTTCACGGCTTTAAAGTATTCGTTAGACGCCAAGTTGATCAACACATTGTCGCCGTGAGCATTCAACGCTTCATTCAGCTTGTCTGTGATGATGTTGCCCCAGAACTGGTACAAGTTAGTACCACGAGCATTGGCTAAGCGTGTACCCATCTCTAGGCGGTATGGCTGCATCAAATCTAATGGCTTAAGCAAGCCATATAACCCAGAAAGCATGCGCAGGTGGTCTTGTGCGTAGTCAAAATCTTCATCCGATAGCGTTTCAGCGTCTAGGCCAGTGTATACATCGCCTTTAAAGGCTAGGATTGCTTGGCGTGCGTTGTCTTGGGTAAAGGTCTCGCTCCACTGCTCAAAGCGCGCTACGTTCAACCCTGCGATTTTATCGCTCACCTTCATCAGTGCAGAAATATCGACTGGCGTCAGTTTACGGCACTCTTCAATCAGTTCAGCAGAGTGTTCAACAAACTCAGGCTGACTAAAGCGTTCAGTCGCTAATGGTGATTCGTAATCAAGTGTTTTGGCTGGAGAAACGACAACTAACATAACTTTACCCTAATCGGTTATCTAACTGGATGCTGCTAGAGTATAGAAAAAACATCAACTTGTCTTTATGACTCTTCCTATTACTTCGATAGGGAGAATGAGCTTCGATAGACAGAATGAGACAAATGACAGGCAAACAAAAAGGCTAAGGTCGAAACCTTAGCCTTTCTAATCACTTTAGGATGAGCCGTTTATCGCTCCAACAAGATTACTTCTTGTTGTTGTCCCAAATACCGTCTTCCAGCTGAGACTTAAGCTCTGGGAAGTCATTCGAATCGAATGTTGGTACTTTACCCGCGTCTAGTTGGCGGTTGTAGTCTTTCGCTAACTTAATCACGATACCTGATAGCAGGATAATCGCCACCAAGTTAACAATCGCCATTAGGCCCATCGATACGTCAGCCAGTGCCCATACCGTTGGTAACGTCGCTAGAGAACCGAACATAACCATACCCAGAACAACGATACGGAACAGCACTAGGCCCTTCTTGTTGTTGTGCTCAAGGAAGATAAGGTTCGTTTCAGCGTACGAGTAGTTTGCAATGATTGAAGTGAAAGCGAAGAAGAAAATCGCTACCGCTACAAAAATGCCGCCCCATTCGCCCACTTGTGCTGTTAGTGCACGTTGCGTTAGTTCGATACCCGTTACTTCACCGTGTGGTACGTACTCACCAGACATCAGGATGATTGCGACTGTTGCTGAACAGATAACAATGGTATCCATGAACACGCCTAGCATTTGCACGTAACCTTGTGATGCTGGGTGCGGTGGGTAAGGCGTAGCAGAAGCTGCTGCGTTTGGCGCAGAACCCATACCCGCTTCGTTCGAGAACAAACCACGTTTGATGCCGTTAATCATCGCTTGTGCGATTGCGTAACCTAGGCCACCCGCTGCTGCTTCTTGCAGACCGAATGCACTCTTGAAGATAAGAGCCAGTACTTCAGGCACTTTCTCGATGTTCGCGAACATCACGTACATAGCGATCGCTAGGTAAGCCAATGCCATGATTGGAACGATGATTTCTGCTGTGCGTGCAATCTTACGGATACCACCGAAGATAACGAACGCAGAGATGATTACGATACCAACACCAACGTAGCTACGCTCAAGGTCGAATGCCGTATTCATTGCGCTTGCAATCGCGTTCGCTTGAACCGCGTTGAATACAAGACCAAATGCAATGATGAGGAAGATAGAGAATAGAACCCCCATCCAACGCATGCCTAGGCCTTTCTCCATGTAGTATGCAGGGCCGCCGCGGTAGTTACCGTCGTTATCACGCGTTTTGTATAGCTGTGCCAGTGTGCTTTCTGCAAACGATGTTGCCATACCTAGCATTGCGATTAGCCACATCCAGAAGATAGCACCAGGGCCACCAGCGGTTAGTGCTACAGCAACACCTGCCATGTTACCCGTACCTACACGAGCAGCGAGACTAGTACAAAGAGCTTGGAAAGAAGAGATACCAGCACTGTCTGCTTTACGGCTGTTTCTAAGAACAGAGAACATGTGGCCGAAATGGCGGAATTGAATGAAGCCTAGTCGTACAGTGAAGTAGATACCCACACCAACCAGTAAGTAAACTAAGATAGATCCCCAAAGGAGATCGTTCATCAAATTGATTAAGTCTGTCACGTGAACCTCGTAATTGAGTTTAAGCACCGATCATGCTTCCTAGCCTTCCTCTTAATCGCCTATGCCTCTGTCAATGTTGTGTCGGCACTCTTGTTATATTCTTGCGGCGATTGAGACTGTAAATGTCGCTTCATGCATCCATTTTACGTATCAGTGTATTTTTTGACGGGCGGATAATGCAGCGAGACGGCCTAAAAATCAATATGCAAATACACTTATATTAAAATGACATTTCACTAATAACACACCTTTTGTTAACACAACTTTCAACAATGCAGCCCAATAAAAGTCACATTATCGGGACATAATATCAACAACAGCCACGGCACTACCCCAGCAAGAACACCATCCCATAAAAATGACGTCAGCCTAGGTTTTACAAGGTATAGTGAAGATCTTCGTTTTTTTCTAGGCCAATGAGATCCCTATACCGCACGGTACCATATGCACTTCAATGCATTGTAGTCAAAACGCTATTCCATTCGCACAATGAATTAACATTCAATAACCCCCAATTTAATCGTTTACTTAGGTTTGTTTGCCTGTTTTTTATACATAATAATTATCACAATGTGTGAGCATGCATAAGAAAATAGAACAAAAGCTTCATGAATTTGAAACAAATGAGAAACAAATCAAAGTTATTGTGAACCTAAATATGATATTTATTGGTTCGTAAGAACTAGTCCCACGGAAGGAGATATGGCTTATGGATAGCTTTCAATTCGATGAAGTATCAGAACTAGAAATGCCTCGTGTAACTCAAAAATCACGCTCGAAACCACTCAAGCGTAAGTGGCGTGAAATCGAAGCCATCAACGATCGTAGGCAGCTTGAGAAAGAGCTGAGAGAGATGAACCTAGGTCTTGATTTTAGCCTTGACGATATAAAACTTTAATCAGCACGATAAGAAATCAGATAGCAAAAGGCACCTATATAGGTGCCTTTTTTATTTTTTGAGGTAGTTAATCCGCTCAAAGCGCCATTTGGAAACCAACCCTCTAATATAGAGGACACCTAAAATAGGTGCACCTCAACATTACAACGGGCTAAACACACTCTTGTTCATTTTGTCGAACCCGAGCCGCGAGTTGGCGATATTGATCGGCGATGGTCTCTCCAAAAACAGGGTCATCTTCCGGTTGAAGCCATTGAGACTCCACTTCTTGCCAATCTTTCACCGTGAACGCCTCAACAATCATGGGTAGCACATGCTTCTCTTCATATTCCATGTGCTTTCGCTGAGCCTTAACAAACGCTTCAAGCTGCTCAATAAAGACTTGCTGAGGAACCACCGCATCTTGAAGGATCATATCGACCAAACCTAAAAAGTCCGCCGTTTTCTCAGAAAGCAATTGATGCTCTAACTCCAAGTCTTCAATCGCTTGCTCGCTGCCATATTGCTTAAGATAGTAGCGATAAATGACGTCTTCTTTAGGGTGATGCACTTTGTCTGAATGGTTCATAAGGTAATGAACCACCTCTGCGATCAGGCTATAGTTTATTTCTCGCTCCTGTTTCAGAAACTCTAACTTACTGTTGAGTATCGCGAGTAAACGAGCCATATAGCCATGCTCTCGTCTTATCCTTTCAATCATCATAGTATTGCACTCCATTACATCTACTATTTATAAGTGTATACGAATATGCTGATTTATGATTTGACCCTGCTCAGAAAACCACCAACCTACACTTCTGTTGGTAAACGCCAGTCAATAGGTTGTTGATCCATAGAAGAAAGCAGCTTGTTGGTTGTAGAGAAATGCTGACAACCGAAGAATCCACGGCGTGCCGATAATGGCGATGGGTGAGGTGCAACCAACACATGATGCTTGTCGTCATCAATCGCTTGACCTTTCTTCTGGGCGTGTGCGCCCCACAACAAAAAGATGATCGGTTCAGAGCGCTGATTGAGCTCAGCAATAATGGCATCGGTAAAGGTTTCCCAGCCACACTTAGCATGTGAGTGTGCTTTTGCCTCTTCGACTGTAAGGACTGTGTTCAACATCAACACCCCTTGCGATGCCCAAGAATCGAGATAACCATGACTAGGAATCTCAAAGCCCTCTATATCTTGTGCAAGCTCTTTGTACATATTGCGTAGAGAAGGTGGGATTTTCACACCAGGAAGCACTGAGAATGCTAAGCCGTGAGCTTGGTTAGCACCGTGATAAGGATCTTGCCCTAAGATAACCACTCGCACGGACTCGAAAGGCGTCATATCAAAGGCACTGAACACCTGTTCTTGTGGCGGGTAGACGGTTTTACCACTATTACGTTGCTGTTCAACAAACGCGAGGACACTCTGAAAGTACTCTTTATCACGTTCATCATTAATAATGGATTCCCAAGTCTTTGGTGCGCTCATCGTTTTACTTCCCAATCATCAAGGTTTCTAGCGGCTTTCGCCAGACAAAAAAATAGCTGTATCGGCTAACTGTCCTAAAATAAGGCTCTAGTTATACCTCATACAGCTATCAATAAACATGATGTGTAGGGTTCACTTGTTGATGAATCATAATAATCAGTTCAAATTGTGTTTATCTCGATTAACCACTTTTCTGCTGTGTACGATGATGTCCGTGGTTATGCACGTGACGGTTTGGTGTAGGTAAACGGCGTGCGGCAGCAATAGTTGAAGTTTGGGTGATTGAATACATAAAGGCACCTCCTCTAAGACATCGTGAACTACATATTCACTTTAATACTATGAAAGAAAGGTGCCAGTTATTAGAAATAGACGGAAATAAATTTTCCCTTCTATTATTACGCTTCTTCGCTCGCTAGCGTTACTGAGCGATGAAACATCCTAAGTTGTTGAATTTCCTCTTTCCAGATGGTCGAATCAATGGTTTCCAAGATAAGAGGGATACCATTAAAGCGAGAATCAGAGGCAATATACTCAAAACAATCCCAGCCAATTTCCCCTTTTCCTAAAGAATGGTGTCGATCGACTCGGCTCGCGAACTCAGCTTTTGAATCATTGATGTGCATTGCTCTTAGATAGTGCATACCCACGATGCGGTCGAACTCAGCAAAAGTATGCTCACACGCCTCTTTTGTACGTAAGTCATAGCCAGCAGTAAACGTATGGCAAGTGTCTAAGCACACACCCACACGTGACTTATCTTCTACCTGCTCGATAATCTCGGCTAGATGTTCAAACTTCCAACCCAGATTAGTGCCCTGCCCAGACGTATTCTCGATCACTGCGATTACGTCAGGTACCGCTTGATGAGCTAGGTTGATCGATTCAGCGATCTTCGCCAAACATTCGCTTTCTGAGATTTTCTTTAAATGACTCCCAGGATGAAAATTCAAAAGCGTTAGTCCAAGTTGATTACAACGCTCCATTTCATCAATAAAAGCCGCGCGTGATTTCTCTAGCTTCTCTTCTTCTGGCGCTCCTAGGTTAATCAGGTAGGAGTCATGAGGAAGAATGTGCTCAGCACCGTAGCCCAACATTTTGCAATTGGCTTTAAAGGCACTAATGGTTTTCGCTTCTAGTGGTTTTGCCGCCCACTGTCTCTGGTTCTTGGTAAACAGTGCAAACGCATTGGCACCTATTTCACGTGCACGCATAGGCGCCTGATCAACACCACCAGCAGCCGACACATGAGCGCCAATAAACTTAATATTTGTTTCCGGTTTTGAGGATGAATTATTGTTTGTCATTAAATCACTTTACACTTTCAGAATGCTTAATAAATAAAGGGTCGTATCGGTTGTAGTTCAATAAAAACACAACAAATGTAGTAAACTTACAACAAATATAGCTGTTAAATATTTTTTATACTTTAAAATATTTTGTAATTACTTTGTTTTCAAAGGTTTTATTGATTTACCTCAATATAATCACCTTTGTAAAAATATGGTTTTTGGTTGTTTTTTGACTTAAATCAATGTTAACCTTACTAATATTAGGTATATATTACCCAGCTCAATAAAAATCGAAAGTTAACACCATAATCAAACCACATTCAGTGGACTAGGAGATAGTTATGATCCAAGGTATTCAAATTACTAAAGCAGCAAACGATGACCTACTAAACTCAATCTGGCTACTAGATAGCGAGAAGAATGAAGCTCGTTGTGTTGTTGCTACTGCAGGTTTCGAAGCTGACCAAGTTATCTCAGCTGCAGACCTAGGCGAGTACGAAAGCCGTGAAGTTGCAATCGAAGCAGCACCACGCATCGAAGGTGGTCAACACCTAAACGTTAACGTTCTTAAGCGTGAAACGCTAGAAGACGCAGTTGCTCACCCAGAGAACTACCCACAGCTAACTATCCGTGTATCGGGTTACGCTGTACGTTTCAACTCTCTAACAACTGAACAGCAACGTGACGTTATCGCACGTACGTTCACTGAGTCTCTATAATTTTTAGAGCTTAAATTAGAATACAAAAACGGCGCTCATTGAGCGCCGTTTTTATTTGTTCGAAAAACAAATGGACGTTACGGTTGAACTCGACGAAGCACAGCTTTTAGCGCTTCAAAATCGTTATCAAGATCTTCAGACAACAATTCCATCGCCGCGTGTTTTGCTAGCGGGCCAGGCAGTTCGATATCAGAACCTAGGATGTCATCAACCACTTCTTTGAATTTCGCTGGGTGTGCTGTACACAGGAACAAGCCAGTTTCGTTCTCTTGCAGTTGCTCTTCCAGTAGACGGTAAGCAATCGCACCATGTGGTTCACATAGGTAACCTTGTGCTTTTAGGTCGCGAACTGACTCAGCGCTCTGCTCGTCGGATACTTTACCTTTGCCTAGTGTATCTAAGCCCCAACCTTTCAGTTGGCAAAGCTCTTCGATACGAGGCCAGTTGTTTGGTTGGCTTACGTCCATCGCGTTCGATGTTGTCGCAACAGTCGGTTTTGGATCCCATTGACCTGTTTCTAGGTAACGAGGAACAGTGTCATTTTCGTTAGTTGCTGCGATAAAACGCTTAACAGGTAGACCTAGCGCTTTAGCCAATAGACCAGCCGTTAGGTTACCAAAGTTACCACTTGGTACAGAGATAACGAGGTTTTCACGTTGCTCTTTAGTCAGCTGAGAAGCCGCCTCAAAGTAGTAACAGATCTGAGCCATTAAACGGCTGATGTTGATCGAGTTTGCCGAGTTAAGACCGATCTCTTTACGCAGTTCAGCGTCATCAAATGAGTCTTTAACTAGAGCCTGACACGCATCAAAGTCACCATCAATCGCCACAGTGTGGATGTTCTTGCCAAGCGTACAGAACAGCTTCTCTTGCAGTGGGCTGATCTTGCCTTTCGGGTAAAGAATCACAACATTGATGTATTCCATGCCGTAGAAAGCATGCGCAACCGCCGCACCAGTATCACCTGATGTTGCCGTTAAGATAGTGATTTGACCACCATCAGAAACAGCTGCTAAAGATTGAGCCATAAAGCGGCCACCGAAATCTTTAAACGCCAGTGTTGGACCGTGGAAAAGCTCAAGCGCGTAAACGCCATCTTTTACTTGGTTGATTGGTGCAGGGAATTGGAACGCTGCATCCACCATTTGGTCGATCTGTTCTTTTGGTAATTCATCACCAATCAATGCTGACAGAATTTTTGAGCTACGAGGGACAAAGTCCTCTGCTAGCAGCGCATCGATATCATCAAACTTTGGCAGTTCAGATGGGAAAAATAGACCTTGATTACGGCCTAAGCCTTGACGAACGGCTTGGCCAAAAGAGACTTGTTCATCATTTTCTTTGATGTTGTACAGTTTCATAACTCACTTCCTGTAACGATCGAACCCTGCTTATCTAGGCGACAAACGTGAACGAATCCTTCTTCATTTTGTACGTAATTTTGTTCTAACCAGCGTGCAACACGCTCGGCGACATCTTGTTCTTTGCAAATGCTAAATAGAGTTGGACCACTACCAGAAATACCAGTAGCCAGTGCCCCAGCTGACAGCGCGTATTTACGAGCATCAGCAAACCCTGGAAGCAGTTTCTCACGATATGGTTCAGCGATCACGTCTTTGATCATCTTCGCCGCCAGTTCAGGTTGACCTGAATGACACGCGTGGATAAAGCCCGCTAAGTGACGACCATGAGCAATAATATCCTGACGACGATATTGAGATGGTAGGATCTCTCTCGCTTCAGCCGTTGAGACCTTAATACCCGGATAAGCCATTACCCAGTACCAGTCGTCAAAACACGGTACTTCTTGGCTGATGATGCCTAGCTCTTCAAGCATGAGCTGCACACCACCAAGGTAACATGGCGCAACGTTATCGTAGTGGATACCACCTGAAATCTTGCCTTCCATTTCACCCATCAGAGCAAGCAGTTCAGTTTCATTCAGGGGCTGACCGTGAAAACGGTTTAGCGCATCCAGTGCCGCGACGATTGAACATGCACTAGAACCCAAACCTGAACCGATAGGCATGTTCTTTTCTAGTGTCATTTCTAAAGGCTTTAGCGTAACGCCTTTTTTATCAAGCTCTCTCGAGAACACCACCCAGCAGTCGTAAACGATGTTTTCTTTTGCTTCAGTTGGCAGCTTAGAAACAAAGCTGCCTGCAGTTTTAAGTGAGAATGGTTCATCACCGGCTTTAACCATAACTCGGTCACCTAGCAGCGTGCCATCCACTGGAGACACAGCGGCCCCCAGCACATCAAACCCTACACTGACATTACCGATTGATGCAGGAGCATAAACGACAACATCCATATCACTTGAACTCATTCTTAAACTCCTAATTTCCAACCAAGAGTACGCATCACATCAGAGAATACGCCAGCAGCTGTTACTTCAGTACCCGCGCCGTAGCCACGCAGTACTAGAGGGATTGGTTGGTAGTAACGGCTGTAGAATGCTAATGCGTTCTCGCCATCTTTAATCTTGAACATTGGGTCGTCGCCATCAACAGCAGCGATACGAACCTTACACTTACCTTCAGCGATTTCACCCACATAACGAAGTACTTTACCTTCTTCTGCTGCGATAGCTGACTGCTCTTTGAAGTAAGTATCCGCTTCTGGTAGGCGAGCCATGAACTCTTCAACCGTACCTGAATCATCAAAACCCGGTGGCAGAGCTTGGTCTACTTCAACATCTTCAAGTTCAAGCGCCATGCCTGCTTCACGAGCAAGAATAAGCAACTTACGCGCCACATCCATACCAGATAGATCATCTCGAGGATCCGGTTCAGTGAAGCCGTTATCTTTTGCAATATTGGTTGCCTGGCTCAGTGTCATACCTTCATCAAGCTTGCCGAAGATGTAAGACAGTGAACCTGAAAGAATCCCGTTGAACTTCTCAAGTTCATCACCTGCAGAGATAAGGTTCTGTAGGTTTTCGATGACCGGTAGACCTGCACCTACTGTTGTCTCGTACATCAGCTTACGACGTGAGTTGCGTGCAACTTCACGAAGCTGATGGTAGTAAGCCATGCTTGCTGTGTTTGCTTTCTTGTTTGGTGTTACTACGTGGAAACCAGCCGCTAGGAAATCAGCGTACTGCGCCGCAATACCTTCGCTAGACGTACAATCAACCAATACTGGGTTGATGATGTGGTTACGTTGAACCAAAGCCGCTAAACGCGCTAGGCTGAACTCTTCAGTCGCACTCGACATACGGTCACGCCACTGCTCTAACGGTAGACCATCGCTGTCTAGCAACAAACCTTTACTGTTTGCTAAACCACATACGCGAATCACGATGCCTTTTTCAGCCAGTTTGCCTTGCTGACGTTGGATCTGGTCAACAAGCTCGCCACCAACACCGCCGACACCCACAACGAATACATCTAGGAAGTGCTTAGAGTTAAATAGGTTCTCGTGACACGCTTTGATTGCTTCAGAGATTTTGTCTTCAGGGATAACCGCTGAAATAGCGCGCTCTGAAGAACCTTGAGCAATAGCAACAATGTTGACGTTCACTTCAGCTAAAGAAGAGAAGAACTGAGATGCTACGCCACGTGAAGTGCGCATACCGTCACCCACCAGCGTTACAATCGCAACGTCATCCATGAACTCAACCGGCTCTAACAGGCCATCTTTAAGTTCAAGTTCAAACGCGTCTGACAACACTTGTTTCGCTTTCACCTTATCAGCCGATTCAATACAGAAGCTGATGCTGTACTCAGAAGAAGATTGAGTAATAAGGACAATAGAAACGCCAGCAGAAGACATCGCGCCGAATACACGACTCGCCATACCTACCATGCCCTTCATGCCTGGGCCTGATACGTTAACCATGGTTAGGTCACTTAGCGTCGTAATACCTTTGATTGCTAGGTTATCTTCGCCAGTGTCTTGGCCAATCAAAGTACCTGCGCCTTGTGGGTTGAAGCTGTTTTTGATCAGACAAGGAATGTGGAATTGCGCAATAGGAGCAATGGTTTTCGGGTGTAGAACCGAAGCACCAAAGTAAGAAAGCTCCATCGCCTCTTGGTAGCTAAGAGACTTGAGCAGACGAGCATCATCAACTAAGCGTGGGTCACAGTTGTAAACGCCATCGACATCAGTCCAGATTTCACAGCAATCAGCACGTAGACACGCCGCTAACACAGCCGCTGAGTAGTCAGAACCATTACGACCTAGTGTGACTAGCTCACCTTTTTCATTACCCGCAGTAAAGCCAGGCATGATGTTAACGTGACCTTTAGGAAGTGGAGATTGTTGGAAGTTCTGAGTAGAGACATCCACATCGACCATAGCTTCAAGGTGATCGCCTTTAGCGTATAGGTATTGGACAGGGTCAATCAGGCTTGCTGGTTGGCCTTTCGCTTCCAGTACCGCTTTCATTAACTGGATAGAGATTCGCTCACCTTTACTGATGATGCGAGCATTAACGTGGTTCGGGCACATACCAAGTAGGTTGATGCCATTCACGAACTGCTTTAGCTGAGCAAGAGAGGTATCCACCTGCTCTTGAAACGCGGCACCATCGATAGAAGGCACGACCGCTTTGATCTCTGCAAACAGTGTGTTAAATGAAGATTCGATCTCTGTAATCTGTGCGTCAGCTTCACCATTTTTCAGTGCAGCTTCAATAACAGCGACCAACTTATTGGTTGTTTTTCCTGGAGCCGATAGTACAACGGCTAGCTCTTCTTGCTGGGCATTATTAGCGATGATATCAGCCGCTCGTAAAAAACGATCTGCATCAGCTAATGATGAACCTCCAAACTTTAAAACGCGCATCCCTTTCTCCATAAGTCATAAAAATGGTACAAAAAAAGGCCTGTATCTTGTTGGATACAGGCCTTTTTTTTAAAATCCGTTACTTAGCAGCCTGCCCCAACAATGTTAATGTCGGTAATAATAATGGTTGTGGTCATTACTAGGTGGCTTACGTGCTGCATATCAAATTCTCTGCTTGTGCTTTACTCTACGTGTATCAATTTTTACCACTGGACGTCAATGAAAAGTTGCGTTTTTTTTACATTCGCACCGTTTTTCAGAGCAAACCGTCATTTAAGGGATAAAACACCCTGTATAAACCTTCACTTAAGATACTGGATTTATTCATTGAACAGGCAAGAGTAATAAATTGCATATATAGTCATAACAAAATGCTATATCGATTGTGCAGCGAACGTACAAGTTCTGTGCTTTAATTGAACGATAACGTTCGAAGAACAATAATAATGACATCAGGAGTGGGAAATGAAGAGATTACTTATTCTTTTGGCTTTTGCTATGCCTGTTGTTTGTTCAGCGAATAGCTTGCCTCTACTACCCAGCCAGATCGATAGTTCTTCTCATAAATTCTTTATCTCCACACAAAACGCGTCGAGTGAAAGCTTCGATACTTGGAAGATAGACAGTGGCTACTCTTATAGCTTGTTTTCAGATGTGGATCTTTACGTCGGTACACGTATCAATAGTGCAGCACTGAAACAGGAAAGTGGATTCTTGAGTGGTGTCAGTTATCAGTTCTCAGAAAGAGTCTCTTTTAACAGTTCTCTACACACCTATAAAGACGAGACCGAAGACAATGAGAAATCGGTAGCCGCAGAGGTTTCCAGCCGAGTGCAACTAACAGATAACCTAGATTTGCATGCCACCCTTGATTATGAAGAGTGGCAGCAAGGTGTTGAAGTGGGACTAGGGTTTCGCTTTTAGCCTCTTTAGCTTGTTCTTTATTAACAGATTAGTGCGGATTGAGATCCAAACTTTTAGTACATCACAAACCATTCCCCGTTTAGTACATCACAAACCATTCCCCGTTCTAATCTATCAACGGCATTCAATTTGAGTCAGTTACGATTCAATTAACAGCTCAGATGAAATTAACACGCCATTCCAATCGGCATAAATATAGTCACCAGGCTGAATCAGTTGATTATGTATAGAGAGTGTCACATTCACTTGGCCGACACCGCGTTTCTCTGTTTTGAATGGCGATGCACCTAACGCCTGAACGCCAAGGTCCATTTGCGACATCATGCCTACATCACGCACCGCACCGTTTACAATCACGCCTTCCCAACCGTTTTCTATCGCGAGAATAGCGAGTTGATCGCCAAGCAGCGCCTTCTGGCATGAGCCATTTCCGTCAACGACAAGCACTTTGCCACAGCCGTCGGTCTCTAAAACCTCGCGAACCTTGGAATTATCGTGATAACAACGAACTGTTACAATTTTTCCAAAGAACGCACCACGTTGGCCGAAGTTCTGCAATGGCATGTTCAGTAGGGTGACTTCGCTTTCAAACTCATCACACAAGTCGGGTGTTATATCGTGCATATATCCTCCGTGAGTAAGGCGTTACCGGTTATGTCAGGCTAGCCTCTATGCTTTTATATGTTATTAAAATTAATCCTTTGTTTTCATTGTTCTATGCTCAATTTATTACTCAATAAAAGTTGATTGAGCATATTTATCTACTAGACTCTTAAGACAGCTTTCAGCTTCCTTGGTTCATAATCCGGTCTTTAGCAGGCAAGATGTGCGAAGCATCTCGAATAATCATTCTTGTTTTGGTGCTAAATAGTCACCATAACATTGGTTAAGTTGTAGCCATACTATTAAAGTTTGTTGCGATACGGCAATTGATGTAAATCAACAAAGTGAATGGAATTAACATTCTCGCGTTGTTAGCATGCTGTTAACATTATAGAATCCACTCCAATCACTAAAAGAATGATTGAAAGGCGTACTGGATCTACGTTATTGGGCAATACTTCAAGGAAGGCAGATAGCTGGAAGTAAGTGTTTTTTTGAAAACTTTAAGTTATCATCAAAAATACATTACCTGTATGTTATGTTTTTGCCTAGAATTTATTCTATTAGCACAGTTTCGTCACAAATTTAGGTACCGCCAAATGCAAACCCCGCAGATTCTTATCGTTGAAGATGAGCAAGTAACTCGTAACACTCTAAAGAGTATTTTTGAAGCAGAGGGATATGCTGTTTTTGAGGCTAGCGACGGTGAAGAGATGCACCAAGTGCTATCTGACAACCAAGTTAACCTTGTAATTATGGACATCAACCTTCCAGGTAAGAATGGCCTACTACTTGCGCGTGAACTACGTGAGCAAGCAAACGTAGCGCTTATGTTCTTAACTGGTCGTGATAATGAAGTTGATAAGATCCTTGGCCTAGAGATCGGCGCTGATGACTACATCACTAAGCCTTTCAACCCTCGTGAACTGACTATCCGTGCACGCAACCTTCTGAACCGTTCAATGAGCACAAGCTCTGTTCAAGAAGAGAAGCGTAGCGTTGAGAAGTATGAGTTCAACGGTTGGGTACTAGATATCAACAGTCGTTCTCTGGTTAGCCCAGATGGCGAAGGCTACAAGCTACCTCGTTCAGAGTTCCGTGCTCTACTTCACTTCTGTGAGAACCCAGGTAAGATCCAAACACGTGCTGACCTTCTTAAGAAGATGACTGGCCGTGAGCTTAAGCCACACGATCGTACTGTAGACGTAACAATCCGTCGTATTCGTAAGCACTTTGAATCTGTTTCTGGTACGCCAGAAATCATCGCAACGATTCACGGTGAAGGCTACCGCTTTTGTGGTGACCTAGAAGACTAATTCGATTCGCGCCTCTTACCATTTAGCACTACTCACCAGTAAGTGTTTTGAACACTAGAAGCGTCATCAATAGTTATTAAAATGGGAGAATGCCAACGCATTCTCCCTTTTTTATTGTTCTTAATTGGATAAGATTTTAGTAAACCGTATCCACCTTAACGTCTTTCTCTACTAACCACTTCACGGTTTCGCCATCTTTAAGTTCCACCGCTACATCAACAGGCTTGTCACTGTCGATTTCTAGCTGCCATACAAACGCGACTTCCCATTGAGTTTCACTGTGTGTTCTTAAATCAAGATCGTCAGCCGTTACCAACAAGGTGTCTGCACCCTGTTTAACCGTAACACTTTCAACCGCAAGCGTTGCTGGCAGTTGTGAGTCTGACTCTAGGTAGATAGCACCATGTAGGGTCTTATCTTGAGTCTCGCCAATCGTTGGCATCTTGTTGTGCCAAAGGTTGCTTTTCATGGTAACTGTTGCTGCAGATACTTCGACTTGATTATCTTGCTGCCATTCTACTTGTGGCGCAGAACAACCCGCTAATGCCACTACACATGCGGCGAATGCTAATTTTTTCATTATTCTTCTACCTTTGATTTAACCAACTCTTTAAAACTTCAATGTCATTCTGGTATTCATTATTTATCTCATCAACCCAATCTGAAATGTTCTCCCACCACGCAGGCAAATCTGGAGATTGAGCTTTCTGGGCAACTTGTTGGATGCGTTTCAGACCAATAGAACCTGCAGCACCTTTAATCTTATGTGCCTCAGAAACGATACTGGCTTTATCTTTCGCGACCATGTTGGAGTTCAATATTTCCATATACTCCGGCATCATATCTTCGAACATCGCGATGCTATCCAAAACCGGTTTCGGTCCAACAATATCAACATAAGACTCTAGCATATCAATATCAAGCAAAGTGGTATCAATTTCTGAAAGAACAGGCTTACTCGCGTCGACTTTATCAATGCTCTCAACCTTATCGGTGCCCGCTACCTTCTCAATTACCTCTGGTGCATCTTCGATAAGTTCACTGATGACATCTTGGATAGCTCGAACCGACAAAGGTTTACTGATCGCTTCGTCCATGCCTTTCTGGAAGTACTCTTGCTTGTTGTTTAATACGTTCGCAGTTAACGCCACCAAAGGCGGTAGCTGGCTGTATTTCTCGCGGTAGTATTGAGCAATATCGAAACCCGTCATATCTGGCAGTTGGATATCCAACAACACCAAATCATAGTCTTCAGGATTGAAAGCAGTTTGCGCCTCTTTACCCGTCATCACGACTGTCACTTCATGGCCAAGGCTTTCAAGTAGAGAGCGAGCCACTGTGATATTGAGTTCAATGTCTTCGACCATAAAGATCTTAAGATTCGACTGTTTTCTTGGCGTTTTGATCAGAGCCTGAGTATCGTGATTCACTGGAACTCGAATCGAAACCGTAAAGGTACTGCCAAAGCCCTCTTCACTGATGACTTCAATGTGGCCATCCATCATATTAATTAGCTGTTGAGAGACAGCGAGACCAATACCCGTGCCGACAGCGTGCAAGTTGTCCGTGCCCGATTTCACCTGATAGTACATCGCGAAGATCTTCTCGATTTCACTTTCAGGGATACCAATACCAGTATCTTCCACTTCCATCGTAATGTTGGCAAAGTCACCATCAATGTCGGCGCTGACTGTCATCACCACTCCACCATCTTTGGTGAACTTCATCGCGTTACTAACAAGGTTCCACAGTACCTGTCTAAGACGAGTACCATCCACCTCAACAGCAGCTGGAAGATCAGACAATCTTTCTAGATCGAACCTTAACCCTTTCTGCTCAGCCATCAACGCAGAGATACTTTCGATCTCGACAACGAAATCTTCAAAGTTAATAGGCGTAGGGAAGAGTTCAAGCTTACGGCGGTCGAACTTATCCATATCAATAATATCGTTGAAGATATTACCCAGTGTCACCGCGCTCACCTTGATGGTTTGCATCTGCTTGCGCTGTTCGGTGGTCAGTTGGCTATCAAGCAGCATGCGGCTCAAGCCAATGATGCCGTTGAGCGGCGTTCTTAACTCGTGGCTAATAGTTGAGATAAAGGTGGTCTTATCGCGGCTGGCTTTTTCTAACGACTCTTGATGCTCTTTACGTTCAGTAATATCGCGGCCAAAACCAACCAAGCCCAAGTGACGACCATCTTTGCTGTAGAAAGGCACTTTACGCAGTTCGAAGTAACTCTTGCGGCCATCTGGGTATTCAAGCCATTGGTCATAAGTCAGTGCTTGGTTGTCAGCAAATACTTTCTTATCGGTTTCAACAACTTGCTGAGCGACCTCTTTACTGTAAACATCCCAAGGAGTTAAACCAACTAGCTCTTTTTCTGTTTTACCAGTGAGCTCTTCAACCGCACGGTTACAACCAGAGAACACACCATCTTCATTACGGTAGTAAATAAGGTCAGGCGAGGCATCGATAAACGAGCGTAACAGTGCAGTACGTTCTGCGAGTTCAAGCTGAGTACGCTCGCGCTGGAACACCTCGTTTTCGAGATCTTGCATTGCTTCTGCGCGCGCTTCTTCCGCTTTTTCACGCTCTTCAATTTCTTGATTAAGCTTCTCGATATTGAGCTGCATTTGATTGTTGAGTTCTTGGTCTCGCTCACGCATGTCGCCAAGTTTAGAGACCAATTTCGCTAACCTTTGACGTGATTCTTCCAACTGGTCCACGACCACTGACAGAAAATAAACCGCCCAAGGCGTGATCACTAAACCGAAGAAAACTGAACGGACAATGTCGATGTCATCAACATTGCCTTTGAGTGCAAGGGTGATACCGACTTGCACAACAACAGCGAGGGCAACAAGCGCTAGGGCGAGTAAGATAGAAAAGCGGACAATCCCCAGTTTTACGAGTAGATCCACGTAATACTGGGCAAGATTTTTCATGGGTTTCATTTAGCGCTCCATGCGATAAGACTAGCAACATTCTACCCTGTTTGAAGATGGGAGGTAAGCTAGCTACATCACACGCAGCAAGTGTTCAGCGGTAATTTCGAAGGTTAATTAACCAATACAAATACTAACTAAGCAAAAATAGCCGGGGATAATCAAATTGCCAATTTTATAGCGTTAGCGAATTGAGTATGGATGCACCATTGAACGGTTGCGACCGTCTGATTTCGCTTGATACAACGCACTATCAGCCAAGGCAACAGCCGATTCCATTTCATCATCAGGTGTAGGAATGTAAGAGATAATACCAATACTCACCGTGATGAATTCAGAGACTGTCGACTTCTCATGCGCAAGTTCCAATTTTAGGACTTCATCATGAATACGCTGCGCCACCAGCTGAGCACCTTCGGTCGTTGTATTTGGCAGAATAAAGCCGAACTCTTCACCACCATAACGAGCCACACAATCAGATGAACGATTCAACACCTGCTTAAATGCCTGAGAAACCTGAATCAAAGCATCATCGCCTTGTTGGTGTCCGTAAAAGTCGTTGTAGCCTTTAAAGAAGTCGATATCACATAGCATGATCGTCAGTGGCAGCTTCTCACGCACATGATAATGCCACAGTGTAGAGAGCTGTTCATCGAAACGACGTCGGTTAGACACTTTAGTCAGGCTATCCATAAAGCTGAGGCGTTCAAGTTCAAGGTTGGCTTCTTCAAGCTTTTGTTCTGCTAGATAACGCTCTGTAATATCACGCGCCATGATCAACACACCATTAGTGCTCGATGCTGGATCTCTAAACGGTGATTTGACTACATCATACCAAGTAAATGTTCCATCACTTGAGACCACTTTGTCGATATAACGCAGTGATTTACTTTGATGAAGCACTTGATGATCGGTTTCTGATATTCGCCTATAGATGCTATGTGGCACCACATCTTGTAAACGTTTACCGATCAAGTCACTGACTTCAGAGATACCCAGCGCAGCCACAAATGGTTTATTACACGCTTGATAAACCATGTTTTCATTAAAGATACCAATCGAGTCTGGGCTGGCCTCCAGGAGGTTTTGCAAGATGGTGTCACGCTGCGCAAGTGCCACTTCGGTATCTTTTCGCTTCTCCATCTCGCCACGCAGTTTCTGCTGCATGTCGTGCCAATCGGTCACATCATGACTAATAGAGAGCGTGCCGATGGTTTCTCCATCTTGGGAAAGCAGCACACTTTGGTAGGTTTCAAGCAAGCAGCTTTTTCCATCTTGATCTGTAGTCCAAGAGCGTTCACTTACACGACCTTTTAATACTCCACCAGAAACACTCAGGGTGCCCTCTTCAGCACGACCATGCCAAAACTTTTTAAACGAGCGATTACTCGTCACTAACTGACCTTTCTGATCTTTCACGTAGATCAGCTCAGACAAAGAATCCAAAGCGGTACGAGCAACATTCAGTTCTCGAACTTCTTGGGACAGTTCTTCTTTAGTGTTTTTATAAGGTGAGGCGTGAATCATCCAAGCCTGCTTATTTCTAAAATGGATCTTACGACCGATCAAGTTGATCTTGAACGACTCAAATTCAGAAAGCGCCCACAGGGAGACCTGCTCGAAGGCTCGAGAGTTGATGTGGTTGGTTAAGTAGTGACGAAAGCTGTTCTCGCTTTCCACAGTGGGAAAGCGAAAATTAACACCGATTTGGCGGATACCAAGCAACTGCATGGCTTGGCGATTGGCATAGAGTATTTCGCCACTTCGAACATCAACAAAGTAGAGTGGCGACGGGGTAGCAAGTAGAAGCGTTTCGATATGCGACTGATAACGAGAATAGAGATGCCAGCAGATGAGAGCAATCAGCAATACAACAACGATATAAATACCGTAGCCATACGCCCTGTCCCACAACCAAGTCATTACCAGTTCCATTTACTCTCAATCTATACCATAAAATCTGTTAGGGAAATGTTACCACTATTTATTGGTTTTATCTGCTGTTACCTACAGTCACCCATTTCTATTAATTGGCCGCGTTTAAAACAGGCAACGTGTACTCGAATGCAGAGCCCGTTTTGATGCCTTGAGCACCGGTTTTATCCAACGAACGACCTATTTCAGTCATCGCTAACCAGCGGTTCTCACACCATAAAGGAGAAAGTAAGGTTGGGCGTCTCGCCGCTGAAGAAACACGGTGATAAACCACGTCCGCAGGCGTGCGTTGAATGATCTCACTCGCGATATCGATGTACTCTTCAAGGCTTGGGGCTTCTAGCTTTCCTGCCTTCCACGCCTTAGCCATGGTACTGCCCTCTACTATATGAAGGCCGTGCAGCTTAATACCATCGGTGCCAACGGCTAATACCTTGTCTAAGGTTTCAAGGTTATCCGCTTTGGTTTCTTTTGGTAGACCAACAATCAGGTGAGTACACACCTTGATACCTAAAGCGCGTGCGCGTTGGGTGATCGTTTCATACACCGCAAAATCGTGGCCGCGGTTAATTCGCTTGAGGGTTTTATCATTGGCGGTTTGCAGGCCAAGCTCGAGCCAAATCTCATAGCCTTGTTTAACGTAGCCCGCTAACAGATCCAACACCGCATCAGGCACACAGTCTGGTCGCGTACCAACACAAAGGCCGACGATCTCTGCACCGGGTGCTTTTAGCGCCTCTTCATACATATTCTTGAGCACTTGCACCTCAGCATAAGTGCTGGTGTACGCCTGAAAGTAAGCCAGGTACTTCTTGGCACGAGCAATCTCACCCGCACGATCTTTTAGCTGGTCAGCAATACTTTGAATTTGAGTTTGTTCATCGGCAAAGGAAGCCACGTTACAAAACGTGCAACCTCCACGGCCAATTGCCCCGTCTCGGTTTGGGCAGCTGAAACCACCATGAAGCGTCAGCTTGTGAACCTTCTCGCCATAACGGCGTTGAAGGTCTTGGCCGATAGTATTGACCAACTCGTGTAATTGCATATTTTCAAAGCACTCAAGTAAATAAGAATGAATATCAGTCTTTTTTGAAAAAAAATTACATCCCTGCAAAATTCGACCAATTAGTTTACTCAAGGCTTTTTGCGAGCAACCTAACAAATATCAATAAACATGCAAAAAATCGGCTCTATTTGCCTAATGTTGCACATTTGTTAGGCATTAAATTCAAAATAAAACGAAAAAAATGGTCTACATGGGTCAACTTTCATTGCAATTCGCCTAGACAAAATTGTAGGATACTTACACATATTGGCTATTTTTGAGTATTTACTTACAACGAAAACTTGCTAATAAGTCGGTGATATCTAACTCCCACCTATATAAACCACTAGTTTGTGGTTAAAAATAAACAGGTATCACTAAGGATTGTTTTTCTCGCAATACTTTTCCTGCGAGATACGGAAAGGATTCAAACCGCCAGCATAGGCAGGTTTAGACCCATAAATATAAAAGGACAAGGCTGACTTTATACAAATAAGTTGCGCCTAGATTTAACTGGAAGGATGTATCTATGGTAGATCAAGAGCAGAACTCACAGGGTCTGTATACTCCTGAATTGGAGCATGACGCTTGTGGTATCGGTTTTGTTGCGCATCTAAAGAATCGCAAATCTCATGATGTAGTAACTCAAGCACTCGATATGCTTGCACGTATGGAACACCGTGGCGGCCAAGGCTGCGATCCGTGTTCTGGTGATGGTGCAGGTATCCTGCTACAGAAGCCGCACGAATTCTTACTAGAAGAAGCCGTAAAGCTTGGAATTAAGCTGCCATCTTTTGAAAAATATGGTGTTGGTGTTGTACTTTTCCCTAAAGATGAACACAAACGTGCACAGTGTCGTGACATTCTAGAACGCAATGCACAACGCCTTGAGTTAGAAGTTATCGGTTACCGTGAACTTCCAACGGACAATTCAATGATTGGTGCTGACCCACTAAGCACTGAACCTCAATTTGAACACGTATTTATTTCTGGCGGCCCTGGTATCACACCAGAAGAGCTTGAGCGTAAACTGTATGTTCTACGTAACTACACGGTTCGTGTATGCCTAGAAAGCGTTTCAAATATCGGTGATGACTTCTACATCAACTCTATGTCTTACAAGACATTGGTGTACAAAGGTCAGCTAACAACTGAACAAGTTCCTCAGTACTTCCTAGATCTGCAAAACCCAACCATGGTGACAGCTCTAGCACTAGTACACTCTCGCTTCTCTACCAATACATTCCCACGTTGGCGTCTAGCTCAGCCTTTCCGTTACATCGCGCACAATGGCGAAATCAATACGGTTCGCGGCAACCTGAACTGGATGAAAGCACGTGAAGCAATCCTAGAATCGGATCTGTTTACACAAGCTGAAATCGACATGCTGCTTCCTATCTGTCAGGAAGGTAGTTCGGATTCATCAAACTTCGATATGGCACTGGAACTACTTGTTCTTTCAGGTCGTACTCTGCCACACGCGTTGATGATGATGATCCCGGAAGCATGGCAAGAAAACAAAAACATGGATCCAACTCGTCGTGCGTTCTACCAGTACCACGCGAACGTAATGGAACCATGGGATGGCCCAGCATCAGTATGTTTCACCGATGGTGTTCAAGTAGGTGCAACACTTGACCGTAACGGTCTGCGTCCTTCTCGCTACACAGTAACTAAAGACGACTTCCTAGTAATGGCGTCTGAGTCTGGTGTTGTTGAGATTGCACCTGAAAACGTTGAGTACCGTGGTCGTCTACAACCAGGTCGTATCTTCGTTGCTGACCTTGAGCAAGGCCGCATCATTTCTGATGAAGAAGTGAAAGACAGCATTGCTAAAGCACAACCTTACGAAAAGTGGGTTGAAGAGAACCTTCTGAGCCTGAAAAAGCTACCGGATGCGAGCAACGAATTTAGCCAACCTTCTCCAGAGAAACTACTACACAAACAACAATCGTTTGGCGTGAGTTCTGAAGAAGTAAACGAAATCATTCTACCTCTTGCGAAAACAGGCTACGAGCCACTTTCTGCAATGGGTGCTGACTGGCCGCTAGCGATTCTTTCTCACCAATCGCAGCACCTTTCAAACTACTTCAAACAGTTGTTTGCACAAGTAACTAACCCGCCGATCGACCCGATTCGTGAGCGCATGGTTATGTCTCTGAACACTTACCTAGGTAAAGACCAGAACTTACTTGCTGAAACACCTGAGCACTGTCAAAAAGTAGAACTTGAGTCTCCAGTACTGTCTAACTCTGAGTTAGAAAAACTGCGTGCAATCGATAACGAGCACCTTCAGGCGAAGACGCTGGATATCGTATTCCAAGCAAATGGCGACCAAGGTAAGTTAGAGCGCGCACTTAAGCGTATCTGCCAATACGCAGAAGACGCAGTGATTGATGGCTACTCTATCATCCTACTGACAGACCGTGCGGTTAACTCTAACCATGCCGCTATTCCAGCAATGCTGGCGGTTGGCGCGGTTCACCACCACCTAATCCGTAAAGGTCTACGTGCTAAGTGTGACATCGTTGTTGAAACGGGCGACGCTCGTGAGACACACCACTTTGCAACGCTTATCGGTTATGGTGCAAACGCAGTTAACCCATACCTAGTCATTGAAACGATTGTTGAACTGCAACGTACTAAGAAGCTAGATCCAAACGTACACCCACGTGAGTTATTCGATAACTACCGTAAAGGTGTTAACGGCGGTCTACTTAAGATCTTCTCTAAGATGGGGATCTCTACGCTGCAGTCTTACCACGGTGCACAAATCTTTGAAGCACTTGGTGTTAGCAAATCAGTGGTTGAAAAATACTTCACAGGTACTGTTTCTCGTATCCAAGGTCTAACGATCGACGATATCGCGCGAGAAGTATTGGTTCGTCACCGTGTTGGTTACCCAGCTCGTGAAATTCCAGCTCAGATCCTTGATGTTGGTGGTGTTTACCAGTGGAAACAACGTGGTGAGAAACACTTATTCAACCCAGAAACGATTTCTCTACTTCAAGAATCGACGCGTAACAAAGATTACGGTCAGTTCAAGAAGTACGCAAAAGCAGTTGATGACCAAGGCGACAACGCAGCAACGCTACGTAGCCAACTGGACTTCATCAAGAACCCTGCAGGCTCTATTCCTCTAGCAGAAGTAGAACCAATCGAGAACATCCTTAAGCGTTTCGCAACCGGCGCAATGAGCTTTGGTTCAATCTCGCATGAGGCTCACTCAACATTGGCTGTTGCGATGAACCGCATTGGTGCGAAATCAAACTCAGGTGAAGGTGGTGAAGATCCAGCGCGTTTCGAACGTAAAGAAAACGGCGACTGGGAACGTTCAGCAATCAAACAGGTGGCTTCTGGTCGCTTTGGTGTAACGTCTTACTACCTATCTAACGCTGATGAGCTACAAATCAAGATGGCTCAAGGTGCGAAACCGGGCGAAGGTGGTCAACTACCTGGTGATAAGGTTGATGACTGGATCGGCGCGACGCGTCACTCGACTCCAGGCGTAGGTCTAATCTCACCACCGCCACACCACGATATCTACTCAATCGAAGATTTGGCTCAGCTAATCTACGATCTGAAGAACGCGAACCGTAACGGCCGTGTCAACGTGAAGCTAGTATCAGAAGCTGGCGTAGGTACGATTGCATCAGGTGTAGCAAAAGCGAAAGCTGACGTGGTACTTATCGCAGGTTTCGATGGTGGTACGGGTGCATCTCCGATGTCTTCTATCCGTCACACAGGTCTGCCTTGGGAACTAGGTCTAGCAGAAACGCACCAAACACTACTGAAAAACGGCCTACGTAACCGTATCGTTGTTCAGTCTGATGGTCAGATGAAAACACCACGTGACCTTGCAGTAGCAACGTTACTTGGCGCTGAAGAATGGGGCGTAGCAACAGCAGCTCTAGTGGTTGAAGGCTGTATCATGATGCGTAAGTGTCACAAGAATACATGTCCTGTTGGTATCGCTACACAGAACAAGACTCTGCGTGAACGTTTCGACGGCCGCGTAGAAGACGTAGTCACTTTCTTCCAATACATGGCTGAAGGTCTGCGTGAAGTAATGGCTGAACTTGGCTTCCGCTCTATCGATGAGATGGTTGGTCAATCGCACAAACTTAAAGTTCGTGATGACATCGGCCACTGGAAGTACAAGAACCTAGATCTAACACCTGTACTGCACATTGAGCAGGCACGTGAAGAAGATGGTATCTACAACCAGACGCAACAAAACCACAACCTAGAAGACGTTCTAGACCGCAAGTTGATTCAAGCTGCGATTCCAGCTCTTGAGAAAGGCGAAGCCGTGAATGCGAGCTTCCCTATCATCAACACGGACCGCTCTGCTGGTACCATGCTGTCGAACGAAATCTCGAAGGTTTACAAAGACCAAGGTTTACCACAACCAATGAACGTTAAGTTCCACGGTAGTGCTGGCCAATCTTTCGGTGCGTTCCTTGCGAAAGGCGTTAAGTTCGAAGTAGAAGGCGACGCGAACGATTACTGGGGTAAAGGTCTGTCTGGCGGTACTTTGGTACTGTACCCAGATGCGAAATCTTCTATCGTTGCTGAAGATAACATCGTGGTTGGTAACGTATGTTTCTACGGTGCGACCTCAGGTGAATCTTTCATTCGCGGTATGGCAGGCGAACGTTTCTGTGTTCGTAACTCAGGTGCGAAGGTTGTTGTTGAGGGCGTTGGTGACCACGGTTGTGAATACATGACTGGTGGTGTTGCCATTATCCTTGGTTCAACAGGTCGTAACTTTGCTGCGGGCATGAGTGGCGGTGTTGCTTATGTTTGGGACAAAGCGGGTGACTTCGAAACCAAGCTCAACCCTGAACTTGTAGACCTAGATCCAATTGAACAAGAAGATAAAGATCTTCTACTGGATATGCTAACTAAGCATGTTGAATTCACAGGAAGTGAAGTTGCTCAATCTTTCCTAGACAACTTTGAAGCAAGTGTTGCATCGCTAGTTAAAGTAATGCCACGCGACTACAAAGCTGTTCTTGAAAAGCGTAAAGCTGAAGCACAACAGGCACAAACGGAAGAAGTGGAGGCAGTATAATGGGTAAGCCTACTGGATTTTTAGAACACGGTCGTGAGCTTCCAAAGAAGCTCGACCCGTCAGTTCGAATTGAAGACAACAAAGAGTTCGTACTTAACGAAGAGTTTGGTGAAAAGATCAATACTCAAGCCTCTCGTTGTATGGACTGTGGCGTACCTTTCTGTCACAACGGCTGTCCGATTGGTAACATCATCCCAGAATTCAATGATGCGGTTTACCGTGACAGCTGGGAAGAGGCTTGGAACATCCTAAGCTCTACCAACAACTTCCCTGAGTTTACCGGTCGTGTTTGTCCTGCTCCTTGTGAAAGTGCCTGTGTTCTTGGTATCAACCAAGACCCAATCACTATCTGTAATATCGAGAAAACGATTGTTGAAACTGCGTACCGTGAAGGGTACGCAAAACCTAAAACACCACGCTCTCGCACAGGTAAAACTGTCGCAGTTATCGGTTCAGGTCCTGCTGGCTTAGCCGCAGCGGAGCAGCTAAACAGCGCTGGTCACTCGGTAACGGTATTTGAACGTGACGAGAAAGTCGGTGGTCTACTTCGCTTCGGTATCCCAGATTTCAAACTGGGTATGGACGTGATTGATCGTAAGATCAACCTAATGGCTGAAGCGGGCGTTGAGTTTAAAGTTAACCAACACATCGGTGTTGATGTTAACGCTCAGCAGCTACGCCAAGAGTTTGATGTGGTATTGCTAACGGGTGGTTCTACGGTTCCACGTGACTTGCCAATCCCTGGTCGTGAGTTGAAAGGCGTTCACTTTGCCATGGAATTCCTTGGTCAAAACAACCGCCGTGCTAACAACCTAGATCTTAAAACAGAAGAGATTCACGCTAAAGATAAGCACGTTGTGGTTATCGGTGGTGGTGATACTGGTTCTGACTGTGTGGGCACATCAAACCGTCATAAGGCAGCGAGCATTACTCAGGTTGAGATCATGCCGATCCCACCAGAGAAGCGCCCTGCAAACATGCCTTGGCCTCAATACCCAATGATCATGAAAACCACCACTTCTCACGAAGAAGGTTGTGAACGTCACTGGAACATCTTAACCAAAGAGTTCATCGGTAACGAGCAAGGTCAAGTGACGGGTCTACGTATTGCTGACATCGTTTGGCAAGATGCGAAACCAGGTGAGCGCCCAAGCTTTGATGAAGTGGCGAACTCTGAACGTGTTATCCCTTGTGACATGGCATTCCTAGCAATGGGCTTCTTACACCCGGAGCCAACCGGCGTGCTTGCTCAACTAGACATTAAACTGGACGAGCGCGGTAACGTCGCTTCTGAAGGTTTTGCAACGAACCAGAAAGGCGTTTTCGCTGCTGGTGATATGCGTACTGGTCAATCTCTAGTTGTACGTTGTATTAATGAAGGTCGTGAATGTGCAATTGCCATTGATGACTTCTTAATGGGTAACTCAAACTTAGAAGCGAAAGCTGATTCACTCATGCTTTCCGCATAATATTTCTCGGGCTAACGTCAATTACGTTAGCCTAGAGGAAAAGCAATACCCTTCCTAACTTTTATATTTGGCTAGCACTCGATGCTAGCCTTTTTTCTATCTGGCATTTGTCGTTTTCAAAATCATCCTGTTGTATATGTTAAATCTCGTTAACATTCACCTTATATATCTCATTGATATCCATCGACTATTTTAGATTATTAAGTGGCTAATCGCGTTTATGCATGATAATTAACCATGAACTTGACCTTAAACACAATTAGCTATAAGTTGTAAAGCTGATGAAAATAAAATCAATCGGTTTTGTTAACACAACCAATAACGTTTTAACTGGCTAAAGCAAACTATCAGTTTATAAAAAACAACAAGTATATGAATAGTTAGTCATTTACTGTCTGGATGACAGAGAAGCAAAAGGGAGAATTGCAATGGCTCTATATGATCCTAGTCTTGAAAAAGACAACTGTGGATTTGGTTTAATAGCGCAAATGGAAGGCCAACCTAGTCATAAGTTGGTAAGAACTGCTATTTCAGCCCTCGATCGCATGACACACCGTGGTGGTATCGCTGCGGATGGTAAAACCGGGGATGGCTGTGGCTTATTACTACAGAAGCCTGACTCTTATCTCAGAATTATTGCTGAAGAGAATAACTTCAAGCTCGGCAAGCAATACGCTGTCGGCATGATTTTCTTCAGCCAAGATCCAATCAAAGCGCAATCCGCGCAAGACATCGTCAATAAAGAGCTCGCTCAAGAGACCTTAACGGTTGCAGGTTGGCGCGTAGTACCGACCAACACCGACGTATTAGGTCCGATTGCCAAAGATTCAGTTCCCAATATTCAGCAAGTGTTTATCTCGGCCCCCGCGGGTTGGCGTGAACGCGATATTGAACGACGCCTTTATATCGCTCGTCGCAGAATTGAAAAACAGATCACCGAAGACAAAGATTTCTATATTTGTAGCCTTTCGACACAAGTCATGGTTTACAAAGGTCTGTGTATGCCGGCCGATCTTCCGCGATTTTACCTCGATCTTGCAGACTTACGCATGGAATCGGCGATATGTCTGTTCCACCAGCGTTTCTCAACCAATACTCAGCCACGTTGGCCACTGGCTCAACCATTCCGCTATTTAGCGCACAATGGTGAGATCAATACCATTGAAGGTAACCGACAATGGGCTAAGGCTCGTGCCTATAAATTCTCTTCACCACTGCTGCCCGATTTGCAAACCGCAGCGCCCTTTGTGAATGAGACAGGATCTGACTCTTCAAGCTTAGATAACATGCTCGACCTATTCCTAGCTGGTGGTATGGATGTGTTCCGAGCGATGCGCATGCTTGTGCCGCCCGCTTGGCAAAACCACCCAGATATGGACCCAGATCTACGTGCATTCTACGACTTCAACTCCAAGCACATGGAACCGTGGGATGGCCCTGCAGGTATCGTACTTTCTGATGGTCGTTACGCTGCGTGTAACCTCGATAGAAATGGCCTGCGTCCTGCGCGTTATGTCATCACCAAAGACAACCTGATCACCTTGGCATCTGAGGTCGGTATCTGGAACTACGCGCCAGATGAAGTGGCAGAGAAAGGGCGTGTCGGCCCAGGTGAATTGCTCGTCATAGATACGCGCCGCGGTAAATTGTGGCAATCTAACGAGATCGACAATGACCTTAAAGGTCGCCATCCTTATAAAGAGTGGATGGAAAAGAACGTTCACAAACTCACACCGTTTTCCGATCTGCCCGATGAGCAAGTCGGTAAGCGCAGCTTTGACGATGACACGCTCAAGACCTACCAAAAACAGTTTGCGATGAGCAACGAAGAGTCCGACCAAGTGCTGCGTGTGCTTGGTGATATGGGGCAAGAAGCAGTAGGCTCAATGGGCGACGACACGCCAATGGCTGTGCTCTCTTCAAAAGAACGCTTGGTCACTGATTACTTCCGTCAAAAGTTTGCACAAGTCACCAACCCACCGATTGATCCATTGCGTGAAAAACACGTGATGTCTTTGGCGACCAGTATTGGTAAAGAGATGAACGTGTTCTGTGAAACAGACGGTCACGCCTATCGTGTCACGTTTGATTCACCAGTACTGCTTTACTCAGACATGCAGCAGCTTCTGCAGTTGAGTCAAAAACATTATCGTCATGTCATTCTCAGCATGCACTACGACCCGAATAACCAAGATCTAGAACAAGCAATCAAAGCAGTATGTGATAGCGCCGAACAAGAAGTCAGCGAAGGTGCGGTTTTAGTTGTGCTGTCGGACAAAGGTTTAGAGAAAGGAAAACTACCGATCCCTGCAGCCATGTTGGTTGGTGCGGTGCAAACAAGGCTTGCTGATACCAACCTGCGTTGTGATGCCAACATCGTTGTTGAGACAGCAACTGCGCGCGACCCACACCAATTTGCTGTGCTGCTTGGCTTCGGTGCAACCGCGGTTTACCCATACCTCGCTTATGAAGCGTTAGGTAAAATGTTGGATGATGGCTCTTTAGATAAAGATTATCGTGCCGCAATGCAAAATTACCAAAACGGCATCAACAAAGGTCTGTACAAGATCATGTCGAAGATGGGAATTTCAACCATTGCCTCTTATCGCTGTTCACAGCTTTTCGAAGCCGTTGGCCTTCATTCCGATGTTGTTGAGCTCTGTTTCCGCGGAGTTACCACTCGAATCCAAGGCGCAAGCTTTAGCGATTTCCAACAAGATATCTATAACTTATCGCGTAAAGCCTGGACTAAGCGTAAGCCAATCGAGCACGGTGGTTTACTCAAATACGTACACGGCGGCGAATATCACGCCTATAACCCTGATGTGGTTGGCACTCTGCAAACTGCAGTAAAAACAGGTGAGACATCGGATTATCTCTCTTTTGCTAAGCAAGTAAATGCTCGTCCAGCTGCGATGTTACGCGACTTAATGAGCCTCAAAAAAGCCGATCAGCCTCTACCATTAGAGCAAGTCGAGCCTAACAGCGATCTGTTTAAACGCTTCGACTCTGCGGCAATGTCGATCGGTGCTTTGAGCCCAGAAGCGCATGAAGCATTAGCAATGGCGATGAACCGTTTGGGTGGTTACTCAAACTCTGGTGAAGGTGGTGAAGACCCTCGACGCTTTGGTACTGACCGTAACTCTCGTATCAAGCAGATAGCTTCCGGTCGTTTTGGTGTGACGCCACATTACTTAACCAATGCGGATGTTTTGCAGATCAAGGTCGCGCAAGGTGCGAAGCCTGGAGAAGGTGGTCAACTGCCCGGCCATAAAGTTACCGCAGAAATCGCTAAGCTGAGATATTCAGTTCAAGGGGTGACACTGATCTCCCCTCCTCCACATCACGATATTTATTCTATCGAGGATCTAGCGCAGCTGATTTTCGACCTTAAACAAGTGAACCCTAAAGCCTTGGTTTCAGTAAAGTTAGTATCGGAACCGGGTGTAGGCACGATTGCAACTGGTGTAGCGAAAGCCTATGCCGATCTGATCACCATTTCTGGCTACGATGGCGGTACCGCGGCAAGCCCTCTAACCTCGGTAAAATACGCAGGTTGCCCTTGGGAGCTTGGCTTAGCAGAAACTCAACAAGCACTGGTTGCTAATGGGCTTCGTCATAAGATCCGCCTGCAAGTCGATGGTGGTTTAAAAACTGGCCTTGATGTGATTAAAGGTGCGATTCTCGGTGCAGAAAGCTTTGGTTTTGGTACCGCGCCAATGGTCGCAATGGGTTGTAAGTTCTTACGAATTTGTCACCTAAACAACTGTGCGACGGGTGTTGCGACTCAAGATGAAACACTACGCCGCGAATACTTCAAAGGCCTGCCAGACATGGTGGTGAACTACTTTACAGGCCTAGCCGATGAAGTTCGCCAATACCTTGCAGAACTCGGCGTAGAAAAACTCACGGACCTGATTGGTCGTACTGACTTACTTGAAGCCGTTCAAGGCCTCACCGCGAAACAGAACAAGCTCGATCTCTCTTCAATACTCGAAGCTCCGGTATCTCCAGAAGGTCACCCACTGTTTTGGACCGAGCCAAACGCACCATTTGATAAAGCTCAGCTCAACCAGCAGATTCTGGATGATGCACTCGATGCAATTGAGAAACGTCAATCCACCAGCCTTTACTACAACGTGATCAACACAGACCGCTCGATTGGTGCTCGTATCTCTGGTGAAATTGCTAAGCGATACGGCAACCAAGGGATGGCAGGTTCACCAATCAAGTTATATCTCGACGGTACAGCAGGCCAATCTTTTGCGGTTTGGAACGCAGGCGGCGTTGAGCTTTACCTAACAGGCGATGCCAATGACTATGTTGGCAAAGGCATGGCTGGCGGCAAAGTGGTTATCAAGCCTCACCAAGGCACCGCATTTACTTGTAACGAAGCGACCATCATAGGCAACACCTGTCTGTATGGCGCAACTGGAGGCAAGCTGTTTGCAGCTGGTACGGCTGGCGAACGATTTGGCGTACGTAACTCAGGTACGGTTGCTGTGATTGAAGGCGCTGGTGACAACGCCTGTGAATACATGACCGGCGGTATTGTTGCCATTCTTGGCGCAACTGGCGTCAACTTCGGTGCGGGTATGACAGGTGGCTTCGCTTATGTCATGGATAAGAACGAAGACTTCCAAGGTCGAGTAAATAACGAGTCGGTCGAGGCACTTTCTCTGTCTGACTTATTTATCCACCAAGAACATCTGCGTGGCTTAATTGCAGAGCACTTAGAAGAGACTGGCTCAGTACACGCTGAAGCTATTCTGGCGAACTTTGATGAATGGATTCCAAAGTTCTACCTAGTGAAGCCAAAGACGGCGGATCTGAACACCTTGCTCGGCCACCAAAGCCGCAGCTCTGCTGAACTTCGTGTTCAAGCGCAATAATTGGAAGGAGCCAATAATGAGCCAGAATGTATACCAATTTATTGATGTGAATCGCGTAGACCCAGCGAAGAAACCAATCAAGATACGTAAGATTGAGTTTGTAGAGATCTACGAACCTTTCACTAAACAGCAAGCGAAAGCGCAAGCAGACCGTTGTTTAGACTGTGGTAACCCATACTGTGAATGGAAATGTCCTGTTCACAACTACATCCCTCAGTGGCTTAAGCTTGCCAATGAAGGGCGTATTATCGAAGCCGCTGAACTGTCTCACCAAACCAACAGCCTGCCTGAGGTTTGCGGTCGAGTTTGCCCTCAAGACCGCTTGTGTGAGGGCTCTTGTACCCTCAATGACGATTTCGGTGCCGTAACCATTGGCAATATTGAAAAGTACATTACCGACAAAGCCTTTGAGATGGGTTGGAAGCCTGACATGTCTCACGTTGAGTGGACTGATAAAAAGGTCGCGATCATCGGTGCGGGGCCAGCAGGTCTAGCGGCGGCTGACATCCTAGTTCGTAATGGCGTAAAAGCCGTTGTGTTTGACCGCTATCCGGAGATCGGTGGCCTACTGACGTTTGGTATTCCATCGTTCAAGCTTGAGAAAGGCATCATGGAAAATCGTCGCCGTATCTTTAGCGAGATGGGCGTCGAGTTCCAAATGAATACCGAAGTCGGCAAAGATGTACAACTTCAGCAACTGGTCGATGACTACGACGCTGTTTTCCTTGGTGTCGGCACCTATAAAAACATGCGTGCGGGTTTAGACAACGAAGATGCACCGGGCGTTTATGATGCTCTGCCATTCTTGATTTCTAATACCTACAAGGTCATGGAACTGGAAAACCCAACCCCATTTATCGATATGCAAGGTAAGAAAGTCGTCGTGCTTGGTGGTGGTGATACGGCGATGGACTGCGTTCGAACCTCTATTCGTCAGAATGCGGCAGATGTGGTGTGTGCTTACCGCCGAGATGAAGCCAACATGCCAGGTTCTCGCCGTGAGGTAAAAAATGCACGTGAAGAGGGGGTGAAGTTCAAGTTCAACCTACAACCTATCGGCTTAGAGCTTAACAGCGCTGGTCATGTGGTTGGTGTGAAATTCGTGAAAACCGCTTTGGGTGAGCCTGATGAAGCAGGCCGTCGTCGTCCAGAACCTGTCGAAGGCAGTGAGCATGTTCTTGAGGCTGATGCCGTAATTATGGCATTTGGTTTCCAACCTCATACGATGGAATGGCTAGAACCTTTCGGTGTGGAGCTCGATCAGTGGGGTCGTATCAAGGCTCCCGGTAAACAAGAGTTTCAATACCAAACCACCAACAGCAAGATATTTGCAGGTGGCGATGCGGTTCGAGGATCTGACTTAGTGGTGACCGCTATCGATGAAGGCCGTAAAGCCGCAGAAGGGATCTTGGACTACCTAGAAGTGTGACTAATCTAAGGTTTCCTTTATTACTCAGGCCGTTACTATAAAAAAGGGATCCAATGATGGATCCTTTTTTGAATTAGATACGTTTATCACAAGCATATCGAAAAATACGTAAAACAATCGCAAACAAGCCAATACCTATAACTACAATTAAAACAACGCCATAGGAAACATTATGAAAAAAGCAGCTCTCCTCTCGTTATCACTTTTAACGTTAACCGCTTGCAGCCAAGGAATCACGGACATGAAAGACAGAACTTCATCACCTTGTGGAGACAAACCAAACTGCGTATCAACTCAAGATGATCGTGAGCAACATGCATTGGCCGCGTTTGAGTTGTCAGATTCAGCGAGCTTAGATGCGATTGAGCAGGTTGCGCTAACCTTACCGGGATCAAAAACCGCGAGTAAAACAGAAGATTATCTGCGTGTTGAATGTACTTCGCGCATCATGCGTTTTGTCGATGACTTAGAACTTAAAATCACGGATGGCAAACTGATCGTGCGTTCAGAGTCTCGTACTGGCCATTCTGATTTTGGCGTAAACCGAAAACGAGCTGAACAACTTCGTGCTAGCTTGAAAAGCGAAGGCCTAATCAAATAGATAAAAGAATACGCAGATAAATCGCTACTATTCGGATGAGAAGTGCCTCTGGGCAGTCGCTCGACACTTCTTATCCATGCTACAATTTCGCTCTACTGTTTAAATATTATTTATTAAGAGACTACACATGAAAATCGGCATCATTGGCGCAATGGAGCAAGAAGTTGCGATCCTAAAAGCAGCAATTTCAGACATTACTGAAGTTAATAAAGGCGGTTGTACCTTTTTCTCTGGTCAGCTAAATGGTGTTGACGTTGTTTTGCTTCAATCTGGCATTGGTAAAGTAGCAGCGGCTGTTGGTACTTCAATCCTACTAAGCGAATACCAACCAGATGCCGTTCTGAACACGGGCTCTGCTGGCGGTTTTGATTCAACACTGAACCTTGGCGATGTGGTTATCTCAACTGAAGTTCGACACCACGATGCAGACGTAACAGCTTTCGGTTACGAAATCGGCCAAATGGCAGGTCAACCTGCAGCGTTCAAAGCTGACGACAAACTGATGGCTGTTGCTGAACAAGCACTAGCACAAATGGAAGACAAGCATGCCGTTCGCGGTCTTATCTGTACTGGCGACGCATTTGTTTGCACAGCAGAACGCCAAGAGTTCATCCGCAAGCACTTCCCATCTGTTGTTGCTGTAGAGATGGAAGCATCGGCTATCGCTCAAGCTTGTCACCAATTCCAAGTACCATTCGTGGTTGTTCGTGCAATCTCTGATGTTGCAGACAAAGAATCACCAATGAGCTTCGAAGAGTTCCTGCCACTAGCAGCGCAAAGCTCTTCTGAAATGGTTATCAAGATGGTTGCCCTACTAAAGTAAGCGACTAGACATGCAAACACTGTTTGATCAGGTATTTGCAAATGGCGTGCTCCTTGTGATGTGGGGAGCACTGCTTTTTCATTTAATTTTACCTATCCCCCATGCCGCACACCCCACGACCTTATGGCATAAGTTTGCTGAGCTTTTAGCAAGCAAGGTTAATAACAACCACAACTATTCCCAAAGTTTAATCTCAGGCACATTAGCCTGGGGGTTAATGGTACTGCCAACTCTGGTTATTCTATTGGCACTGCAACCATTGGTTTGGCAATCTCAACTGTTTGAATTGGCACTGTTATTACTCGCGATTGATTGGCGCAATAATGAAAAGCTGGCTAACCAACTGATCAAAGTACTTGGCCGAGAAGATAAAGCGGCCGCTCGTCAGTTACTGGCTCCGATTGTCAACCGTCAAACCGAATCACTTTCGTCACTTGGCCTCGGCAAAGCCGCCACAGAAACCATAATCATGGGTTACGCTCGTAACGTAGTTTGTGTGTTGTTCTGGTACGCCATTGGTGGTGGAATCGCTGCGTTAATGTATCGCCTTGTGGTCGAGTTAGCTCGAGCTTGGTCGCCAAGTCGCAAGCAGTTTTCTCCTTTCGGCTCAACGGCAATCAAGATCGTCGCTATCCTAGAACTTATACCAATGCGCTTATTTGCCTTGATGATCGTCTTTGGTGATAAAGCAACGCACACATTTAAGATGATGCTAGTCCAAAGTCGCTCTTGGCCACTACCCGGCCCAGCCTGGTTGATCACGGCTGTTGGCAACAAGCTGGAGTTATCATTAGGTGGCCCTGCGATTTACGACAACACTAAAGCCATTCGCGCAAAATTAGGCGGAAGAATCGCACCGTCAGCTCTGCATCTATCTCAGGTTCAGAAACTACTCTTTGGTCGCATCGCTATCTGGATATTTTTACAAAGCCTAGCCTTACTATTTATTCACCAAGGGATTTAGAGTGAAACCTTCAGCACTTGTTACAAGCCTTACTATTTTGTCTTCCAGCTTATGGCTGCCTTTATCATTTGCAGAAGAAGCACCACGGACTCAAGAACAAGTACAGCTGGCTCAACGCGTAGTCAGCCTTGCTCCTCATGCCACTGAACTCGCGTACAGCGCTGGTTTAGGCAACAACCTTGTTGCCGTAAGTGAACGAAGTGATTACCCACCACAAGCCGATAAGCTTGAAAAAGTGGCAAACTATCAAGGTATCAAGGTTGAGAAGATCATCGCACTTCAGCCTGATTTGATTCTTGCGTGGCCAGCGGGAAACCCGCCCAGAGAGCTCGCGAAACTAGAGCAATTTGGTTTTAATATTTACTACTCCAAAACCAAAAGCCTAGACAGTATCGCAACCAATATTGAACAACTGAGCGAATACGCTAGCGATCCAAGCATTGGCGAAAATAACGCTCAGCAATACAGAGAGCAGCTCAACGCGTTGAGACTAGAATACAAAGATGCCGAGCCAGTAAACTACTTCTACCAGCTCAGTGAAAAGCCGATCATCACTGTTGCTCAAGGACACTGGCCAAGTGAGGTGTTTGAGTTTTGTGGTGGCCACAATATTTTTGAAGACAGCGCCTCTCCCTATCCGCAAGTTGGTATTGAACAAGTTGTATTAAGAAAACCGCAAGTAATCTTCACTTCTCAGCACGCGATTGAGAATGGAACCATGTGGCAAACATGGGAAGATGAGATCCCAGCTGTCGCTCAAAATCAGATTTGGTCCCTCAATTCTGACTGGATTAATCGCCCGACAACGAGAACTTTGAAAGCGATCCAACAAGTGTGCGATTTCTTTGATAGAGCTAGGCAAAATCACTAACTATTTGCTGCGTTTTTTCGTACAATTCGCCACCGACCTGTCCCTACAATTTTAACTATAAGAGCACCAGTATCATGGACTCCATGCTGCTTTATATTATCGATTTATTTGGCACTGCCATCTTTGCCGTCTCAGGCGTATTTGTCGCTGGCCGTCTTAAGATGGATCCCTTTGGCGTCGCCGTTCTAGGTAGTGTTACCGCAATTGGTGGCGGTACAATTCGAGACATGGCTCTAGGCGCGACTCCCGTATTTTGGATCACCGATACCACCTACCTTTGGGTCATCATCATCACCTGTTTACTGACCATGATTATTGTCAGACGCCCGAAACGTCTGGCTTGGTGGATATTGCCGGTATGTGATGCGATTGGCCTAGCGGTGTTTGTTGGCATTGGTGTAGAAAAAGCACTTATCTATCAAGATTCAGCACTAGTGGCGATCATCATGGGTGTCATCACCGGCTGCGGTGGCGGTATTATCCGCGACGTACTTGCCCGTGAAGTGCCTATGATTCTAAGAAGTGAAGTCTACGCGACCGCTTGTATCATTGGTGGTACTTTCCATACCATGGCGATCAGCATGGGGCACGATTCAGAAACTGCATTTCTGGCCGGCGTGTTCTCAACACTATTGATAAGGCTTGGCGCTATTCGTTGGCATTTATCATTGCCGACCTTCGCCATCAAATAAGCTAACGTTACAAAGTGAAAGGCTCCGTAAAGGAGCCTTTCTTAATTTGAGCTCCCCAACACAATTATTATGCTCTCGCGCTACACGTGCGAGCATAGCTAAAAATACCTAACTTGGTTCAAAGCTTTAGTTTCAAGACTAGAGAATGAATGTTGTTTGAGGTAAGTTGAAACAATCATTCCCAAATTTCATGAATATAACCCAATGCTACTCGAAGGAATCGAAACTCTACTGGTATTGAGTAAAGCAAAGACCATGAGCCGCACAGGCAGTTTGCTTTATATCAGCCAATCAGCGGTCAGCAAACGGATTGCGAGTTTAGAAAAGAAGCTAGGTAAAAAGCTCATTGAACCGAGTGGCCGACAGATAAAACTCACGCCAGATGCGATAGCATTAATAGAGAGTATTGGCCCGACATTCAATGAACTTCGCGGGCTTATTTATGAACAGCAAGAGTTGGAAGATACCACTCTCATCACCCTAGACAGCTCTAAGTCTCTGATAGCCGGTTATTTAGGTGAAATGATGGGCCAATTTATCCAGCAAAATAAATACATCACCATTACTACCAACCACACGCCGAGAATCATAGAGCGAGTGCAATCTGGCAAGGCGACCTTGGGGTTGTGTGCTGGCTTACTGCCACCGCATCATGGGTTGATGACCTTCCATCTATTTGATGAGCCGTTTTACATAGTGAGTAAGTCACCGCTAACGGAGCTTCCTCCAATGGTCATCACTAACGACATGACCAACCCTGCCAATTCTTATCAACTTTCTGTATTAGAGAAGTTTGGTATCAAACCCTTGATGGAGATGGATGCCTACACCGCAGCGGCTCAACTTGCATTGGGCGGGACTGGGCCAGCGTTAATACCGCTCTCTATCGTAAAAACACTCAATATTGAGCCTCAATATCTGTATAGCTTCACCGAATTAGCAGGCTTGATTCGGCCGATTCATATCTGTGTCAGACCAAATAGTTACCAGTCTCCACGAGTTAAAACACTGATAGAATCCATTGTTGATGCTGTTCCCAAAGCAGTTTAGACGCCATTAGCATCGACATCACGATCACAAGGGGGCGAATCCATTTCTGCCCTTTTGTCACCACCACTTTAGCGCCAAGCTGAGCGCCCATAAATCCACCGACCGCCATCACTAATCCCAACTCCCAAATAGGCAAACCAGCCAAAATAAAGAAAATTAAGGCAGCGATATTCGAGGTAAAGTTAAGTACTTTAGTACGCGCCGTAGCATCGACTAACGAGAAGTGACCAATAGCAACAAAGCAGACGGTGAAGATAGAACCTGTTCCTGGGCCAAAAAAGCCATCATAGAAACCCACGCCGCCACCAATACACAGAGCAAACATCGCCTCAGAGATCTTCTGTTTTCCTTCAGACGCTCTAGTTTGGGGTGCCAACAGGAAATAGAGAGAGATAGCGATAAGCAGCAGTGGGATAACACTGGTCAGTAGGCTCGCATCAATGTGCTGGACTAACTCAGCGCCAATTGCAGAGCCAATAAAGGTACAAAAGATAGCAAGGCGCATCTCTTTGATGCTGACGATACCGTTGCGCACGAAATACCAACTCGCAGAGAAGCTGCCAAATGAGCTTTGGAGTTTGTTAGTTGCCAATGCCTGCGTCGGTGGAACTCCAGCCGCTAGCAATGCAGGTAGAGTCAGTAACCCACCGCCGCCAGCCATTGCATCAATAAAGCCTGCTGCCGTTGCAACAACAAACAAGATAGCCAATATTTCTAGAGTGATTTCCATATACCCAACGCCTTAAAGTCCTGTGTAGCGACAAGTTACCACTCACGGCAGACGAGCAATAACGAAACACAAGATTCTAACCTATTCCAAATATTCATCATTAAGTTACCGCGGAATAACAGAATCGAGTAGGAGGAGGCCTCGCAGCCTCCGTCCTCTCACACCACCGTACAAGCGTGGGTCGCATACGGCGGTTCCGAATATACTTTCAGTGACTCGTAC
>NZ_VTXG01000015.1:0-105523 GCF_013114515.1 Vibrio sp. AIC-3 | reverse complement strand
TAAGACACACCCTGGAGGGGTTCCCGAGTGGCCAAAGGGAGCAGACTGTAAATCTGCCGGCACTGCCTTCGATGGTTCGAATCCGTCTCCCTCCACCATATTCTCCTTAATTGGAAAATCGAAAAGCCAACTCATTGAGTTGGCTTTTTTCGTTTCTGAGCTTTATCTCTTACTAAACGTGTCTTCTAAAACAACCCTCAACTTCCTAAACACTAACCCGCTCCTACAAATAACTAAGCGATCTAGCCCATTCAAACATCAGTGATCCCATACTTCTGCATGACGCTCACAAGCCAGATAAGCAGCGCAGCCTAAACAATGGGTCGATATATGTTCTTCGCATTCGTTCGCAATTATCTGTTTCTGCTGCAAAGTAACCTCAGGCTCCAATACGGGTTCAAAGAACTTTGTCATTACTCATTACATCCAAATAAAATCAGTTAGTTAGTCTCAGGTTAATCCAATCTTTAACTAAGATACATATCATTAGACGCAAAAAAGCCCCTGCTGATTTCTCAGCAGGGGCTTTCTATTATTTGGTGTTATTCCGAATAACTACATCCTATTGATGTTGAGTTAAATCCTGGAATTAACCTTGAATACCAACAATTAACCATGGTGCATTGTTAGTTGTTAGGTCACGCTCTAGGTGCCAGATATCAGTGATATCTTCTTCAACGCCATCCGCTGTGTCACGGTAACGACCGCTAAACTGAAGGCTTAGCTGTGCTTTGCTACCATCGTGGTCTGCGCGAACGATTTCAGCATCAACGTACATTACGTCTGTGTGCTGATCACCGTCTAGCTTATTACGCTCAGCTTTTAGGTCTTCAAATAGGCTTGGAGATACGTATTCTTCAATCGTGTTTAGCTCGTTGTGATTCCATGCACCTTGCAGTGTACGGTAGTGCTCACGAGAACCATTGATGAATGCCGCTTGATCAAAGCCCGGTGGGTAGTTATGTGGAACATCGCTTTGTGCACCAAAACCGAAACCACCAGCAGCGCCTTGTGATTGAGGTTGTGTTTGCTCGAAGTTATGAACATTTGGTTGTTGCTTAGGTTGTTCAAACTTGTTCTGACCCATGCCGCCGAATGCTGGCTGTTGGCCACGTGCATTCTGCTGATTCATTGAGCCCTGCTTCGCGCCCAACATTCCGCGTAGGAATTTAAACGCTAGGAAAGCAATCAGCCCCATAATCAGAATATCCATGAACTGGATACCTTCAAATGCGCCACCAAAGAATGCAGCTAAAAGACCACCAGCAAGTAAACCACCTAGCAGACCGCCCATAAGGCCTTTCTTGCTAGAGTTAGCTGCTGTGTTCTTACCTGTTTGATCTTGACGGATCGAATTCGTGTTTTGTTGTTTTGGTGCTGGAGCCGTTTTAAAGCTTTTGCCAAATGACTTACCACCACCAAACTTTTTCGCTTCCGCGATTGGCGTCACCGCGACTGTTACCAACAGGATCGCGACTAGTGAGAAAAATCGTTTCATTATTATCCTTTATAATAGGGTTCTTTATCTTTCGACACCTTAATCATACTCGTTAACAAAGAACAATGAAATATTCACCGTGCTTACACATGTATCATAATATTGCAGCTATTAATTGATTACTAAACTAGCGAAGGGATTGACGGCACTCAGGGGCAGCATTAAAATATTGAACGATGTTCATTTAATAGAAAGTACCCATGGCAAGACGAAACGATCATACTCGCGAACAATTAGTGCAATTAACCTTAAAAACGGTGAGCGACTTCTTAGAAGAGCACTCTTATCACGAGCTAAGTCTACGTAAAATCGCCAATATGATTGGTTACGTACCAAGTACCTTAGTGAATGTATTTGGTAACTACAACCTACTGCTTTTGCATGTGGTCGCTCAAACATTAGATGAACTGGCGTCAGAATCGGCTGCAGCTGTTGAACAATCGAGCAACCCTCAACAAGCTCTATTCAACCTTGCCTACTGCTACCACGATTTTGCACAGAGACACCCTCACCGTTGGCAACTTATCTTTGAGCACAACATGAACGGTGAAAACCTTCCTGAATGGCAATCGAACCGCATCGATAGAATGACAGGCATGCTAGAGCAGTTGCTAGTAGCGATTGCTCCTGAACATACGAAAAGCGAAGTCGTTAAAGCCAGCCGTGTATTATGGTCTGGAGTACACGGAATTACTTTACTTAGCGTTGATGATAAATTTTTCGCCTCTGAGCCTATTGATGGTAAAGAGCTGATCAATAACCTAGTATCAAACTACTTAACCAACTGGTAATCATCCAAGGAAAGACAATGAACAACAGCAGCCAATCTTCGCTGTTAACGCAAAAAAGGTTCCTACCCTACTTTATTACCCAATTTCTAGGAGCCTTTAACGACAACATATTCAAAAATGTCCTGTTACTGTTTGTTGCTTTCGCAAGCGTAGACACGCTGCCTATTTCCAGCAATCTATTCATTAATTTGGCCGCTGGCCTTTTTATTCTGCCCTTCTTCCTATTTTCAGCTTTAGCTGGTGTACTGGCCGACAAATACGAAAAATCGTGGTTTATCCGTAAAGTTAAGCTCCTCGAAGTAGTGATCATGTCACTGGGTGCGATCGGATTCATCTACGAAAGCTACGGAATATTACTTCTGCTCCTGTTCCTTATGGGAACGCAGAGTGCTTTCTTTGGCCCGGTGAAGTATGCCCTGCTTCCACAGCAGTTAGAAACAAAAGAACTGGTATCTGGTAACGCTCTCGTCGAGACAGGTACATTCTTAGCGATCCTGATTGGTACTCTAGGCGCAGGCATCATTGCATCTGAAGAAGGCGCGAAGCTCATTGCTGCGGTGTGTATTGTTTCGTTCGCCGTGCTTGGCTATGTATCAAGCTGGTTTATCCCACAAGCGCCAAGTAATGCACCAGACCTTAAAGTAAAGTGGCAACCTGTAAAACTGACCCGCGCGACACTGGCGATTGCAAAAAAAGATCGCCCGACCTTTCAAGCTCTGATGTCTATCAGCTGGTTCTGGTTCCTTGGTGCGGCTTACCTAACTCAGTTTCCCAACTTCACTAAACTGCATCTAAACGGCACTGAAAGCTCCGTCGCCTTTTTACTGGCACTATTCTCGGTAGGCATTGCAATCGGCTCTTTAGCTTGTGATAAGTTATCTAATCACCGAATTGAAATCGGCATCGTGCCAATGGGCAGCTTAGGTATCTCGATCTTCGGTCTTCTGATGGCGATATCCATCCCGGAGTCTTTGCCTGACTTTAGTTCTTTCCATCAATTCGTAACCTACTCAGAGCTGTGGCCACTGTTTGCTTACCTTATGCTTCTGGGTATCTCTGGCGGTGTCTTTATTGTTCCTCTGTATTCACTGATGCAGTTACGTGCCAAGCCCGACGAGCGTGCCCAAGTGATTGCCGGGCTCAATATCTACAACTCACTGTTCATGGTGGGAAGTGCGGTATTAGGTATTGTTTGCCTTAGTGTTCTAGATCTTTCAATTCCGCAGCTGTTTATCTTGCTCGCAGTGGGCAACACTTTGGTGATGCTGTACCTGTTTTATCAGGTGCCTATCTACGCTTTCCGCTTCTTTACGTGGGTGGTCACTCACACCATGTACAGAGTTAAACATAAGAACTTACATCACCTGCCAGAAAAGGGCGGTGCGTTGATTGTCTGCAACCATGTGAGTTATATGGATGCACTGCTGCTGAGTGCGGTTTGCCCTCGCTTGATCCGTTTTGTGATGGAAGAGGATTACACCAAGTTGCCGCCAATTCGAGGCTTCTTGAAAAGAGCTGGGGTGATTCCAATCTCCGCGACCAACCGCAACTCGATTCGAAACGCTTTCAAAGAAGTAGAGCGTGCCCTGCATGAAGATCACATCGTGTGTATTTTCCCAGAAGGAAAGCTCACCTCTGATGGCGAAATGGCTGAGTTCATGCGTGGTATGGAGCTGATCATCAAACGTTCCCCTGTCCCAGTGATTCCTATGGCTCTTAAAGGATTATGGGGTAGCTACTTTAGTCGTTACAAAGGCCGTGCCTGTAAAGGGTTACCCACTCGCTTCTGGACTAAGCTAGAGATAGAAGCTGGCGAGCCGATTTCACCTAAACAAGCCTCTTGTGAAACGCTTCGACAGTCAGTCTCTGACCTTCGCGGATCATTACGCTAGTTAACCAGCCCTTTATTCATATCAGTTGAACAAGCGTTAAGTTTTCCTTAACGTTTGTTCAATTCATTTAGACTTACTTATCATTTTATTGAACGTATAGTGGTCTCATCACAATAACGCCACAACAAAACAAGACTCTAAATACAATGAACCTAAAAAAGTCCGTTCCATTTTATCTTGCTGCACTGTTTTGCTTAACGCCTTGGGTTAGCTCACCGACAGCCCTGGTTATCGGTTTCCTGCTTGCTAGTTTAGGATTAGTCCCTGAACACTTGGAAGTCGGCAAGCTTACCAAAAAGCTACTGGCCTACTCTATTGTTGGCTTGGGTTTTGGTATTCAGTTTGAAAAAGCATTAGCAGTAACAGGCGATGGTATTGGGCTCATTGTAACGACGATTATCGGTACATTAGTCATTGGTTGGTTCTTGGCGAAACAAATGGGGCTAGACCGCACTACGGGCTATCTTATATCTTCTGGTACCGCGATTTGTGGTGGTAGCGCGATAGCAGCAGTGGCACCCGCGATCAAAGCAGACGATGAACAGATTGGCTTGGCATTAGCCACCGTATTCGTGTTGAACTCGGTTGCTCTATTCTTATTCCCGATGATTGGTCACGCGCTTGAGCTCAGCCAACAAACATTTGGTACTTGGGCAGCGATAGCGATTCACGATACGTCTTCTGTAGTAGGTGCAGCTTCAGCGTATGGCGAAGAAGCACTGACGACAGCGACAACATTGAAGCTCGCTCGCGCACTTTGGATCATCCCTATCGCTTTAATTAGTGCGATGATCTTCAAGAACGATCAAAAGAAGATTACGGTTCCCTACTTCATTTTCTTCTATTGCGCCGCTATCGCGGTGAGTGACTTACTGCCACAATTTGAGATGGTCTATCAAGGAATCTTTGATGTGTCTAAGCGAGCACTGGTCGTGTGTTTGTTCTTAATTGGCTGTGGTATTTCAGTTGAAAAGTTAAAAGCGGCAGGGCCGAAACCACTGATGTTTGGTATTACAATGTGGGTCATGATCTCAACGGGTTCATTGGCGTGGTTAACTCTCGCTTAGCCCGCATAGAAACGCTTTAGATGTTTGTTCGGTGAACTAGACACTCAAGTTAGCGAGCAACAAAACAAAAAGGCAAAGCTCCAATGGGCTTTGCCTTTATCGTTTGTGGTAAGGGTATTCTTTGTTGTAACAATCACGAATCAAACAGGGGCTTATCACTCTTCTTGCTCTCTCTTTTCATTAAAACAAGTACCACAACCAACACAAATGCGGTGAGCTCAGCCAACGAACGAGTCAACCCTGACGAGATGATTGCTTGGCCTATCTGCAGTAAAACCGCAATGGTGAGGGCAATTTTCATAATAAGACCTTATTCTATAATCCGTTATTTATATGGCTTATTATGATGGATGGTTATAAAGATAATAAATTCTGTTTTGAACTATCTAATTGCTAAATTAACTAACTGCAGGCCAAGTGAACAAAAAGACCTCCGGCTCAATTAGTTAGAGCGCCGGTGTTGCAACAACCACTGCGCTAATCCCGCGCGCGATACCTTAATACCTAACTGTTCTTGCTGAGGCATGCGGTAGTACTCAATTGGGAACTTAAATCGCTCTAGGCTTCCTTGTAGCTGCTCTGCAAACCATTCTTTGGTTAGAACTTCATCACAGTCCACAATAGCTACTGGTCTAAAACCAAATTCGCTGTCTTCTATGGGCACAATAAAGGCTTGCTTAACTTCGGGCAGCTGATTGAGTGCACGCTCAATTTCTTCACAGTGAATATTCTCACCGCCAGAAATAAATTGATTGTCGGCTCTGCCAATAATCGACACTTGAACGCCATCCCACTGACCAAGATCTTTACTGTCAAACCAACCGTGCTCGTCCACCAATGGTGTTAATTTACCTTGATGGTAATAACCAGAAGCGAGGGTATTGCCTCCAATATAGATACGTTGGTTTTCAATTTTCAATTGACGATGATTAAGCACAAAACCAGCAGTGCTGCTCGCATCTACAGGCTTTGCCGTCACCGTTGAGGCTGCTTCCGTCATCCCATAACCAAGCCAAGTCTCAATCCCCATTTGCCGAGCTTCAAGGCCAAGCGCCTCTGGAATATGGCTACCACCCAAAAGTACATGAGTTAAAGTAAGTGCTTGCTTACTCTTTAACAATCGATGTAACTGAGTAGCCACCAATGAGGCATGACTGCAACCTTCTATATCGGTTTCAAGCTGACCTGTGCCTATTTTGATGCAACCACCAGCCGCCAACCAACGATGAACTATCGCCAGCCCCGACACATGGTACATAGGTAAACTCAGTAACCACGTGTCACCTTGTTGATAACGAAACACCTCAAGCAGCCCTGACGCAGAGCATAGGTGCTGCTCAAGTGTATGAGCGACCGCTTTTGGGTTTCCGGTAGAACCTGAAGTGAATACGATGCTCGCTAGATTTTGCGGATTGAAATTGGATTCTTGAGGTGTCGTTATCTGCTCATCATCACCATCAAACTTCAGTTCACTTAGGCAAGGCAAGGTCACCAACTGAGTATTCAAATCGGCAGTCTCTGATTGCTCTATTCCGCTATTGCCCAAGAGCCAAAGGTAGCTCTGTTGATCTGCTTGATATAAGGAATCGAGCTTTTGCTTCAGGCGTAAACTAGGCTGAGGCATCGTAAACGCACAAACCACACCCAAATTGAGTGCGGCAAGATAAACAGGGATCACTTCAGCTTGATTCTTACCAACAATCGTCAGTACATCACCTTCAGATAGGCCTTGATGAGATAGCTGTTGTTGGTACTCACTAACCAACACAAACACTTGCTGCCAAGTATAAGTGCGGTGAGTGGTCACTAACGCTGGTTGAAGTGGGTTTTGCTGCGCCCACTTTACCCAGAGCGGGGGATGATTAGATTGTGGGCGCATCATATGATAACCAAAAATAGATTAAGAACTTGTTAAGCTAACTAAATAGCCATTCAAATAGCTCGGTCTAAGAAGACCAAATCAATTGTTGCTGTTCAAGAGTAGAAACCGGAAGCTGACAACCCGGCCAAGAAACCTCTAGCTGTTGCTGATACAAGCCAATTGTATCAAGTCCTGGAACTTCATTAGGCAAGTATTGTTGTGCTAATCGAGCAATCTGAGTTAAGCCAAGGCTAGACTCTATGCTTGAGCTTAGTACTGGTTTGATACCGAGTTGCTGTGCACGCTCAATGATTGCCACACAACGTTCGACAGAACCAATAAGAGTTGGCTTGATCACGACAGCTTTAACACCAGTAAGGTCGCTAAGATCAAACTCTGGGCTTCGCACCGCTTCTTGCAATGTTTCGTCCCAAGCAATCGCTACGCCATGGTCAATGGCAAATGCCAAGCTGTCTTCTGGTTTTTGGCAAGGCTCTTCAATAAAGCTAATACGCTGACGCAGTGAAGGCGCAATGTACTTGATAAACTGCTTAGCCTTTTCCGGCTTCCATGCACGGTTAGCATCAAGTCTTAAGGTTAAATCAGGGATCGACTCAAGAAATAAGCTGACAAGCATGCCATCACGAATCGCTTCGTAGAGACCGACTTTCACTTTCGCGACCTTCTCGCCTTTCATCTCATTCAGCACAGGGATCAATTCATCTGGGTCGCCTGTACACAACGGCGCAGCTTGGTAGTTACCTTCAGCGTTGAGTTCGCCTCGTAATTCCATCATCGCCATTGAAAAGCCGAAGGCAACAGAAGGATATAGCTCATCAAAAGGCGTTTGAGGGTTATTGTGGCTCCAAAGCTCTAATTCGTGTTGAAGCTGAATGCCAGCTTGTTCGGCATCTTCTTGGCTAAAACCTGGCAAAGGTGCGACTTCGCCAAAGCCAGTTTTACCATCACACTCTAGTTGGATGATATAGCCAACGCGTTCGTTCAACTTATTGTCACGAAGAATCACGCCACTATCCATAGGCAATTGATAACGGTAGAGTTTAGCGTGACGCTGAGAATTCACTGAGTTCATAAAGTTTCCTAAAAAACGGGGAACATCAAAACAAAACGAGCCGCTATTAGCGACTCATTTTAAAGAAGAGAAAGACTATGGGTTACGCGGAAATTTGTCGAAATCAGGTCGACGCTTCTCGTTAAATGCGTTTCGGCCTTCTTGGCCTTCTTCTGTCATGTAGAACATCATGGTTGCGTTACCCGCCAACTCTTGTAGGCCGGCTTGGCCATCACAGTCTGCGTTCAGTGCAGCTTTCAAGCAACGCAGCGCCATTGGGCTATGTTGAAGCACTTCACGACACCAACGAACGGTCTCTTTTTCTAGGTCGGCAACAGGCACTACGGTGTTTACCAGGCCCATGTCCAATGCTTCTTGAGCATCGTAGAAACGACACAAGAACCAAATTTCACGTGCTTTCTTCTGACCAACGATACGAGCCATGTAAGAAGCACCCCAACCGCCATCGAATGAACCGACTTTAGGACCCGTCTGACCGAACTGAGCGTTTTCAGCTGCGATAGTAAGGTCTGCCATCATGTGAAGTACATGACCGCCACCGACTGCCCAACCCGATACCGCTGCGATAACTGGTTTTGGACAAGTACGAATTTGACGTTGGAAATCAAGTACATTCAAGTGGTGCGTACCTGAGTCATCTTGGTAACCGCCGTAGTCACCACGGATACTTTGGTCACCACCAGAACAGAACGCCTTCTCACCAAGACCAGTCAAAATGATTACGCCAACTTTCTCGTCATAACGAGCATCAGCCAGTGCATTGATCATCTCTTTTACGGTTTGTGGACGGAACGCATTGTGCACTTGAGGGCGAGCAATCGTGATTTTCGCAATACCGTCATCAGACTTGTGGTATTGAATATCTTCATATTGACTGCTTTCATCGCGCCAGTTAACGGCTGCGTAAAGTTCTTCTTCTGTGATGCCTACTGTTTTAGCCATGATGATTCCCATTGTTCTATTAGAGAGCGCGACTAGCGTAGGGTCGCGACGGTGTTGCTCTGCTTTCTATAGCGCTTGATACGAGAGGTTCGCTCAGTCAGTTCATCAACGACTGGCGATACATTGGATGATCAGATTTGAAAACATCTCTGGTTGCTCAAAATGAACATTATGACCCGCGTAATCCACCTGACTATATTCAAAGCCACTATTCTCAGCTAGCTCCATGAATTTACGATCTTTTTCTCCACATACATAATGCAATAAATGCTCATGAGATTTCAATGTGGCACGTAAATCCGGTTGCTTAGCTAACGAAGTAGATAACAACATATTTGCTACGGATACTCCAAGGTTACCACTACGCTTTATGACCAAAGTTTGTCTTTGCTCATGATTTAGTGAAGAAAAGACGCTTTGTTGATACCAATCGTCTAAAACATCTTCAATCGACTGCTGTGCAAAGCGAACAGCCCATTGCGTATCGTGTACTAACCTTTGTGCTCTTTCTTCATCACATTCCAAGCCAAAGTTGCCACCTTCAATGATGACTTTCTCTAAGTTAAGAGTTTCGAAGCAAGGGCTTGTTACCCCATACATGGCAAGCCTTCCCCCCATAGAATACCCAATCACCACGATAGGATAATCGACAGGAAGATCGTTGAGAGCCAGCTGAGATGTGATGCACTGAACTATCTTGGTACAGCAATGATCAAAGCCTACAGGGTCGATAAACCGGCTTTGTCCGTGTCCGGGCAAATCTATGCAAAGACGAGGAAAGTCTTCGAGGAAGGGGTGGCATGCACTCCAATCATCCCCGCTTCCGAGTAAACCATGTAAAAAAACAAGCAAAGGTTTGTCAGAAGATTCTTGTACTGCTGGGTAATAATTGGAGTAAAGCATGTAAAGTCCTTAGGCTAATGCCTCGGTGAGCATTGAGCTGAATTGCTTCAGCAAAGTAGACGCTTGTTCGGGAGGCGTCTTAACTTCTACGAGCAAGGTACCCTGACCTAGTTCAAAATGTTGTTCGATGAGCGTTTGATAGCAATTCAAGGTTTCTGGCGCCGCATAACCAAGATGGAATTGCGCAGCAGCATGTTCAAAATTGAAACCATGAGGCATTTGATATAGAGACTGTTTTTGTTGCTCAGGAACCGGAAAAAAATCAAAGATTGCCCCACCATCGTTATTGGTAACCACAATAACCATTGGTGTTGTGCTGTGAGTAAGTAGCGCCAGCGAATTTAGGTCGTACAACAAAGAGGTGTCACCAATCAGCATCATCAAAGGATTCTGGTTGGCTTTTATCACTCCCGCAGCCGTCGCCACCAAGCCATCAATGCCCGATGCACCGCGGTTGCTGTAGACTTGAGTCGCAGAGATTGATGACAGCATATCCACCAGCCTTACCATCAAGCTATTTCCCACAAAAAGCTCTCTGCCCTTAAGTCTAGACGACAAGTCAACGGCAACGCTCAACTCTGTCAGTTGGTCGTTATTAGAGATTTGCGCCAACGCTAACTGCTGAACCGTATTCGCGACTTCCGCCAAAGATGCCGCCCAGCCAGCATGTTCTCCCAACAGCGTTGGTAGATGTTGCTCTGATAACCAATGTTCGATATCAGCGACAATATGAGTTTGAGGCAGATGATCTTGATTAATACGATGTGCATCTGGTGAAACAACGATGTACTGCGATGAACAAAATGTGGCAGCTTGTTCTTTTACCCATTGGTTAAGACGCTTAGATACGATGCGCTCACCAAACTGGATAATAAAATCACACTGACTAAGCTGTGCTTTGGCTGCGTCACTTTGCATCCATAAATCATAGTGTTTCCAGTCACTACTGACACCCGATTGAGGGTCACAGAATACTGGCCAGCCCAAAGCTGTCGCAAACTGCTTGGCTTTAATTGCGGCTTCATTCTCGATAGAACCAATAATCACTGCGCCTTTACGAGCGACATAATCACTTGCTGAAACAGGCTGAGCGATTAAATGACTGGGCAAATAAGTGTTCGAGTAAAGGCAGGTTGAAGCTCTCCAAGCTGCCACGCTCTTTGTATAATCCGCATACATCTCGGCGCTATTAGCGGAATAAAGCGGTTCTGGGAACGGACAGTTGATATGAATAGCCCCACCGACGCTGCGCTGTTTCGCCAGTGCGTTATCAACCGACGTCAAAAGCCAATTCAAAGAAACTTGTGTCGTTGGACTTGGAAGGTTTAGTGCCGTTTCAACGTGAGACGAAAAGATACCCTGCTGCTGAATCGCTTGATTGGCGCCACAGTCGACTAAATCAATCGGTCGATCGGAGGTCAACAAGATTAGCTTTTCTCGCGTTAATCCAGATTCAGCGGTCGCTGGTAGAAGGTTAGCTACGGCAGTTCCAGAAGTAACAACCACCGCAACGGGTTTGTTGCTCGCTTTAGCTAAACCTAAAGCCAAGAAGCCAAGCCCGCGCTCATCAAAGTGCGTATGTAAGGTCAGCTTAGAGTTAGCTTCGGCTTCGAGTGTTAATGGTGTTGAACGAGAGCCTGGCGCGATGCAAACATGTTCAACACCGCTGCGGGCAAGCTCTTCAAGTAATGTGTTACACCAAACTCTGTTTAATACAGCTTGGTCGTGATTCATGACGCCACACCTAATGGTGGGTGATCAGAAATGAGACTGAGCAGAGTCGACATCTTCTTATTCAGCTCTTGCCACTCATGTTCGGCAACCGATCCCGGCACGATCCCCGCGCCAGCAAACAGTTGTACTTGATCGTTTACAATCAAGGCGCTTCGAATCGCCACGCAGAATTCCGCTCGCTGATGACTGATATAGCCTACAGAGCCTGCATACCAACCTCGTGCAAACGGTTCGTGTTCAAGAATGAAATCCATCGCCTCTTTACGAGGTAAACCCGCCACCGCAGCAGTTGGCTGTAAGGCAGCAAGCAACTGCACACCATTAACGCCATTGTTGAGCTGAGCATGGATATTGCGCTTCAAATGCTGCACCTTACGCAAGCGCACTAGACGCGCATCCTTTTCAACATGGACCGTTTGAGAATGAGGAGTGAGACGCTCAATGATGTCGTCGACCACATACTGGTTCTCATTGAGGTTTTTGCTGTCTTGAGAAAGCCAGTTGGCCAGTTCCATATCCTCAGTAGCGTTCTCTCCGCGACCAATGGTTCCAGCAAGCGCCTCGGTATCAAGCTCCGTACCATGTCGGCTATATAAGCGCTCTGGTGTCGAGCCAATGAAACTGTGTTTAGAATCCAGCACCAACATAAAGTGGAAACTGTGGTGATTTTGCAGATAGCTGGCTTTAAGTAATTGAGCTGCGCAGATAGGCGCATCGAGTTGCAGTGTGGTTTTACGTGCTAAAACGACTTTTTTGTACTCTTCATCGCTAATGCCTTGCAGCACTTTATCGACAAGGTTGCCCCACTGCTCTCTTTCTGGAACGTGATTGATCTGTTCAATATGGGCAGACAAAGGCGCCAATATCGCGGCTTCTACAGAAAGCTTATTCAAAGCATTAATAGAAGAAACGCGATCAGGGGACAAATTAACCGCCAGCGACCAAGTATTGTCAAAGCGGATCAATTCAACCTGAGGAAGGAAGAAAAACGACTCCATGCAGCGACGGTTCTTTGCGGTGTGCCCATCAAATGAGCGTCCACCCCAGATTCGTTGGTCTTCACCAAGAATAGCGTACGCGGGTGCAGGATCTGAAAACGTATGTAACTGTCCGAGCGCAACAACCTCTTCACGAGTGTCGCGTGACTGCCAGTAGAACTTAGGAAAGAGCGGTTGAGCATGAAGCCATTCTATAAATGCAAACGATGGTTTTTGCGTTAGAACTTCAACACAACGAACTTCGCTTGCTTGGGCATTTTGTACTCGCTCAATCAAAGCGGAGATAGTTTGCTGGAAATGTGACAAATCGACCTCGTTCACATCTAAATTATTATTATATTAGTTTGATACTTTATGGGCAGTACCCACTTAGATCAAGAATGTACTATATCTTTTCAACATTCCTGTGATTTTAAGCGATCCCGCCCCTTTATTCATCTTAGCCAATAACCAAGAAAGCGATTAATTAAAATTTAGAAAAGAGTGACAACAAAAAGGCTAAACGTGACACTGAAATGCGACATTCATCAGATTTTTATTCTATCAAACGCCATTTTGCGGTACTTTAATAAAGTATTTAAATTAATTTCAGGAAATCGGCAATGCAAAATATCGGGATGTCGTCAAAACTCAACAGCGTATGCTACGAAATCAGGGGGCCTGTACTCAAACATGCTAAGCGCATGGAAGAAGAAGGGCATAAAATACTGAAGCTTAATATTGGTAACCCCGCCCCATTTGGTTTTGACGCCCCTGATGAAATCCTTGTTGACGTAATCCGTAACCTACCGACATCTCAAGGTTACTGCGACTCAAAAGGCATCTATTCAGCCCGCAAAGCGGTTGTTCAGCACTACCAGAAAAAAGGCCTACGTAACCTTGATGTAGAAGACGTTTACATTGGTAACGGCGCATCAGAGCTTATCGTTATGTCTATGCAAGCGCTACTGGATAATGGTGATGAAATCTTAGTTCCCGCTCCGGATTACCCACTATGGACAGCGTCTGTTGCGCTTTCTGGTGGTACACCGGTTCACTACATGTGTGATGAAGATGCTGATTGGTATCCAGATTTAGACGACATGCGCGCGAAGATCTCACCAAAGACGCGCGGCATCGTTCTTATCAACCCGAACAACCCAACAGGCGCGGTATACAGCCGTGATTTCCTATTACAAGTGGTTGAGATTGCTCGTGAGCACGGTTTGATCATCTTCGCCGATGAAATCTACGACAAAGTACTTTACGACGGTGCGGTACACACTTCAGTGGCAACGCTTGCTGAAGACGTATTAATGGTCACGTTCAACGGCCTATCTAAAGCTTACCGTGTATGTGGTTTCCGTGGTGGTTGGATGTTCTTAACAGGCCCTAAACACCTAGCGAAAGGCTACGTTGAAGGACTAGAAATGCTGGCCTCAATGCGTTTGTGTGCCAACGTTCCGATGCAACACGCTATCCAAACCGCACTCGGTGGCTATCAGAGTATCAATGAGCTGATTCTTCCAGGCGGTCGACTGCTTGAACAGCGTGACCGTGCATGGGAACTGATCAACAAGATCCCTGGCGTTTCTTGTGTGAAACCGAAAGGTGCAATGTACCTGTTCCCTAAAATCGACACCAACATGTACAACATCAAAGACGATCAGAAGTTTGTACTCGACTTCCTTAAGCAAGAGAAGGTGCTATTGGTTCAAGGTACGGGCTTCAATTGGCCGAAACCGGATCACTTCCGTATCGTGACTCTGCCGCACATCGAAGATCTAGAAATCGCAATTGGTCGTTTAGAGCGCTTCTTACAGACTTACAGCCAAGACGACCTCATCGAAGGTTAATGAGCACAAAGAAAGATGGCTACAATTTGCTGTTTTAAAAGACTTTAACTTGTATTCATTCACTTCTATGCTTAAAAGGCTCCTGTTTAGGAGCCTTTTTTGTATCCGCTGTCTCGTATCCCTGTGCAAACACAAGATACGAGTGGAGTATTGTTTAAAAAGGACATTTATGAAACAGAGCCATTTCTTTGCCCATCTCGCACGCATGAAGCTAATTCAACGCTGGCCCCTGATGCGTTCGGTATCAAGCGAGAACATTTCAGAACATAGCCTACAGGTTGCTTTCGTGGCACACGCTTTGGCACTGATCAAAAACAAGAAGTTTGATGGTCAGCTTAACCCCGAGCACATTGCTCTGCTTGGCATGTACCACGACACCAGTGAGGTACTGACGGGTGATTTGCCAACGCCAGTTAAATACTACAACCCGGATATTGCACAAGAGTATAAGAAGATAGAAGCCGCGGCAGAACAAAGACTGCTTTCGATGTTGCCAGAAGAGTTCAGAGACGACTTCGCCCCCTTCTTAATATCTGGTACTGCGAGTAAAGAAGAGCAAAGCATCGTCAAGCAGGCAGATACTATCTGTGCGTACCTGAAATGCTTGGAAGAGCTCAGTGCGGGCAATCATGAATACGAGCAAGCCAAGCGCCGATTGGAAGAGACACTCGAACAACGCAAAAGCCCAGAAATGGACTACTTTCTCACCACATTCGCACCGAGCTTTGAATTATCACTAGACGAGATAAGCTAGCTGGGTATAAGTTGTTTTTAATTAGCTAAATAAAATCAATTTGATAGGTGCTATTTTGAATTCTCAACTCGAACCACCCTTTGTACTCGAACAAGAATGGCAGCATCGAAATGACGATGAACATAAAATAAGACGGGATGACCACCGCAGCCCGTATCAGCGTGACCGTGCGCGCGTGCTTCACTCTGCTGCTTTCCGTCGCTTACAAGCGAAAACCCAGATCCATGGCACCACGGTCAACGACTTTCACCGAACGCGCCTTACCCACTCTCTTGAGGCCGCTCAGCTTGGCACCGGTATCGTCGCTCAACTGAAGAAAAAGCAGCCCGAATTTCGAGACCTATTACCCTCAGACAGTTTGATTGATTCACTGTGTTTGGCTCACGACATCGGTCATCCACCCTATGGACATGGCGGCGAAGTCGCACTCAACTACATGATGCGCGACCACGGCGGCTTTGAGGGCAACGCTCAAACGTTTCGCATAGTCACACAGCTAGAACCTTACACTGAACATCACGGGATGAACCTATCTCGACGCACTTTGTTAGGTCTAATTAAGTACCCTTCTCTGCTGAGTGAGGTTCAAGCTAAATTGCAGTCTGAACCCGTTAAGCATCAACGACAACTCCGAGCTAAAGATTGGATGCCAGCAAAAGGCATCTACGATCATGATGAAGAGTTGTTTAACTGGGTGCTTGAACCGCTTTCAAGCAGCGACCAACCGCTCCTAAAACAGAAAAGAAAAACGCATACCGAGCCACTTGAGCACAACAAGACCAAATATAAGTCACTGGATTGTTCGATCATGGAACTTGCTGACGACATCGCGTATGGCGTGCACGATTTAGAAGATGCGATTGTGCTTGGCTCTGTGACCAAAGCTCAGTGGGTCGAATCGGCTTACCCTCAACTGAAAGAGATGGCCGACCCATGGATTTGTGAACACCTAGATTCAATTACAGAGATGCTTTTCTCTGGTGAACAGTATCGTCGAAAGGATGCGATTGGTGGGATAGTCAACGCACTGTTGACCAGTATCTCGATTAAGCGAGTGGAGGCTAACTTTGAGAATGTACTGTTGGCTTACAATGCGGTGCTCGAGCCGAGCATGGACGGCACACTCGATAAGCTGAAACACTTTGTCAGCGAGTTCGTTATTCAAGTGCCACAGGTTCAGGTCATCGAATACAAAGGTCAACAGATCATCATGGATATGTTTGAAGCATTCAGCGCAGATCCTGAACGCTTGCTGCCACTGCCCATCAAGAAGCAATGGCTACAACATCAAGATGAGTCTCGAAAAATGCGCGTGATAGCCGATTACATTTCATCGATGACTGATGATCTTGCGCAGAAAATGCATCAGCAACTGTTCTCAGCTCATACCGAGTTTTAATTCCTGACTCACTTTACTAAAACGGCTTAATCTAAGTAGTTTTTCTCAAACACGCCCGGCGGCATTTGATTGATTTGAAACTGAATCATTTGGTCAAATGCCGTTAGCAAAGGGCTAAAGTCGCCATCACGCTCTAACAAGCTAAGTAAATGATAGCCAGCTTCAACGGTTGAAAGGCTATTTTCACTGGGTGCTTTGCGAATTCGGTAATTACCCTTGAGATCTTTCGGTAAATGAACCGTGTTCAACGCATGCAAGTTACTCGATACTTGCCACATCTTGAATGCTTTCTTCCACGTGCCATCCAATAAAATCACACGCAGCTTCTTATTGGGAGATGTCGCCGACTCAACTGAAACGGAGTTTTCGCTTGGGTATAAAATCACATGTTGATACTGTTCATCGCACAACAATGCGTTGAGTTGTTCGTTGTCTGAAAAGTCTTCGCCAACAAACGTCACGCTGTTATTAAGAGATAACGAGAGAATACGCGCTGTTCCCATCGGACGATGCTCTTCTGATGGGTGCTGAAGAATGATAAGCTCAACATTCGATTCGAGTGGTGTAACCCACTGACAAATACAAGCTTTCAAAGCCTTGCTGCATTGGGGGCAATAACGAGACATGGATTTAATGTGTACCCTGTTTTAATTTTCATTTCACTTTTATGCGTCTTATTCCAATTTGAGCCAATACAAGCTTGGGTCGTTTGGGATAGCAATGCGATTGCCGATGGGCAATGGTGGCGAATCCTAACAGGAAACTTTTCACATACCAACTACTCGCATCTTCTGATGAATCTAGCAGGCTTGTGGATCATCAGCTACCTGTTTCAACCGAGTAAAAAACAGCTTGTTGTTGCTTTGCTTGTGATCAGTTTAGTGACTGGCGTCGCTCTGTTGTTTTCAAGTATTCAGATCTACGTTGGCCTATCGGGCACTTTGCATGGGTTGTTTGGCTTATTCGCGCTCAGAGAGGCTTTAAACGGCAGGAAGTCTAGTTGGCTGTTAGTATTCGGATTAGTCGCTAAAATCGCTTGGGAGCAGCTTATTGGCCCTTCTAGCACGACTGGTGAACTGATTAATGCTCGTATCGCGATTGAAGCCCACCTAGCAGGTGCATTGGCCGGAGGCTTCATATCTATCGCTTCATTTCTAACAAGTAGAAAAACGGGTCAAAGTTGAATTCTTTCGCGGTTCTTTTCAACCGTCGCTTCACCTATCCCTTTGACACTCACCAAATCATCAGCAGTAGTAAATGCCCCGTTCTGATCTCTGTAATCGACGATTTCTTTGGCTTTCTTGTCACCCACGCCAACCAATAGTGCTGAAAGTTCTTCTGCCGTCGCGGTATTGATGTTGACCGTAATCTCAATGCCTTCGTAAAGCTCAGCCTTGGTTGGGCTGTCTGCAAACACGGCAGGGCTTAAGAGCATCAGAAATGAAAGAATTAGTGTTGAATATATCGTGCGCATAAATAGTTCCTTTGTTCAAAAAACGTAACTTATGCATTTGCCGCGCTAGATAACACAATCACCAGATAAAAATAAAGCGGATCACCTAAGTGACCCGCTTCGTTATACATCTTATTTTCATCAGTGTGTTTGTTGGCTCACAAATCTGAATTAAAGCCTAACAATCACGTGTTGATTTCAGTAGTAAGCTCTAACTTGAGCTTGCTACTGAGGTAATCAAACGCTTACTGACCTTGACCCACTACGTAGTATTCAACGTCTGCGTTTTTACGAAGTACGTTTAATACGTTAGTCAGGTCTTGCTGGTTACCAACTCGCTCCAACTGTGCACCAATTTGAGTGCTGTAGGCTGGGTTGATCTCAGCCGTTACTTTAGAAAGCTCAACAACAACGATATTACCGTCTTGGTCTTTAGATTGACCGAACACAGCTTGACCTGCTTCTGGTTTCGCTAGAGCGAATACAGATGCCGCTAATGGCGAGTTACGGTCAATCGTTTCAAGTTCAGTGAACTCAAGGTTGTTGTCCGCTAGTACTGCTTCATTGCCTTGCTCAAGTTCGTTCACTAGAGAAACACCTAGCTCAACCGCTTGCTGCTCTGCTTGTACAGCAGACAGTGCAGCGACAACTTGATCTTTCACTTCAGCTAGAGGAAGAACTGTCTCATCACGAGTCTCTTCTACACGAACAACAATTACGTGCTCAGGTGCAACTTCGATAACTTCCGAGTTTAGACCGTCTTCTTTCACTTCAGGGCTCAAGATAGCTTGCATAACTGCAGGCGTCATCAGAACTTCTGGAGCGTCAACTTGAGAGATGAAATCTGTCGTTGTGATCTTCGCGTTGATAGCTTCTGCAGAATCATCTAGAGAATCTGGGAATTCAAACGCTACTTTTTCTAGCTCAGTTTGTTGCTCGTAGAACTGATCAACTGCGTGTTGGTCTAGAAGCTCTGTCTTAATCTCTGCCGCTACTTCAGTGTAAGGCTGAGCTTGAGACGCTTTTAGTTCGTCTAGCTTGATGATGTGGTAGCCGAAATCAGATTTAACTAGGCCAGTAGTATCGCCAATATTCTCAAGAGCGAAAGCCGCGTCTTCGAATGCAGGGTCCATAACATCGCGCTCAATCCAACCTAGGTCACCGCCAACGTCTGCACTACCGAAGTCGTCAGATTTCTCTTCCGCTAGCGTAGCAAAATCAGCGCCTGCATTTAGCTCGTCTAGGATTGCCTGAGCTTTCGCTTCGTCATCGCCTTGAACTAGGATGTGGCTAACTTTACGTTGCTCTTCCGTTGAGTACTTGTCTAGGTGCTCTTGGTAGTATTTCTGTGCTTCTTCATCGCTTACTTCAAGCTGAGACTTAAGCGCTTCAGCAGAAAGCTCAATGTAAGATACCTTAGCTTGCTCTGGACGAGTGTAAGCTGCTGGGTTCTCTTGGTAGTACTGTTCGATTTGCTCGTCAGTTAACTCGATGTCTTTTGCAAGGTCAGCAACAGACAGTGTCACTGTGCGAATGTCACGAGTTTGTGCGATAAGCTTGCTCTGAGTATCGATTTCGCCCTGAAGAACGAATTCACTGCCTTGAAGTGCAGTCACAAGCTGGTTGCGCATAAGGTCACGACGCATGTATTCAGCGAAGCTCTCTGCGCTGAAACCTGCACGACGTAGTGCCGATTGGTAAACTTCTTGGTCGAATTGACCCGCCGTTTGGAACTGAGGCATTTCTAGAATCATGGTGCGGATTTGAGAATCACTGATTCGTAGGCCTAGAGACTCAGCTTGCTGCTCAAGCAGTACGTCATTGATCATGCGATCAAGTACTGATTTACGGAAAGACTCTACGTAAGCAGGGTCTGCAAGCATTTGCGCGAAGTAATCGCCAAGTTGAGACTGCATACGATTACGTTCGTTTTGGTAAGCCTGTTCGAACTCACCACGAGCAATTTCTGTGTTGCCAACTTTAGCTGCTGCGTTGTTACCGCCACCGGTGATGTAGCTGCCTACACCTGCGAATACGAATGACAGGATAATCAACCCAAGGATAATTTTTACCGCGATGCTATTCACGCCTTCGCGTAATCGATCCATCATAATTTAAGTGCTCTCCGGATATGAAGCATTGGCTTCAAAATAAAAATCTATTCACGCGATATTATCAGAAAAAGAAATGCGCATCAGTAGGATGCGCATAATTTAAATAAGTTCAATGTGCTTTGTACACATACTGTTTAAGAATGAAACATCATTTTTCAAACAGTAAACGCATTTTACTGCCTTCCCCTCTTAAATGGAGGTTTCAGCAGTGAAAATTAGTTACATGCGTCTTTAAGTGCTTTACCCGCTTTGAAGCCAGGTACTTTAGCTTCTGCGATTTGGATCTCTTCACCAGTTTTTGGGTTACGACCTGTACGAGCAGCACGAGTACGAACACTGAAAGTACCAAAGCCAACAAGTGCAACTTGGTCACCAGATTGTAGCGTTGTGCCAACTGCTTCGATGAATGCGTCTAGAGCGCGGCCAGCTGAAGCTTTAGAGATGTCTGCGTTTTCTGCGATTGATTCTACTAGTTGTGTTTTATTCACTGTTTTTCCCCTATGTGTCATCTGTGACTACTTCTGATGACTGTACGTTCCATTTTGGTTTTAATTTAGCCGCAAGCCTTATTGCAAAAGGGCTGCCGCTTTGTTCAATAACTTAGCGTCCAAAAAAAACGCTGACAAGCCTTTTCGGGCCTATCAGCGTAATTCTTTACTTATTTTTGCTATGCATCACTATTTTTTCACGTCAAACTCGACCCCTGACGGATCTCGTTCTAGCGCGACTTTGAGTACTTCATCAATCCACTGAACCGGGATCACCTTCAAGTCAGCGATTACGTTGTCTGGAATCTCTTCCAAATCACGCTCATTGTCTTTAGGGATCAGTACAGTTTTGATGCCGCCACGGTGTGCAGCAAGCAGTTTTTCTTTCAAGCCACCGATAGGTAAAACTTCACCACGAAGGGTAATTTCACCTGTCATACCGACCTCTGCTTTAACCGGGTTACCCGTCAAGCTAGAGACAAGTGCAGTACACATTGCGATACCCGCACTCGGGCCATCTTTCGGTGTAGCACCTTCTGGTACGTGAACGTGAATGTCACGTTTTTCGTAGAAATCTGAGTTGATACCCAGTTTTTCAGCACGAGAACGAACCACTGTCATTGCCGCTTGAATCGACTCTTTCATCACGTCGCCAAGTGAGCCAGTTTGCGTTAGCTTACCTTTGCCCGGCATTGCTTCGGTCTCGATAGTCAGTAGATCACCACCCACTTGAGTCCACGCTAGGCCTGTTACTTGACCGATACGGTTGCTTTCATCCGCTTTACCGAAGTCGTGGCGTTGAACACCTAAGTACTCTTTCAGGTTATCAATGTTAACCGTTACAGACTTAAGATCGCTGTCTAGCAAGATGTTCTTCACTGCTTTACGACAGATCTTTGAGATTTCACGCTCTAGGCTACGTACACCCGCTTCACGCGTGTAGTAACGAATGATGCCGATGATTGCAGAGTCTTCAATCTCAATTTCATGAGGCTTAAGACCGTTGCGTTGAACTTGCTTGTCCAGTAAATGGCTCTTAGCAATGTTCAGCTTCTCATCTTCTGTGTAACCAGATAGACGAATCACTTCCATACGGTCCAGTAGAGGCCCAGGAATGTCCATCGAGTTCGATGTTGCCACGAACATAACATCTGACAGATCGTAATCTACTTCTAGGTAGTGATCGTTAAATGCGTTGTTTTGTTCTGGATCTAGAACTTCTAGAAGTGCTGAAGATGGGTCGCCACGCATATCAGAAGACATCTTATCGATCTCATCTAATAGGAACAGTGGGTTCTTAACACCAACTTTAGACATCTTCTGGATCAGTTTACCCGGAAGTGAACCGATGTACGTACGACGGTGACCACGAATCTCAGCTTCATCACGAACGCCACCAAGTGCCATACGCGTGTACTTACGACCCGTTGCCGCAGCAATCGAACGACCTAGCGAGGTTTTACCTACACCAGGAGGACCAACAAGACAAAGGATTGGGCCTTTTAGCTTGTTGATACGGTTTTGTACTGCCAAGTATTCAAGAATACGTTCTTTAACACGCTCTAAGCCGTAGTGGTCTTCGTTTAAGATCTCTTCCGCTTTCGCTAGATTCTTTTTCACTTTTGAACGCTTAGCCCAAGGAACGCCCACCATCCAATCAATGTAGCTACGTACTACTGTTGCTTCAGCAGACATTGGCGACATCATTTTCAGTTTTTGCAGTTCTTGCTCGGTTTTTTCACGAGCTTCTTGAGGCATCTTAGAGTCTTCGATCTTCTTCTTCAGAGTCTCGAATTCATCAGGAGCGTCGTCCATCTCGCCAAGTTCTTTCTGAATCGCTTTCATTTGCTCATTCAGGTAGTACTCACGCTGAGATTTTTCCATTTGCTTCTTAACGCGGCCACGAATGCGTTTTTCAACTTGCAAGATGTCAATTTCTGACTCCATTTGGCCCATCAAGAATTCCAGACGTTCAGTCACATCTAAGATTTCTAGAACGTGCTGCTTGTCTACCAGTTTAAGTGGCATGTGTGCAGCAATCGTATCAGCAAGGCGAGCTGCCTCATCAATACCGTTCAGAGATGTTAGAACTTCTGGTGGAATCTTTTTGTTCAGCTTAATAAAGCCTTCGAATTGATTGATCGCGCTGCGAACAACCACTTCTTGTTCTTTTTCGTCAAGTTCTGAGGTTACAACGTATTCTGCGTCCGCTAAGAAAAACTCACTTTCTTTGAATTGGTGAATTTTTGCACGCTGCTGACCTTCGACAAGCACTTTAACAGTACCATCAGGGAGCTTTAGTAACTGAAGAATGGTAGCGACAGTACCTACTTTAAATAGGTCGTCAATTGAAGGCTCATCAGTGTCCGCTTCTTTCTGCGCTACAAGTAGTACTTGTTTGTTAGCTTCCATTGCCGATTCAAGGCAAGTAATCGATTTTTCACGACCAACAAACAATGGAATAACCATGTGTGGGTAAACCACTACATCACGTAGAGGTAGCACGGGGATTTCGATACGCTCGGAACGTTCCAAGTTCATATATTTCTCTCTTCCGCTTTAACTTATAAAGCAGTATATGGGGCTTAAACGACTGGATTCAATGGAAGAATAAAAAAAAGGAGGTAATTGCTTACCTCCTTTTTCAATTTGAGTGACTTGTCTAAAAAAGACCTACTCTGCAACAGCTGCTTGGTTATCTGAGTTGCTGTAAATTAATAGTGGTTCTGACTCACCATTAATTACCGACTCATCAATCACAACCTTGCTTACATCAGTTGAAGATGGCAGTTCGTACATAGTTTCTAGTAGAACACCCTCCAAGATAGAACGTAGACCACGAGCACCTGTTTTACGGTTCATTGCTTTCTTAGCAATGGCACGTAAAGCATCTTCACGGAATTCTAACTCTGTATCCTCAAGCTCAAATAATGCTGCGTACTGTTTTGTAAGTGCATTCTTTGGCTCACATAGGATTTGGATTAGCGCTTCTTCATCAAGCTCTGTCAGTGTTGTTGTCACAGGTAGACGACCAATGAATTCTGGAATCAGACCATATTTCACTAGATCTTCAGGTTCTACTTGAGTGAACAATTCACCGATAGTTTTGGTTTCATCTTTTGAACGCACTTCTGCGCCAAAGCCGATACCTGAACCTGTTTCTACACGCTGTTCAATCACTTTATCTAGGCCTGCAAACGCACCACCACAGATAAATAAGATCTTAGACGTGTCCACTTGCAAGAACTCTTGCTGTGGATGCTTACGACCACCTTGAGGTGGAACTGAAGCTACTGTACCTTCAACAAGTTTTAGTAGAGCTTGCTGTACACCTTCACCAGACACGTCACGCGTGATTGATGGGTTTTCAGCTTTACGAGAAATCTTGTCGATTTCATCGATGTAAACAATGCCGCGTTCCGCTTTCGCTACGTCGTAATCACATTTCTGAAGCAACTTCTGGATGATGTTTTCAACATCTTCGCCCACATAACCCGCTTCGGTTAGTGTTGTTGCGTCTGCCATTGTGAAAGGAACGTCTAGGAAACGAGCCAATGTTTCAGCCAGTAGTGTTTTACCACTACCAGTAGGACCGATAAGAAGAATGTTACTCTTACCTAGCTCTACGCCTTCAGCTGTCGTATCACCATTACGTAAACGCTTGTAGTGGTTATAAACTGCAACTGCTAGCACTTTCTTCGCGTATTCTTGACCGATTACATAGTCGTCAAGATGCTCACGAATCTCACGCGGCGTTGGCAGCGATTCCGATTCTTTCTTAGGAAGAACATCTTTAATTTCTTCACGAATAATGTCGTTACAAAGATCGACACATTCATCACAAATGTAAACAGAAGGACCTGCGATTAACTTGCGAACTTCGTGTTGGCTTTTGCCACAGAAAGAGCAGTAAAGCAGTTTACCGCTACCACCCTCTTTGCTTTTATCTGTCATTCGCTAACCTCTTAGCCTTAACTCTCTATGCTTGAGTGTATATCAATTTGAATCACTTTGCGTTAAACAATTGCCCTGCAATTATTGACCGCGGTGATTAAGAACTGAATCCACCAAGCCGTATTCTACTGCTTGATCAGCAGACATGAAGTTATCACGATCTGTATCGCGCTCAACAACTTCTAGAGGCTGACCTGTGTGCTCTGCCAATAGTTTGTTTAGCTTTTGTTTGATCGTTAGGATCTCTTGCGCGTGAATTTGAATATCAGACGCTTGGCCTTGGAAACCGCCAAGTGGCTGGTGAATCATTACACGTGAGTTTGGAAGCACGTGACGCTTACCAGGAGTACCACCCGCTAGTAAGAATGCACCCATAGAGCAAGCTTGACCCATACATACTGTGCTCACGTTTGGCTTGATGAACTGCATTGTGTCGTAGATAGACATGCCTGCTGTTACGCTACCGCCAGGTGAGTTGATGTAAAGATAGATATCTTTGTCTGGGTTTTCTGATTCCAAGAAAAGCAGTTGAGCCACGACAAGATTTGCCATGTGGTCTTCCACTTGACCTGTTAAGAAAATGATACGTTCTTTTAATAGACGAGAATAAATATCGTAAGAACGTTCACCACGGGAAGTCTGTTCAACCACCATAGGAACTAGTGCGTCCATAATCGATGGCATTGTATTTTTTTCTTGGTAGCTCATATTCTTATGTCCCTAAAATAAATGGCCCGAATGATTAAATCATACGGACCATTGTTAGCAGAATTGTTGACCGTACGTCAACCTTCTACGTCAGATATTACTATATTAAGCAGGTTGCTGATTCATTAGCTCGTTGAAGCTAACTTCTTTATCAGAAACTTGAGCTTTAGCGATGATTGCATCAATAGCTTGCTCTTCTAGAGCAACGTTGCGCATGTTGTTCATCATTTGCTCGTTTTGCTCGTAGTAAGCAATAACTTCTGTTGGATCTTCGTATGCTGTAGCCATCTCTTCGATGATAGCTTTAACTTTCTCGTCGTCAGCTTTTAGCTCTTCAGTCTTGATTACTTCACCAAGTAGAAGACCTACAACTACGCGACGTTTAGCTTGCTCTTCGAACAGCTCACGTGGAAGTTGGTCAGCAGCTTCAGTGTTGCCACCGAAACGTTGAGCAGCTTGTTGACGTAGAACACCGATCTCTTGATCGATTAGAGCAGAAGGTACGTCGATGTTGTTTTCGTTAACTAGACCGTCGATAGCTTGCTCTTTGATGCGGTTCTTAACAGCTTGCTTAAGCTCACGCTCCATGTTCTTACGAACTTCAGCTTTAAGACCTTCAACGCCGTCAGTTGCGCCGAACTTAGCAACGAATTCTTCGTTTAGTTCTGGAAGTTCACGAGCTTCAACTTTGTTTACTTTGATTGCAAACTTAGCTGCTTTACCTTTTAGGTTTTCAGCGTGGTAATCTTCTGGGAAGTTTACGTCGATTTCGAATTCCATACCTGCTGTTTTACCAACGATACCGTCTTCAAAACCAGGGATCATGCGACCAGCGCCCATCTCTAGTGGGAAGTTCTCAGCTTTGCCGCCTTCAAACTCTTCACCGTCGATAGAACCAACGAAGTCGATAGTTGCACGAGAACCAGCGTCAGCAGCAGCTTCAACTTCAGTCCAAGTTGCTTGTTGCTTACGTAGAGTTTCGATCATCTCTTCAACGTCAGCTTCTTTAACTTCTACTGCTGGTTTCTCAACAGTGATGTTTTCTAGACCTTTCAGCTCAACTTCTGGGTAAACTTCAAAAGTTGCGTTGAATACTAGGTCAGCGCCTTCGTTGTTTTCAACTGGTGCGAAAGTAGGTGCGCCAGCTGGGTTGATTTTCTCTTTAACGATCGCTTCGATGAAGTGACGTTGCATTACTTCGCCCATCACGTCTTGACGTACTGCTTTGCCGTACATTTTAGCAACCATCTTCATTGGCACTTTGCCTTTACGGAAACCATCGAAACGACGGTTTTTCGCGATGTTGCGTAGTTCAGCTGTAACTGCATCTTCGATGTTAGCAGCAGGAACAGTAATATTAAGACGGCGCTCTAGGCCTTCTAGCGTTTCAACAGTAACTTGCATTATATAAACCTCAAAACTGGCTCAGTAATCTGAGCATATGAGCCGTAACTTAGCTTTAATTCAAAAGCAGACGTTGTTGGCTGCATCCTTGTGTAGTGCTCTATCCGAACACCTAATTTAAAATCGAGCATTGATGTCTGAATTGATTATTCAACCAAACACCAGACTAATCAGCGATATCTTCGTTCTTCACACGTCGATTAAAACGCAATAAAGCTTGTTTTCAGAAACAAGAAAGGTATCTCCGATTAGCCTCAGGACAGAAATTTTAGACGCGACATTCTAGCGATCTGTTTAATCTCTGTCGAGCCGTTCACCTCTGCATGATGATGAATGCTCTAAATTCGTCCAACTAAGTGATACAAAAACGATCAAATCATCACTTAGCACAACAGAAATGGGGACAATAGCGACTTTTTCAAGGGAATCGAGGGCTTTTTTTGCTAAAAACCTTAAAAAGAGATCTTGCTCTTGTTTTACCCCTCAGAGTCGATAACTTTTTCAACAATCCCCGTTACAATCCCCGTTACAAACCCTTAACCTACATCCATCTGTTCACTCTCTGCTTTCAGCAAAAACTACCGCTATTTGCTACCATAAACGAGAGAAGACAGGCTTGATTGTTTACCAAAGAAATCAGCGGAGAGCCTTCATGTTTCAAGCTTTTAAAATCCCAATACTGTTAATGGTCACATACAGTTTACTGATGGTGTTTGGCGGTCATTGGGTGTGGAGCACGAGCCATGAAAGTTTGTTAAATGATCATCAATCTAAGCTGGACCGCTTTTCTGTTCATATTTCAAGCCAATTGGATAAGTTCGCGCACATTCCCGAGCTGCTTTCAAAAGACAAAGAGCTGGTCGATGCCCTGCACTCTCCAAGTAACTCTGCGCAAATCGAACTCACTAATCGTTATCTAGAGCACGTAAACTCGGTGATTCAAGCATCCGACACCTACCTACTAGACAGTATCGGCACCACCATTGCAGCCAGTAACTGGAATCAACCGCGTTCTTTTATTCGTCGTAACTTTGCTTTCCGCCCCTACTTTCAAGAAGCGATTATTGGCAATGAAAATCAATATTTTGCGCTAGGTTCAACCTCTGGAAAGCGAGGCTATTATTATTCTTACCCCGTCTCCTATGCCGCCGAGATTATTGGCGTCATTGTCGTAAAGATGGATTTATCGCTGATTGAAGCAAGTTGGAAAGGCAAACAGAGTTTTTTTGTTGCTGACGATAAAGATCAAATTGTATTTATGTCGAGTAACCCTGAGTGGCTGTTCAAAAGCCTTCAGCCGCTAAGCGAAGTACAACACACTCGAATTCAAGAAAGCAGGCAGTATCTCGATACAAAAATAGAAAGCCTGCACTTCTCCGGCGATTTAGACAGTGCCACCAGTCGTATTGAGTCGCCACACAAACTCGTCCAAGAGCAGTTCTTTAGTTCTTCGCGTTTCCTAGCCGAACCAAGACTCACCATACGGGTATTTTCTCCAACCCACTTAGTTTGGTGGGACTTGGTTGCTTACCTTGTGGTTTTGAGCCTAATCTTTGCGATTATTTATCTAACAATGCAGCTCAACCACCATAGACAACAAAGACGAGCACAGATAGACAGGCTGCAATCCGAAGCCAAGCAAAAACTCGAATTTCAAGTGCTTGAACGTACATCGGAGTTACATGTTGAGATCAAACACCGTATCGAAACCGAGCATGTTCTGAGGCAAACCCAAGACGAGCTCATCCAAGCCGCCAAACTAGCAGTGCTAGGGCAGATGTCAGCGAGCATCAGTCACGAACTGAATAACCCGCTTGCCGCGATTCGCAGTTATGCCGACAACGGCCGATTGTTTCTTGCCAAAGAAAAAACCGATCGTGTCGATGACAATCTATCGCGAATCTCGGCACTCACTGATCGCATGGCGAAAATCAGCCACCAGCTTCGCTCGTTCGCCAAAAAATCTACTGCGGAAGAGCTACACACCTTACAAATACTCCCAGTTTTACATTCATCGAAAGAGCTGATGAAGCCACAACTAAAGAGCGAGCGAGTTAAGGTCAACGAACTCCCTGAGACCTTTGATGCTTGCGTGCTCGCCAACGCCATTCAGCTGGAACAGGTGATCATTAACCTGCTGACCAACGCGATTCAGGCGATGGAACAACAAGACGACAAACAATTAGCTATTCTGTTAGAGATTAGAGAGTCCGACCATCAACAAGCCAATACCTTGCTGATTCATGTCGATGATAACGGCCCCGGCTTCACCTCCCCTTCGAACGGAAACTTTTTTGAACCCTTCCATACCACCAAGAAAAACGGACTTGGACTTGGGCTATCAATTTCTCAACAAATAATCAGCGGAATAAATGGCAAGCTCGTTACCGGTAGTAGCCCTCAAGGTGGTGCTCGATTCAGCATAGAGCTGCCCCTTGTTGGACATGAACAACAAACAAAAGCTCAGCAATAACCAGAATACAAAGAAGTAAAGGAATCACTATGTGTCACGTCTATTTCATTGATGATGAATCCGATCTAAGAATGGCGATTGAACAGAGCTTCGAGCTCGCCGACATTGATGCCGAATTCTTTCCCGACGCGGAGTCTGCTCTGCTCGCGATTCAAGAAAACGGCTTACCTCACGTGATCATCACTGATATCTGTTTACCGGGTCTATCCGGGCATGATCTGCTCAACACCGTAATGCACAAAGACAAAGAGATCCCCGTGATCATGATTACTGGTCACGGCGATATTTCAATGGCCGTTCAAGCAATCCAGTACGGCGCCTATGACTTCATTGAAAAACCTTTCGCTAATGAACGCCTAATCGAAACCACTAAGCGAGCGATAGAAAAACGTCAGCTCACCCTTGAGAACCTTGAGTTAAAACGTTCACTTAAGGCCAGCCAAGCACTTGGTCCAAGGATCATTGGTGACACGCAATCAATGACGGAGCTGCGATCTATCATCACTCACGTTGCCGATACCAATGCCGACATATTGTTATTTGGCGAGACAGGTACAGGCAAAGAATTAGTTGCACGCTCTCTGCATGAACAAAGCAGTAGGCGAGAACAAAACTTCGTCGCGGTCAACTGTGGAGCGGTTCCTGAAAACCTAATTGAGAGTGAGCTGTATGGCCATGAAAAAGGTGCGTTCACTGGCGCAGAAAGCAAGCGAGTGGGTAAATTTGAATTTGCTCAAGGCGGAACTCTATTCTTAGATGAAATTGAATCCATGCCAATGCAGGCACAAATTCGCTTGTTGCGCGTCTTGCAAGAGCGTGTCATCGAAAGGGTTGGGTCTAATGGTTTAGTCCCTCTAGACATTCGAGTGATTGCGGCAACTAAAGTCGACCTAAAGAAAGCCGCTGAAGAAGGCACTTTCCGCCAAGATCTCTATTACCGACTCAATGTTGTGACCTTAGATTTGCCACCGTTAAGAAGCCGACAAGAAGATATCCCAGCACTCTTCCACCACTTCTTACTGGTCGCTGCGGCGCGTTATGGCAAGACAGCCCCTGCCCTTCCACAAAAGGAGCTGCACGCGCTTTTGGCTCATGATTGGCCAGGAAATGTTCGAGAATTACGTAATACTGCAGAGCGTTTTGTGCTTTTAGGTAAGCTTTCTCACTTATCAGACAGCGCCACTGAAACTACTCAAGAACTGTCTTTGGCAGAATTGGTATCTGACTTTGAAAAAAACACGTTGAAGCAGGCACTTATTGAATGCAATGGCAGTATCAAAGAAACTATGGAAAGGCTGCAGCTACCAAGAAAAACCCTCTACGATAAGATGCAAAAGCACCAGCTAACGAAAGAATCTTATAAGGTAGAACCAAACTAAATTAGATTTGGGAGCAAGATCACCTATACTTATTTCGACAACAGGATGTTATGCAATAAATATAATAAGGAAGTGGTTATGGGTGAGAAAACAAAAGTGCCATCGATTACCGATACTTTCGAGATAGATGGTATTTTTTATGCTGACAATCATGTCGATCTACACACGCCAGAATTAGAGGCAAAACGCGCTTTGTATGAGCAGATAAATCCTCATGTTAAGCGAGGAAGACATATAGATGAGGAGGTCTAAAGACCTCCTCATTTTTTATGGGTTGAATTCCATGCCAATGAAACGTTCGAATAACTACTTAGTTATTATCTCCGGTCCCATCAATGTTGTAGGTAGCCATGTTGATACCCACGGCACGTAAGTGACGATAATCAAGAATAAGAACATCACCCCTACCCATGGCAGTGCGGCTTTTACTACGTTCATCATCGACATCTTCGCGACCCCTGCGGTCACAAACAAGTTGAGCCCGACAGGCGGTGTTATCATCCCTATTTCCATGTTCACCACCATCATGATACCAAGGTGAATTGGGTCAATACCGAGTGCTATAGCAATTGGGAATACTAGCGGAGCAACGATGATCAGAAGGCCTGATGGCTCCATGAACTGACCACCAATCAAGAGCAGTACGTTCACCACAATCAAGAAGGTGATCGGCCCTAAGCCCGCCGATAGCATAGATTCGGTAATCATCTGAGGAATACGTTCTTCTGTCAGCACGTGCTTCAAAATCAGAGCATTAGCAATGATAAACAACAGCATGATCGTCAGCTTACCCGCATCATAGAGTGTGTCTTTAGTATCTTTATGGAAGAAGGTTTGGAACACTTTAACCAGCGCTGGCTTGGTGTTGCTCTTATCCGCAAACGGCCCCATGTCTTTATAGATAAAGTTGGCAATAAAGAAGGCATACACCGCCGCTACTGCTGCTGCTTCTGTAGGGGTAAAGATACCACCGTAGATACCACCAAGAATGATGACGATCAGTAGCAAACCCCAGCTTGCGTCTTTAGCGGCTGCGAACATCTCACCCCAACCCACAAATGGTTGCGCTGGAATCTTCTTAATGCGTGCTGCAATGTAGATAGCGATCATCAACATCACACCCGCCAACAAACCCGGGATCACGCCACCAAGGAACATACGACCTACCGATACATCGGTTGCCGCCGCGTATACCACCATTACGATCGATGGCGGGATCAAAATACCCAAAGTGCCTGCATTACAGATAACCCCTGCAGCAAACTCTTTCGAATAGCCGTTTTTGATCATACCTGCGATAACGATACTACCGATCGCCACTACCGTCGCAGGTGAAGAGCCAGACAACGCTGCGAACATCATACATGCCACAACCGATGCCATCGCCAAGCCACCGCGGAACCAGCCTACCATCGCGATAGCAAAGCGGATAATTCGTTTCGCCACGCCACCAGTAGACATAAAGCTCGAGGCCAAGATAAAGAAAGGAATCGCTAACAATGTGTAGTGGCCAGCAAAGGCGTTGAACAGCGTTTGTGCGACCGATGCCAATGACGCATCTGAATGCATCAACAAAAACAAGATGCTTGATAAACCTAAGGAAATCGCAATTGGCACACCGACCAACATAAAAGCAATTACCATCAAAAATAGAAATAACATTGCCATGATTAGTCTTCCTTACCGTTAGGCTTTGTACCCGACACGTTGGTCTTGTTGTTCGTAGTCGAATCCAATACTGCTGTCGCGTCTTCGTCAGAACCCGCAAGCACATCCGCTTTCAACGCATCCAACTCTTCTTCGGCTTCATGACCTGCAATCATGCGGTCGAGTTTGCCCGTCACAACTTGGTAAGCAACTTGAATGAATCGGAACGTTAGTAATGCCATACCAATCGGCAATGCCATGTAAGGGATAAAGCGTGGTAGTTTCTCGTATCGCTCACCTTCATTCAGCCACTCAGCTAAGAACTGCAGCATCTCTGGCATTGGGATATCATCGGTTTCATACCATGCGCGATCAGTCGCGAATGGGTACCAATAATTCCATGAACCGATGAGAAGTAAGATTGAAAAGGCAAGACAGCTAGTGACGGCAATTAACGCGTACACTTTGCGTAGCTTTTCAGGGGCAAGGTTGATGATGACATCAACGCCAATGTGAAAGTGCTTTTTAACGCCGTAAGAAGCGCCAACCAGTACCATCCATGCAAACATGAATACGGTGAGTTCCAATGCCCATAAAATGTTGTCGTTGAACGCGTATCGAAAGACCACGTTCGCAAAAGTTAGTAGGGTCATTGCACCCAGAAAGAAGGCTATTAAAGACTCTTCAATTAAATCGGTGACTCTTCCGACTTTGGAAAATAAAGACTGTTCCATTTGAGACTGTTCCATAAAATGCTCCGCTTATAATTGTTTTAATAAAGGGCAGCGGTAGGGAGCCGCCACCCTATAGCGGTGTTATTGGTTTGAAGCTAATGCTGCATCGATAAGATCTGAACCGATGTCTTTTTCAAACTTCTTCCATACTGGTTGAAGTGCTGTTACCCATGCTTGACGCTGTTCAGGCGTCAACGTACGAACCTCACCACCAGCTTCGATGATGTTGTTTTTGTTCGCTAGGTTAACTTTTGAAGATTCAGCGTTACGAGTTTCAGAGACTTCTTGGACGATGGTGCCAAGCTGTGTACGTACATCTTCAGGTAGGTCTTTCCAGAAGTCGTTTGACGTTACCACTAGGTAATCCAAAATGCCGTGATTGGTTTCAGTCACGCCGTCTTGTACTTCGAAGAACTTCTTACCGTAGATGTTTGACCAAGTGTTCTCTTGACCATCGATAACCTTAGTTTGCAGGCCGCCGTATACTTCTTTGAACGACATTTTCTGAGGGTTAGCACCTAACTGCTCAAACTGAGCCACCAATACGTCTGATGCTTGAACACGGAACTTCAAGCCTTCCGCATCTTCAGGACTGATAAGCGGTTTGTTTGCAGACATCTGCTTCATGCCATTGTGCCAGAATGCTAAGCCTTGAAGACCACGACGCTTCATCGCATTCTTCAGTTTTTCACCAGATTCTGAGTTTTGGAAACGGTCGACGGCTTCTACGTCTTCAAATAGGAAAGGAAGGTCAAAAATGCGGTATTTCTTAGTGAACTTCTCAAATTTTGACAGCGATGGCGCCGCCATTTGAACATCACCATTTAACAGGGCTTCCAGTACCTTATTATCATCGTAAAGTGTTGAGTTAGGGAAAACTTGCATACAAGCTTTTCCATTCATTTCTGTGTTTACTCGCTCTTCCAGTAAAGAAGCGGCGATGCCTTTCGGGTGCTTATCGGTATTGGTTACATGACTGAATTTAATCACGATTTCACCAGGGTCACAGTTTGCAGCAGCATTAAAACTGGTGAGTGCCAGAGCAGATACAGACAGCAGGGTAAGAGGCTTAAACATTATTATTCTCCTTAGTAAACAAAGCAGCCCTTCAATGGGAACTGCGTGCTTTCACTAAGGCAATTAGCGCGCCATATTGACACAAATCATTAACAACCCTTTAACCATAAGGCTTGGCAATATCGAGCCGCTCATCAGGGAGCTCAACCAATAATATTAATGGGTGGAAAATGACCCATAGATTATTTATAAATGGGTGAGAGTTGACCAAACTATCAATGATGAAATAGAGGTTTAGAGGACAAATAGAGGTAAGGAGGAAAAATAAAGGCCACCACTCCGGTAAACAAAGTGACAGCCTTATATAGAGATTCTATAGAGCTGGTTATCTCAATAGTATATTGAAATATTGTCTGAGTCAGATAATTACGATTTCTGCATACGCTTTTTAAGTCGTGCTAAATCAATAGCACTTGAACGTACCGTCAGCTTAATGCACTCGTAGTCGTACTCTTCTTTCACCACGCTCATGTTTGATCGGATCTCACCGATAATGCCTTGTCCAGAATAAGGAATCGTGATCTCTTCTTCGATCATGCCTTGTTCAGCCACACCCACAATGTACTTGTGCAGCTTGGTGATATCGAGCGGGTCACGAGTCGAGGTCAGCATTGCATCTGGGAATTCTTCAATCAGCTCTAACTGTTCTTCTTCGCTCAATCTATCGCACTTGTTCAGTACCAATAGTTTTTCGCTGCCTTCAACGCCCACTTGCGCTAATACTTCGTGTACCACATCAAGCTGTGCGCGGAATGAAACATCAGAAGCATCAACCACATAAAGCAGTAATGAAGCATCATGCGCTTCTGCTAGTGTTGAGTGGAATGAAGCAACCAGATCGTGTGGCAGTTTCTTGATGAAACCCACCGTATCTGACACTAAGATACGCGGCTGAGTGATCGGCTGAAGTGCACGAACCGTGGTATCTAAGGTCGCGAATAGCTTATCTTCACCGCTCACTTCGGTTGCGGTCATAGCGCGCATCATCGAAGATTTACCCGCGTTGGTGTAGCCAACCAGAGCAACAGTGAAAAGCTCCGAACGCTGAGTGCGTCGGTTCTTCATTTCGTCCTGTAAGCTAACCAGCTCACGTTTAAGCGCAGCAATTTGGTCACGTACTTTACGGCGGTCTAGCTCTAATGAAGTTTCACCAGCACCCTGACCCATTTGACGCTCTTTATCACCGTCGGCTGTTTCACGCAGTCGAGGCACTAAGTAGTTTAGGCGAGCGATTTCAACTTGCAGACGTGCGGTACGAGTACGAGCATGGCGGCTAAAGATCTCGATGATGATACCAGTACGGTCAAATACCTCGACACCCAAGTGCGCTTCTACATTACGCAGTTGAGATGGGCTCAAATCACAGTCGAATACCACTACGTCAGCAGTACCAAACTCCACGTCTTCAGATGGAAGATCATCAAAATCTAATTCATCGATACTAGCGCGAAAATCAAAAGATTCATCGATAAAATCTTCATCTTCTGCTTCTTCAATCGAACCTTGGTAACCGGTGAGGTGTGCAATTTCTGCAAGCTTACCTGCGCCCAACACGTTTTGTCGTTGTGTTGAACTGTGGTGCTGTGATTGTGTACCGACCACTTTAAACCCAAGGGTTGTTACTAAGCGAGCAAGTTCGGCAAGAGACTCTTTTGCTTCGTCACCTTTGAAGTCCGGTGTCGTAATAGAAATAAGTAAAGCGTTACTAGCTGAGGGTTTTGCTGTTAGTTTCATGTATTCTTCTGTTTATGCACTAATGTGCAACCTAGTATTTGGTCTAAAGTAGCGCGATCCTACGCTGTTCTCGGTCAGCTTTATAGAGCTAACGGAGGCTATTTGGCGATATTATTGCAGTTAATCCATTTATCTCGTTTATCCCTCTGTTTTCGTGAGGAAATAAAACAGGCTAAAACAACAAAAAAGACAGCATCACGTTACTTATTAGTAATTAGTGATACTGCCTTTGCTTAAGCTTAGACTCTCATTGAGCTACTGTCTCAAAAACTAAAAATCAATTCTCGCTTCAGTCTGAGCATCAAAGAATACCGCCTTTGATAAGTCAAAATGCAGCGGCGCCATTTGCCCAACTGACACTTCAAATTCTGGCGACAAGCGACATGCCACTTCTTGGTCGTTCACTTTCACCATCGCAATCGTATCTGGCCCTGTAGGTTCCAAGACTTCCAGCTGTAAATCTAGCTTGGTCGTTGCCGACACATCTTCACTTTCCTGCTCAGTGATGTGTTCAGGGCGCAGGCCAATCACCACTTCTTTGCCATCTTGCTCACGCATGCTTTGTGGTAATCGAATGTGGTGCTCTTGCTCAGACGTACCCGTTACTTTGATGATCGGATTCTGATCATCATCCAAATCCACCATGGTCTTAATGAAGTTCATTGATGGTGAACCCATAAAGCCCGCGACAAACATATTGTTTGGCTTGGTGTAGATCTCTTGCGGCGTACCGAGTTGCTGCAGTTCACCATCTTTCATCACCGCAATACGATCCGCCAAGGTCATCGCCTCTATTTGGTCATGGGTGACGTAAACAATGGTGGTGTTAAGCTTTTGGTGAAGGCGTTTAATCTGATGACGCATTTCAACACGCAGCTTGGCATCCAAGTTAGAAAGCGGTTCATCGAACAGGTACAACTTAGGACGACGCGCTAGTGCACGTCCCATCGCGACACGCTGGCGCTGACCACCAGATAGCTGTGATGGTTTACGATCAAGCAGTTGCTCAATTTGCAGCATTTCAGCGACGCGATTCACTTCTGCGTCGATTTCGTCTTGTGGCATCTTGCGGATCTTCAAGCCGAAGGCGATATTGCCGCGTACCGTCATGTTTGGGTAAAGTGCGTACGACTGGAATACCATCGCGATGTCGCGGTCTTTAGGTTCAACCTGGGCCACGTCAACACCATCAATCACGATTTCACCCGAGCTAATATTTTCTAGCCCAGCAATGGTGTTCATTAGGGTGGATTTTCCACACCCCGAAGGGCCGACAAGTATCAAGAACTCCCCCGAATCGATACTGATGTCGATGCCCTTTAACGTTTCGTTGTCCGCGTTGCGATAGGTTTTACGGATCTGTTTTAAATCTAATGTTGCCATGGGTAATTATCCTTTTACTGATCCTGCCGTTAGGCCACGAACAAAATATTTTCCTGCGAAGACATACACCAACAGCGTTGGCAGCGCGGCGATGATCGCGGCAGCCATATCAACGTTGTATTCTTTAACGCCCGTGCTGGTGTTGACTAAGTTATTTAATGCTACGGTGATTGGCTGAGTCTCTGAGCCGGAATACACCACCCCGAACAAGAAATCGTTCCAGATTGCGGTGAACTGCCAGATCACCGTCACCATGATGATAGGCGTAGAGATCGGTAATAAGATCTTGAAGAAAATGGTAAAGAAGCCTGCACCATCCAGTTTTGCTGCTTTGATCAATTCATCCGGAATCGAGATGTAGAAGTTACGGAAAAACAGAGTTGTAAACGCCATGCCGTAGATAACGTGCACAATCACCAAGCCGATGGTTGTGTTCGCTAGCCCCATCTTGCCGAGCATGGTTGCCATTGGTAGTAGCACCACTTGGAACGGAATGAAGCAACCAAACAACAGTAAGCTGAAGAACAGATTCGAGCCTCGGAATTGCCATTTCGTCACTACATAACCATTGAATGCACCGAGCAATGTTGAAATCGCAACCGCAGGAATCACCATTTGGAACGAGTTCCAGAAGTAGCCTTTGATGCCTTCACATTTCACGCCCGTACAGGCGGTGTCCCACGCTTTATACCAAGCATCAAACACCCACTCTTTCGGTAAGCTCATCAAGTTACCTGCCTTGATGTCTGGCAGAGTTTTGAATGAGGTCAGCGCCATGACAAACAATGGCATTAGATACACCAAGCAGAAGAAAAGCAGTGCTGAATAAATAAAGATTCGAGCAAAATTGATGTTATTCATCATGACTTTTTCTCCCTAAGTTCAGAGTAAAGATAAGGCACGAGAATCGCTAAGATACCAGCAAGCATCATCATGGCACTGGCAGCACCAAGGCCGATTTGTCCACGCGTAAATGAGTGTGCGTACATGAATAGCGCAGGAAGATCCGATGAATAACCTGGGCCACCCGCTGTCATCGCGGTCACAAGGTCGAAACTCTTAATCGCAATGTGTGAGGTGATGATCACCGCGCTGAAAACCACAGGGCGCAAGCAAGGTAGAATGATTTTCAGATAAATAGTGGGTAAGCTTGCCCCATCAATTTGAGCCGCTTTGATGATTGAAGAATCAATGCCACGAAGGCCGGCTAAGAACATCGCCATCACGAAGCCTGACGACTGCCAAAGTGCTGCGATAACCAAGGTATAGACCGACATTTCAGAGTCGACTAACCAATCGAATTTGAAGTCGGTAAAGCCCCAATCTTGCATCAGTTTTTCAATGCCAAGACCCGGATTGAGAATCCATTTCCAAGCGGTACCCGTCACGATGAATGACAAGGCCATTGGGTATAAATAAATGGTACGAATCGCGCCTTCTTGTCGGATGTTTTGGTCAAGCAAAATCGCTAAACCGACACCCAAGACGATAGCAATCACCATGAATAGGATTCCAAACACACCGAGATTGGTGATTGAGGTGATCCAGCGATCGTTCTCCATCAGCTTTTCATATTGAGTAAAGCCAACAAAATTGAAGCTCGGTAGAAATCGAGAGTTAGTAAACGACAACGCTGCCGTCCAGAATATGTAGCCGTAGATACATACCACGGTCACCAACGCGGTCGGTGCCAGCACAATCTTAGGTAACCAATATTGTAACCTGTCAGCAAAACTGGGCTTTGGTGCAGGCTGGCTCCTTGTCGGTTTTGGAGTCGACTCAGTCAAAACATGCTCCATAACTTTTCCTTGTTGCACAATTGAGCCAATGGCTTACCTCTCGGCACCACATCAGCATCACGCATATCAGAATTGAGGTGAAGAGCAGATAGGCTCCCTACGAACCTACCCACCCTGGGGGTTTGGTACTAGACCAAGTGAGATTAGATAGCGGCTTTTACTGCTTTCGCTAACTTAGCTGCTGCCTCTTTAGGATCAGCATCTTTCTCATTGAAGAAGTTGGTCACAACGTCATAGATAGCGCCTTGAGCATAGCTTGTCGTTGCTAGGCCGTGAGCCATACTTGGTACAAGGTCGCCAGATTCCGCACTTGCTTTGAAGGTTGCCATTGAATCCAACGCACATTGGTCGAACTTAGACATGTCCATATCGAGACGTACTGGAATCGAGCCTTTGTTTAGGTTGAAGACCTCTTGGAAGTCTTTAGTAAGAATGGTTTTCGCAAGATCTTGTTGCGCTTTTTGATTCTCTTTATCGCCTAGCTCGAAGAAGGCAAAGCTATCGATATTGAAGGTAAATTGGCCGTCAGTGCCCGGAGCTGGTGCACAGATGTAGTCTTTACCTGGCACCTTACCTGCCGCTGTAAACTCGCCCTTCGCCCAATCACCCATGATTTGCATTGCCGCTTCACCATTGATAACCATTGAGGTTGCTACGTTCCAGTCACGACCTGGAGAGTTGCTGTCGATGTAATCACGCATCTTTTTGAACTTGGTGAACACTTCGACCATTTTATCGCCAGATAACACGTCCATATCTAGATCAACGAACGCTTTGTTGTAGTCTTCACTACCAAGTACATCAAGTGCCACAGCCTCGAAGACTGTTGCGTCTTGCCAAGGTTGACCGCCGTGCGCTAGAGGAATGAAACCTGCTGCTTTGATCTTGTCCGCAGCAACAAAGAACTCATCTAAGGTAGTTGGAACCGTCACACCTGATTTTTCTAAAACAACAGGGTTAGCCCAAAGCCAGTTAACACGGTGAACGTTGACAGGAACTGCGACATATTCGCCATCCCACTTCATCACTTTAGTGACCACTTCTGGCAGTAGCTCATCCCATTTTTCTTGTTTCGCAGTTGCATCGAGAGACGTTAGAAAACCTAAACCACCCCACTCTTGAATATCATGACCTTTAATCTGCGCCGCAGATGGAGGATTGCCCGACACTGCTCGAGTTTTCAAAACAGTCATCGCACTTTCACCGCCGCCACCAGCAACAGCGAAATCTTTCCAAGTATGGCCTTGTTCTTCAATCATCTCTTTCAGTACCGCTGCGGATTTCGCTTCGCCACCGGCAGTCCACCAGTGAAGCACTTCCACTTCACCAGCTTGAGAAAATGTTGAGGCAGCAAGAAGAGATAGAGTAAGTAGGGTTTTATTGATTTTCATTATTATCTTCCATGTTTTAGCGGACTCGACGTCCGGTTCAATACAGAGTCTACTTATTCTGATTTGTAAGATTGAAACAAAAGGTAAGCTCAATGTAACACAATTGTTACATTAAACTTCTAGGCCGCGTGGAATATAGACTTTAGCTTCTAAGCCGCCTTGAGGGGAGTTACGAATAATGAGATCTCCGCCGTGTCCGTGTAGGATGTTTCGACAGATTCCAAGCCCTAAACCGTGTCCTTGGTCGTCAGTGGCGAGCCTGAAGTAAGGTTCAAACACCAACTCTAACTTGTCTTCAGGAATACCTTTTCCGTGATCTTGAATAGTCACGATAACCCACACCGAATCACTGTTAATATCGACTTCAGCTGATGTCCCATATTTCACAGCGTTGTCGATAAGATTGGTCAGCACACGTTTAATGGCTAATGGTTTGGCGACTAACGGGTCAACCACAATGGGCTCAAACTCAACCAAGGTTTGATGTTGGTTGTGCAGTTCAATCACGGAGAGCATCATCTCATTGAGGTCGATAATGGCGTTGTTTTCGTGAAGGTCGGTATCTCTTACCGCTTGTAAAGCGCCCTTAACCATCATCTCAAGCTCATCCAAATCCTTATTGAACTTGTCTTTCTTTACTTCGCTTTCCAATAGCTCGGCTCGTAGTCTAAGCCGTGTTATTGGTGTCTTTAAATCATGTGAGATTGCAGAGAAAAGGTGCTCACGGTCGGCAACATAGCGACGAATCCGTTGCTGCATTCGATTAAACGCTCGGGTCGCCGTCACCAGCTCAGTAGCCCCCTCTTCGTTAAGTGGCGGCTGCTGAATATCCATACTCATCTCATTGGCCGCTCTTGCTAATTTTTTAAGAGGGCGTACTTGCCGACGAATCATCAAGTAAGTCAAAACCAAAAGAATGAGGGTCGAGGAAACTAAGAAGATCACCTGTTCTCTGCCGAGAATCGTATCGTCGAGTTTGACGTAAGGCGCAGGCAACAACGCGGCGATATACACCCATTCATGACTGGCTAATTCTATCTGAACAACCAGAATAGGAGGGTTAAGAGGTTCTAAGGTTAAAGTATGATGTGCCCACGATCGTGGGAGATCGCTCAAGTAGATGTCATTTTTAAGCAAACGAAGATGTTCAGGGCGAGAGAAATCAACCCGCACTGATTCGACTTTATTGAGCTTGCTACTCAAAACACTTTCTATCGCTTCAATCGAGGCGGTTTTTAAACGGGTATCAGGGATCGGTTCGACAATCAACGCCTCTTTATTGAAAGAAACGAAGAAGCGCGTACCGCCCATATTGCGGATTTGATCCAACACGATATGGCGATATTTAACGGGCAGAGACTGGAAGAAAGTCACCGTCGAGGCAAACATATTGGCCATGCTTGAAGAGGCAGAACGAATCCCCTCCAGTTCTTTGTGTTTGGATTCGCTATACCAAATAGACGTTGCGATACCTTGAGCTATCACCACAGCTAACAAGGTCAGTAACAATGTTCTGGCAACCAAAGAGTTTGGCTTTAACCGACTCAACCCGTTCATAGGAAATACTTCATTGCCGAGGTGCTCATTAACATCACTTGATTATCAGTGTTCATACTGAACAGGCACAGCGAGGATATAGCCATTACCGCGCATGGTTTTGATGTAGTGAGGATACTTGCCACTGTCGCCCAATCGGCTTCTCAGACGACTAAGCTGCACATCAATGCCTCGCTCAAAAGGCAACGCTTCACGGCCTCTGGTCGCGAATGAGATAGTGTCACGGTCGAGAACTTCGTTAGGGCGAGTTAAGAACAACATCAACAGAGAAAAATCACTGCCCGACAAATCCATCTCTTCCGAGTTTTCATTGTGGGAAATTCGATGCGCTAACGTATCAAGCGTCCAATCACCAAAAACAATCTGTTTTGGCAATGCATCACTTGTCTTGTCATCCACCACTTGAACGCGGCGCAACAACGCTTTGATACGCGCCATTAACTGACGAGGGCTAAACGGCTTGGCAATGTAATCATCAGCACCAATTTCTAAGCCGATAATTTGGTCGGTTTCATCCGATACGGCAGTCAGCATGATGATAGGCACATTCGATTGCTTACGGACGCGTTGACACAAGGTAAAACCATCGTCACCGGGTAGCATCACATCAAGCAGAATCAGATCTGGATAACCTTGGTTTTGCAGATGAGCTTCTAGTTCAACACCATCTCCCACAGAAGAAACATCGAAACCAGATTTTGTGAGGTACTCTTCCAGCAGCTCGCGGATTTCTTGATCATCATCCACCACGAGAATTCGAGTATTTGTTGGCATCGCCCAAACCTATTAAATTTACAACTTATTCACATAGTGTATAGGCTGGCCGATTGTTTGATTATTGACATGTTTGTAAAGTTAGAAGAACAAACAGATAAAGATCACAACTTAGTGACCTCTATCTGAATCTTTAGGGCTTAATCCGCTATTGGTTGGTTATGAAGAGCAGCTGATCTCCATGGCTTTACCCCACTCAGGAGGTAGAGCCGCAAGGTATTCATAATCCGGGTGTTCCGCATAAGGGTCTGCCAGTACCACCATCAAAGCGTCAATATCGCTGCTATCACCGCGCTCTGCTTTGTCTATCGCTAGCTGAGCTAGGTAGTTTCTGAGGATGTATTTCGGGTTTACCTGTCTCATATTTTCGCAGCGCTCGACCACTGAGCTATCTTCCAATTCGCAGCGTTGTAAGTAGTTATCTACCCACAGTTTTGCTGCCTCTCGATCAATTATCAGATCAATCACTTCTTGTGGCGACAAGGTGTCTAGGTTCGATAGCGTTCTAAAGAACCTTGGGTAGTCGACTTTGTTTTGCGACATCAGCTCGAACATAGATTCAAACAAACGACTGTCGCCTTCTTGTTTCGAAAGTAGCCCCAACTTACGACGCATCATCTGACTAAAGTAACCGTTCATTTGCGGTTCGTACTGCTCTAAAGCCGCCTCTAAGTCGGCCTTATCCACCAGCGGAGAAAGTGAGTGAGCCAGTGCCGACAGGTTCCAAAGCCCTATTCTTGGCTGCTGGTTAAAAGCATAACGACCTTGGTAATCCGAGTGATTACAGATCAATCTTGGGTCATATTCATCAAGAAACGCGAACGGACCATAATCGAAAGTTTGCCCGATGATCGACATGTTATCGGTGTTCATCACGCCATGAGCAAAACCATTCGCTTGCCACAACGCAATCATCTCCGCGGTACGGTCAACAATCTGATTAAACATAGCAGCGTAGGGTTTCTCTTCATCGAGACACTCAGGGAAGTGCCATTCAATGACTTTATCGGCCAGCAACTTATGCTCAGCCAACTGATTGGTATAAAACAGATGTTCAAAGTGACCGAAACGGATGTGTGATTCGGCAGCACGCACCAACAATGCGCCCCACTCTTGCTTCTCTCGATATACCGGTGTGTCGCTGGTCATCATAGCCAACGCGCGAGTGGTTGGGATATTGAGCCCTGCCATCGCTTCGCTACATAAGTACTCACGAACGGTTGATCGAATAACAGCGCGTCCATCGCCCATACGTGAATAGGGCGTTTTACCGGCACCTTTAAGGTGTAAATCGAACGTTTCGCCACTTTTCGCGACAATTTGAGCTAATAACAGCCCTCTTCCATCACCTAAATCCGGGTTATAAGAACCAAACTGGTGGCCTGCGTATTTCATTGCTACAGGCGAAAACTGCTCAGGTTCAACATTGCCAGATAACGTTTCAAGCAATTCCTCGGAAGCATCATCAAATGACAAAAAACCGAGTTCATCCGCAAGCTTATGATTCCATGCGAGCCATTGGACATTGCTGAGCGGTGTAGGTTGAATTGGGGTATAGAACAGTCGAGGTAATGCAGTAAATCGATTGTTAAATGAAATAGAATCCCAGACAGACATGAGAGATACACTGTAGATAAAAGATAACTTAAGATTATCACAGTTTCGTAACAACTTCAGAAGTGCGATGGCGCTTGTTTATAGAGGTAAGGTGATAAACCATTCCACAAGAAGAAAGTGGTGACTAGGAGTAAATTACTGGGGGATGCTTGCTAGAAGAAGATGACTAAGAAAAAGTTAAGTGGCTAGCCTGATGAGAAAAGCCACATTTATAAGAGAAAGAGTTCTGACTTTGAAGACTTTTTAACAAGTGATTTCATAATAAAAACTAAAACTATAGAGCCATGAAGCTGACTACATTAGAGCAAGAATACCCACTAGAGAAAGGGTAGAGAAAATCCAAGTACGACTGATTACGCCAAAGTTACTGTGTTGAATCATTTCTTGATGCTGCATATGTCTCTCCTTGAGAACGTGATGGTGTAACTACAATATATCGGCTTTTCGCCAAAAGCAGCAAGCACATTAATATTAACCTTTTATGACAGCATCAAGAATATTCTGTAACCATTCACCTCTCTGATAAAACAGAAAGTTATGCTCGACTGGTCGTCGAAAGCAGTGCGCCAGCCCCAATAAAGACACCTCCAGTGACACGATTAAAGACCTTGGCTCGACCTTTCGCAAACAACCAATTTGACGACTTCGCCCCCAAGTAGGCATACACCAATAACCAAGACAATTCCATCACTGCGAAGGTAAAAGCAAACACGGTAAACTGTGGTAATAGCGCAATTGAGGGATCAATAAACTGTGGGAAAAGTGCAGTAAAAAACAAGATAGCTTTGGGGTTACTCGCGCCAACAATAAAGCCACTTAAGTAATGCTGCGCAGCGCTTTCTTTGACAGATTGAGCACCGCCTTGTTGATCCGATAACTTGTCATAATCTTGTTGGCTAGAGCGCAGAGACTTCCAACCGAGGAAGATCAGATAAGCTGCACCAGTCCATTTTATGACATTAAATACCACTTCAGACGAAGCAATAATTACCCCTAGCCCGGTAAACGATAAAGTTAAAATACCAGTAATCGCAGTTAAGCTCCCCAAGGCAGTAAATATTGATAATTTAAAGCCCGATTGCACACCTTTGGTCATACACAATAAAGAACTTGGGCCCGGCGATGCCGTTAAAATCAGTACTGCCAACAAATAATAAATCCATGTATCAAAGCTCATCGCGAATTCTCCTTAACTCACTAAATCGGCTAAACATTAGTCACCAATATGTAATAGCTATGCATATTAGGCAACTAAATATTGAACATTATTTATTCTGCGTTGATTACTTAATCCCAAAATGGCGGCAATAAAAAACGCCATGCATTGCTGCATGGCGTTTAAATTAAAACGTTTCAAATAGAACGTCTTACCAAGTACGAAGCTAAAAACTAGCCGTTATTAACTAGTCTTTGTAGATAGAGAACTCATCAGCACAAGCAACGAGCTGTTCGCGAGTGATCATGAATACGCCGTGACCACCGTTAGAGAATTCAATCCAAGTGAATGGAATCTCAGGGTACTGATCCATCATGTGAACCATTGAGTTACCTACTTCACAGATAAGAATACCGTCGTCAGTTAGGTAGTCTGGTGCGTTAGCTAGGATACGGCGAACCAATTTCAGACCATCTGTACCCGCAGCTAAGCCAAGTTCTGGTTCATGAGTAAACTCATCCGGCAGGCTATTCATATCTTCTTCGTCCACATAAGGCGGGTTAGATACGATCAGGTTGTATTTCTCTTTTGGCAGATCACGGAACAGATCAGAACGGATTGGGAACACTTGTTGCTCCATGCCGTGATCTTGAACGTTCTGCTCTGCAACTTGCAATGCATCAGTAGAGATGTCAATTGCGTCAACTTCTGCTTCAGGGAATGCGTGAGCACAAGCAATAGCAATACAACCACTACCCGTACACATATCCATGATGCGAGCTGGTTCTTCAGTTAACCAAGGTTGGAATTGAGCTTCGATCAGCTCACCAATTGGAGAACGAGGTACGAGAACACGCTCATCAACGAAGAACTCAAGACCACAGAACCAAGCTTTGTTGGTTAGGTAAGCCGTTGGTGTACGATCATTAATACGCTTAATTACGCGCTCAACAATACGCAGACGCTCGCTGCTCGTTAGACGAGAGTTCATCACATGCGAAGGAACATCAATCGGCAGATAAAGAGTAGGTAAGATAAGTTGTACTGCCTCATCCCACGCGTTATCAGTGCCGTGACCATAAAATAGGCCCGCTGCGTTAAAGCGGCTAACAGTCCAACGAATCACATCTTGAAGCGTGTGTAGTTCTGATACCGCTTCTTCTACAAAAATCTTATCCAAAATTGTCTCCGAAAAGCGCTACAATACTGCTAATTACGTTTCTAATTAGAATTCATAACCTGATGAGCAAAAAAGACACCGACTTCGATGACGATTTCGCCCTGTTCAACGATGCAGTAAAGGGCGTTAAAAAGTTGCAACAGGATACCATAGTCCAGCAGCCAAAAAGAAATGCCAAGCAAAAAGAAATTACTCGAACGGCAAGACAAGCCAGTGATAGCGAGTTTTATTTCTCGGATGAGTTCATTCCACACCTTAGCGAAGAGGGTCCGACACGCTATGCGCGTGATGATGTCTCGAAATATGAGGTAAAGCGTCTACGTCGCGGTGTCTACGTTCCTGATGTGTATCTCGATATGCATGGTATGACTCAACAAGAAGCCAAACGTGAACTTGGCGCTATGATTGCGCACTGCGTAAAAGAGAGCGTGGCGTGTGCCTGTGTTCAGCATGGTATCGGTAAACACATCCTTAAACAGAAAGTGCCGTTGTGGTTAGCACAACACCCTGATGTGATGGCTTTTCACCAAGCGCCATTAGAATTTGGCGGTAACGGTGCGTTGTTGGTACTGCTTTCGATTCCTGAGAAGTAATGCTGGCTTGCGAATCGCTCCATCACCAAAAACAAAAAAGGGCATCTCAAATCATTGAGATGCCCTTTTCACTTTAGTATTCCAATTGAAAGGTTGTCTTCACTTTCACTATGGATTGATGTTCCAAAGTAACTCACCTTTTTGTGTCTCAAGATTGAAGTCGATACACGCTAAGCCCGAAGTGGGAAACATAGGCGGTGCCATGCCCGTTGCAAACTCTGCTGTTAGGTAGCCCACTAGAGGTAAATGAGAAACAAATAAAATGGTCTCTAGTTTTTCTACTTCAGCCATTGCTAAGGTCAAATCAAACACATCGTCGGACATACCATAAGGCGTAATATCATCACAGGTTTCGACTTTCTTTCCAGAAAATGCCTGAGATATCTCTAACCACGTTTCTTGTGCCCTTAAATATGGACTCACCAGCACTTTATCGAATTGACTAATCCCCTGCTCATTTGCAGCTTGTGCCACTGCAAGAGAAGCCATTTTCCCGCGCTTGGTCAACGCTCGTTCTGCATCCGAATCCGCAAAATGTTCTGCTTCACCGTGGCGCATAATGAATATTTTCATGTTCAATCCTGTCTTCGTAACATGTCGAAAGTCGATATATCCCATATATCAGCGAAACGCTACTTAGGTTTGGCTCTCAATCCAGAGAAACCGCAGTCAATATAAATAATTATATCAAGTCACTTGCCAAAGAGTTCGACTTTCTTAACAATCTTGTTAAAAGAAAATAAATTACTGATAAAAATCGATAAAAGTGATTTAGAAATCGCCAAAAAGCACTTCATATCCCAAAATATGATTACAAGGTTTGCACGCCGAATCATCGGGTACATAATTTAAAAACCACCTTCTCTGGAGATGCTCCTGTGCACTTAAGCCCAAATGATGAACATCAATACCGCTACATAACCTTAAATAACGGGTTACGTGTACTGTTAGTTCAGGACCAAAATGCTCAAAAAGCAGCAGCCGCATTAGCCGTCAATGTGGGGCATTTTGATGACCCTACAGACCGAGAGGGTTTAGCTCACTACTTAGAGCATATGCTATTTTTAGGAACTGAAAAGTATCCAAAGGTCGGAGAGTTCCAAAGTTTTATCAGCCAGCATGGCGGCAGCAACAATGCTTGGACAGGAACAGAGCACACCTGCTTCTTTTTTGATGTTGAATTGAATGCGTTTGAAACCGCACTCGATCGCTTCAGCCAATTTTTTACCGCTCCGCTGTTCAACGAAGAGGCATTAGATAAAGAACGTCAAGCCGTTGATTCCGAATATAAGATGAAACTCAACGACGATTCGCGACGCTTGTACCAAGTTACCAAAGAACTGGTGAATCACAATCACCCATTCTCGAAGTTTTCTGTCGGTAATATCGATACGTTGGGCGACAGAAACGGCGAGACGATTCGACAAGAGATTTTAACTTTCCACCAGCAACAATATTCTGCAGACCTGATGACGCTGACTCTGTCTGGCAATCAACCCTTAGATGAGATGCAAGGCTGGGTTGAGGATCGCTTTAGCTCGATTACCAATCACAACCTGCAAGGCAAGAAGGTTGAAGTACCGATTATCGGCGAGTTAAGCACGGGCGTTCAAGTCCGTGTTGAGCCGATTAAAGAAGTGCGAAAACTTATCTTAACCTTCCCGATGCCAAGCATGGACGAACACTACGGTGTTAAACCACTGTCATTCTTCGCACACCTATTGGGTTACGAAGGAGAAGGTAGCTTGATGATGCAACTCAAAGAGAAAGGTTGGATAACATCCCTCTCTGCGGGTGGTGGGGCGAGCGGCAGTAACTACCGTGATTTCACGGTCAGCTGCTCATTGACCATCGAAGGTTTAACCAAAACCGATAACATCATCCAAGCGATATTTCAGTACATCAAATTAGTAGAACAACAAGGCATAGAAGAGTGGCGTTACCTAGAAAAACGTGCCGTTTTAGAGTCAGCTTTCCGCTTTCAAGAGCCAGCAAAGCCGCTTGATGTCGTCAGCCACCTTGTTATCAACATGCAACACTACCAAGAACAAGATGTAGTGTATGGCGATTACAAAATGTCGCATTTCGATGACGAATTACAACGTTCTTTGCTTCCTTATTTAAACGTCGACAATATGCGTGCAACCATTGTTGCTCAAGGTTTCGAGTATGACAGAGAAGCAAAATGGTATTTTACGCCCTACTCAGTCACGCCTTTTAGCGCAGAACAAGTTCAATGCTTTACGTGCATTAACCCCGGTTGGCAGTTTGAGCTCCCAAGTAAGAACCCATTTATTTGCTACGATCTAGACCCAACTGAGCTCGAAGGTGATGCTAAATACCCACAACTTTTAGAAGAGCTCGACGGCTTTAAGCTATGGCACCTGCAAGACCATCAATTTCGAGTACCTAAAGGTGTGGTATATGTCGCTATCGACAGCCCGCACTCAGTCGCCAGCCCGAGAAATATCGTAAAAACACGCTTGTGTGTAGAGATGTTCCTAGACTCTCTGGAAAAAGACACCTATCAGGCTGAAATCGCCGGTATGGGTTACAACATGTATACCCATCAAGGCGGGGTAACTCTCACTCTGTCTGGATTTAGCGAGAAACAGCCACAACTACTCAATATGATTCTTGAACGCTTCCAAGCACGCGACTTTAGTCCAGCACGCTTCGAAACGATTAAGCATCAATTACTCAGAAACTGGAATAACGCGTCGCAAGATCGCCCTATTTCACAGCTGTTTAATGCGATGACTGGGATACTTCAGCCAAATAATCCGCCCTATTCGGTGTTAATTGAAGCTCTGGAAACGATAGAAGTCGATGAGCTCTCTTCTTTCGTTCAAGCAATCTTAGCGGAACTGCATGTTGAGATGTTTGTGTATGGCGACTGGAAGAAAGCCGATGCACACAAAATGGCAGAAACGCTAAAAGATGCACTGCGCGTTCAAGATCAGGCTTACGAAGAGTCGCTGCGTCCGCTAATTATGCTGGGTGAAAACGGCAGCTTCCAACGTGAGGTGGTGTGCAACCAAGATGATTCGGCAATCGTTGTTTATTACCAGTGCCCGGATATCTCGCCTAAAAACATTGCGCTGTATTCACTGGCAAACCACTTAATGTCAGCCACTTTCTTCCATGAGATACGAACCAAGCAGCAGCTAGGTTACATGGTCGGCACAGGCAACATGCCGCTCAACCGACACCCAGGTATTGTGTTGTATGTACAATCACCTAATGCTGCTCCAGCAGACTTATTAACCTCGATAGACGAGTTTCTCAACGCCTTTTATATGGTGTTGTTAGAGCTTAACGACTACCAATGGCACAGCAGTAAACGCGGCCTCTGGAATCAGATTTCGACACCAGATACGACTTTGCGAGGGCGTGCTCAGCGCTTATGGGTTGCGATAGGCAATAAGGATGTTGAGTTCAACCAGAGAGAGCGCGTATTGGAAGACCTTAAGGGGTTAACTCGCTCAGACATGATGCGTTTTGTGGTTAGCCAGCTAAAACCACGCACGGCAAATCGCCTGATTATGCATGCTCACGGTAATGCTCATAATGAGGAAGAGAAGCTGTCAGCAGGTGTTGAAATTGGCTCTATTGATGAGTTTCAGTTACGCCCGAAAGATACTGAGCTAGGCTGATAAAGCTGGAATGAAAATCATAAGGTTGATGTGAAAGCATCAACCTTTTTTATTGGATGCAGCCCAAAAGCAGATCTCCTATTACGCTCCTTCGTCGCTTTAGGAGATGACGGTAGTTTTGATTGACGTGTGTTTGACCACCTTTCTAATCAACGCAATAACTTACTTTTTATCTATCAATCATCATTCCCGAGAAGGAGGAACGACTGAGTCGGGAATCTCATTCCTTTCACACTCGTTCATAAAACAGAAAAGCCCGCATTAATTGCTTGATACGGGCTTCTTAATCAATGAGTTAGAGAGTTACTTGTAGAAAGACTCACCCAATCCAGCACGTGTCAGTAGGCCATCACATGGCGCGAAACGATCACCGTACTTCTTAGCGAAATCGTTCATCATCTCAACCAGTGACTTAATGCCGATTTGATCCATATAACGGAACGGACCACCTAGGAATGGCGGGAAACCGATACCGAAAATCGCACCGATATCACCATCACGAGGGCTGCGGATAATGCCGTCGTCTAGACAACGAACCGCTTCGTTTAGCATAGGTAACACACAGCGCATCGCGATATCGTTATCGCTCAACTTAGGATCTGGTTGCAGCTTAAGCAGCTTGTAAACTGACTTATCCACTTCCTTCTTCTTGCCTTTGTAAGTGTAGAAACCTTTACCACTCTTGCGGCCTTTACGATTGTCATTCAAAAGAATATCGAACACATCAGGACCTTGGAAACGATCGCCAAGCTCATTCACTAAAATCGGAATGATCTTCGCACCGATATCAACACCCACCTCATCTAATAAAGTGATAGGACCAACCGGGAAACCGAAGTCCAATAACGTACTGTCGAGCTTTTCAATCGGCTCGTTCGCTAGCAGTAAATGCGCTGCTTCGTTCATGTACGGAGCAAGAATACGGTTCACATAAAAACCAGCCGTGTCTTTCACAACAATCGGCGTTTTACCTTGCTTCTTCGCTAATGCAACAACCGTAGAAATCGTCTCTTCTGACGTCGTTTCATGAGGGATAACTTCTACTAGCGGCATTTTTTCGGCTGGGCTGAAGTAGTGAAGACCGACCACGTTTTCTGGTCGCTGCGCCTTCTCCGCAATCTTATGGATCGGCAATGAAGACGTATTCGTCGCGAAAATAGTCTCTGGCTTGGCATTGGCTTCGATGTCCGCAACCATTGACTGCTTAAGGTCGAGGTCTTCAAATACCGCTTCAATCACCACATCGGTGTGATTAAAGCTCGTAAAGTCGATACCACCAGACAGTTGAAGCATCTTACTTTCAAGGCCCGCTCGGCTCAGAATGCGACGCTTACGCTGCTTATCGAACAACTTGAAGTTGTAGTTAAGCGCGTTCAGTACACCTTCATTTGATACGTCTTTAATGCGTACAGGCACTTTCGCCTTAGCAACACTGACATGGCTGATGCCTGCGCCCATAAGACCACCGCCTAGCACACCAACACGCTTAACCGCTTTGGGTTCTGCGTCTGCGCCGTGTTCTTTTTTCATTTCCGTGGTTGCAAAGAAAATCGAACGAAGGGCTTTAGACTCTGAAGTCATAACCAGTTCTGAGAAACGCTTCGCTTCATACTGAAGACCTTTATCAAAGCCGTTCTCAAGGCCATAACGAATCACGTCTAAAATCGCATCCGCTGCTGGGTAATTGCCGCGTGTTTTCTGATTGGTCTTCTTAGAAGCTTGTTCAAAAATCACTTTACGACCAAGGCCGTTACGTGAAATCAGCTTTTCTTTGGTCGACGCTTGGCTTTTCGACGCAAGGCGCTTACCTTTTTTACTGCCCGTATTCTTTTCAACAAAGCTTTTAGCGACTTCAAGCAGGATAGTTTCAGGCACACAAGCATCGACAACACCGAGCGATTTCGCTTTCTTAGCGCGCAGTTGCTTACCCGTAAGGATTAGGTCAAGAGATGGCAACAAACCAATAAGGCGAGGTAGACGCTGTGTACCGCCAGAGCCTGGTAACAGACCTAACTGTACTTCTGGCAGACCAACGCGAGTCTTATCTGAATCGGTACATACACGGTAATCACACGCCAGTGCAAGCTCTAAACCACCACCTAAACATGGGCCGTGAATCGCTGCGACTACTGGGTACGGTAGTTCAGAAAGCGTTTGGAACATCTCCTGCCCTTGGCGAGCCAGAGACTGTGCTTCGTCAGCCGTTTTACACGCATCAAGCATTCTTACATCAGCACCAGCGATAAAGTTATCTGGCTTAAGAGAATGAACGATTAGGCCCTTAACTCGGCTTTGCTTTTCTTTGAGTTGCTCGAAGATGGCTTTCATTTCTTCAGCAAAAGCCGCTTGCAGCGTGTTCATTTTCTCGTTTGGTACATCAATCGCTAACCAAGCAATATCTTGCTCATCGATATTGAGAGTAAATGCTGTCGCTTTCTTTTTGGTTGATTCAGTCGCAGAGGTTGAATCTGGTTGAGCGACTGTTTCTTTTTCTGTTGTTGCATCAAGAGTCGTAGACATTATTCTACCTCCAAGATCATTGCTGCACCTAAACCACCAGCCGCACACGCTGTGTTCAGTGCCAAGCCGCCACCGCGACGTTTCAGTTCACGTAATGTTTGAGTCATCATGCGTGCGCCAGTCGCTGCAAACGGATGTCCGTAAGCAATCGAGCTACCCAGCACGTTGAACTTCTCCATATCAATCTCACCGATCGCTTTGTCGCGGCCAAGATTCTTCTGTGCAAACTCATCGCTTGCGAACATTTTCACGTTAGCCAAAACTTGGGCAGCGAATGCTTCGTGCATTTCGATCAGTGTTAGGTCTGACAACTCTAAACCGGTGTTCTTTAATACTTGTGAGGTCGCGTAAGTCGGGCCCATCAGCATATCTGTTTCAACACCAATCGCTGAGAACGCATAACCACGAATATAACCAAGCACTTCTAAGCCTAGTTCTTTCGCTTTACCTTCGCGCATCAACATCACTGCTGCACCGCCATCGGTAAGAGGCGTAGCATTGGCTGCCGTTACACTGCCGTACTTTCTATCAAAAGCAGGACGCAGCTTAGCGTAACCTTCAACCGTTGAGTCGTGGCGAATGTTGTTGTCTTCCGCTAGATACTTTTTGTAAGGCGCCGGGAATGCAGTCATCACTTCGTCTTTAATCTTGCCTTCTTTCCATGCCTGAGAAGCCAAAGAGTGAGAACGGTGAGCAAGTGCATCTTGAGCTTCGCGAGTAATACCATGCGTCTTAGCCATTTGCTCAGCCGTTTGTCCCATGGATAAACCGGTCGAGTATTCAGCAACTGCAGGTGGTACTGGCATCAAATCTTTTACGGAAAGCGTTTTAAGAATCTTCAGCTTTTGACCCATAGTTTTCGTTTTACTCAGCGCTAATAGATTTGCCGCTAACTTTTTCGAAACACCGATAGGCAATACAGAAGAAGAGTCCGCACCGCCCGCAATACCGATATCAATCGTGCCAGCCATAATGCTTTCGGTCACGTTAACTGCCGCTTGGAAGCTGGTCGCACATGCTCGTGTGACACTGTAGGCATCGGTATTGATGTTCATGCCTGTGCCCAACACGATTTCACGCGCAATGTTCGGCGCTTCTGGCATTTGCACTACTTGGCCGAACACAACTTGTTCGATAAGCGCAGGATCGACATCCGTTCTTGCAAGCATTTCGCTCACAACCATTTTGCCTAGGTCAACCGCAGGCACTTGGCTAAATTCTGTGCTCTGACGAGCAAATGGGGTTCGTAATCCAGCGACAACGGCAACACGTTCTCCAGAACGCGTTTTGACTTCCTGTTTGCCCATGGTTTCTCCTTAAAGTTAAGAGGTCTGACCTGAAGCATTGTAAAGAAGTTGTTAATTAAATCAAACGAGCGTTTAAATAAACGTGATACGAGTATCTCACTGTTTGAAAATATAACTGCGCATTCAGGCGAACCTTTTTGGGGGAAAGGTTGTCGTAAGAGACTAAACTATTGTAAGCAAAGACTGTTATCGCTGTGTAGGGAATGGTTTTCTTGAGGCAAAAAAAACCACACAAAGCTGTGTGGTCGGAATGTATATAAAGCAATTAACTTAGCGCCAATTGAAATAATCAGTTTCCTGATTAGGAGAAAGTAAAGTCAGCCTTCAAAAGGAAGTGTCGTCTTGCTCAACATGCTAGCCACGAATGACTAACTAGACGACAAGGTGTACTATAACGAGTTCGAGGCCTTAGATTTTGAAGTAGATCAATTTTAATGTGATTTTACGATTTCCTGCCGATCGTTAGCTCTAAAAATATAAAAACGAAGCACAACGTATAGAGGACAGCTATACGCAGAGCAATTATGGAGGCTCGTGTGTCAATAATAAAAATGTTTGGAAAGAAAACAGCCAAGCGTCCGGTCAACTCTGATATGGACAAACAAAGAAAATACGAAGCACTTGTGCGCGCCTATCATCGTGACCTCTTTCGCTACGCCTATTGGTTATGCAAAGACAAAAGCATTGCCGAAGACTTAGTTCAAGAAACTTGCCTTCGTGCATGGAAGTCACTCGATAGCCTTCAAGATGAAAAAGCCGCCAAATCTTGGCTGATTACCATCTTGAGACGCGAGAACGCTCGACGTTTTGAACGCAAACAGTTTGATCTGGTTGATATCGACGATCACGGTAACGATGCTAGTGTCAGTGATGACCCGCACCATCAGCATCAGTGGTTGCAAGCCCAGATCATGAAACTTGAAATTGATTACCGTGAACCTCTCTTCTTGCAAGTGATTGGTGGTTTTAGTGGTGATGAGATTGCCGATATTCTCGATCTCAACAAAAACACGGTGATGACACGTTTATTCAGAGCTCGAAATCAGTTGAAAGAGCTGTTGGATACAGAAGAGGCAGAGAGGGGGCAACATAATGGATGATTTGGAATTTCGTCGTCGTGTATTGTCGGAACCTAAACAACGTACACAAGATATTGTTGATGCGACCGCGAATAGCGAAGCCAATAGTAACTTCTTAGACGATGTACTAGCGCTTGATAAACAGATCCACTCTGCGATGAATGTGGATGTGCCAGACGATCTTGCTGATCGTATTCTGTTCAATCAGACCTCAAGCGAAGAAAGCAAAGTAGTAAGGCCAACGTTTGCGAGACGAGCAATGGCAATGGCCGCCTCAGTAGCATTCGTTGCAGGTTTATTAGTTGGCCAAGTGAATTGGGGAAATGCATTCGTTTCACCTGCGCAAGCTAGTTTAGTTGATACAGCGATGAAGCATGTTGTTGATGAGAAGAGCTTTGTTAGTAGCATCGATGAACAGGTTACATCGCAGCAGATCAACGCAAAAATGAACCCATTTGCTTTTCAGTTTGATGACGCTTTCCCTTACCATGTTTATTACCTAAACCACTGTGGCTTTGGTAAATCCAACGCAGTACATATGGTCTTCCAAGGCGCAAAAGGCAAAGTAACACTGTTTTTAACCGGTATTCCAACAGACAAACCTATCGATTTTGATGAAAAAGGCATGTCCGGCTCGGTAACACCCGTAGATGGCAGCAGCTTAATCCTTGTGGGTGAAAATGGTGAGGATGTTTCCAAAATCGCCGAAAAGCTGACAAAAATGATCAAACCAATGAGCTAATTCGCTCTTAAAGCCCCGTCACAAAAGGCCCAGCAATTATATTACTGATATTGCTGGGCTTTATTTATAAATAAACCACAAAACCATTCACACCACCAATACCTCTAGAGTTAAAACTCTAAAAAACAGCATTTCACACCATTTTCGTGCCAGATAGGCGTCATTTCCATAATTTTCCACTCAAAATTCCCAATGGTCGGATTTGTATATCGTATACTTGCGAATAGGATCAGCCACCATTGAGCAATTGCTCAAATTAATCGCCCTGTAGAGGCGGATATATAAAGGAATAAATGAATGACTACCAACAACACGCGTCTGTTTAAAAAGTCTCTTTTAGCAGTAACAATTACACTGGCGTCTTCGCAAGCGATGGCAGCAGGTTTCCAACTTAACGCACAATCAGCAACCGGCATCGGCCGTGCTTTCGCTGGTGATGCAGTAATCGCAGATAACGCGTCAGTAATGGCACGTAACCCTGCAGCAATGGCACTATTTGACAAAACTGAGCTTTCGCTTGGTTTTGAAAGCATTACTTCAATGATTGAAGTAAACGATGCTGAATACAATATTAATGGCAGTCCAATTCCGGTTGCCGACACGGATGATGTTGGTGATACATCTATCGCGCCAAATATCCACCTTATCGTTCCAGTAAATGATAAATTCGCTTGGGGTGTTAATGCGTACTCAAACTTCGGTACTAAGACAGAGTTTGATGATAGTTATACTGCAGCTGAATACGGCGGCTTAACAGATGTTCAGAGCATTAACTTTGGCCTTGCTGGTTCATACCGACTGAATAAACAATGGAGCTTTGGTGCAGGTTTAGACCTTATTTACGGTCAAGGCACCATGAAAAGAGAAACTAGTGCAGCTCTAGGTGTAGCTAGTGGCGGTTTAGTTCCTGCCGGAACAACATTAGTCGATGTTGATGAGGCTGATGGTTGGGCTGTGGGCTTCAATGTTGGTACTGTATATGAACTAGACGAAAACAACCGCTTCGGCTTAGCTTACCGCTACAGTCCAGAGATCACAGCTAAAGATGATAAAGGCCAAGAAATCACCTTACCTTTACCTGATATCGCTGAATTCTCGGGTTACCACAAAATCGAAGATACTAAATTCGCAGTTCACTACTCTGTACAATGGATTGGTTGGGGTGCATTCGATCAAATCGACTTTGAAAACTTACAAGGCTCACCTCTTGGCTCGTCGTATGCGAAACAATACCAATGGCAAGATGGCTGGCACTACGCTATTGGTGGTACATACTACCTAAACTCTGATTGGACTCTTCGTGCAGGTTACATGTACGACACAAGTGCACAGGATGAACTGACTTCAATTTCTGTTCCAGATTCTGATCGTCAATGGTTCTCTGCTGGTTTCACATACCACATTGACACAGTTTCTAATGTTGACTTCGGCTTCACATACCTAATGGGTGATGATGTAGATGTATCAGAAACTACGCCAGTCGCTCCTGGGCTTTCAACCGGTGTTAACGCAACAACACATGCTGATGCAATCCTGATGGGTCTGCAGTACAGCCGTAGCTTCTAATATAAGCTAATAATTTATCCCCAAAGGGTCGCATTATGCGACCCTTTTTTATTACCTAAACCACTGACCCACTTCAATTTAAGCTTACAGCTGTAGCCTGCAAGACCAATATATGACTACAAGTGTACGCTCAAACTTCGCAACACAGCCGAAACATTTAGATTATTTCTCTAATAATTAAACACATTTACTCATTAAATCCCTAAAACACTGTTTTATTCGAATTTCATTTTTAAAGTAATGACTCTAAAAGTAGAATCACGCCACTAAATACTTATGATTCAGCGAACATAATAATGAAAATGAATAAGACTCTTCTATCTGCTGCTGTGGCAGTTGGACTACTTTCGACTTCTACCGTAACTCACGCGGCAGGTTTTCAACTAGCAGAATACTCGGCAACAGGCCTAGGCCGCGCATACGCTGGTGAAGCAGCAATGGCAGACGGTGCAGATGCTCAATGGCGTAACCCTGCAATGCTGACTTACCTAGAAGGTACACAAGTTTCTGTTGGTGGTATTTACGTTAACCCTAACATTGATGTTAAAGGTGAAGTAAACCACGCTCACCCAGCGTTAGGTACAAGCCAAGCATCTTCAAACGATTTCGCAGATGACGCTATTATCCCGAATCTTTACATTTCTCACCGTTACAACGAAAAGTTTGCTATCGGTTTTGCATTTGGCACGAATTACGGAATGGAAACGAATTTAGGTGACGACTTCAACGCATCTCATTTCGGTAACGAAGCAAGCGTAATCACTAAAGAAGCTAACTTAAACTTCGCTTATCAAGTTGTTGAGCAAGTAAGCATTGGTGGCGGTATCCGTTACGTTATGGGTGAAGGCAGCTTCGGTGCAACAGCACCAGCGAAAAATGCAATTGGTCTAGATTCAAACCAAATGCCGATCTCAGCTCCAGAAGGCACTACACTGAAATATATGGAAGGTGAAGACACCGCTTGGGGTTGGCAAGTAGGTACAGCGTGGCAGATCAACGAAGACCACCGTATCGGTTTTGCCTACAAGTCTGAGGTTGAGCTGAAGTTAGAAGGTCACGCAGAAGGCATCGGCTTTGGCATGACACCTGGTCAACGTGACAATGGACATATGATGTTAGCACTTCCTGCAACAGCAGAGCTTGCAAGTTTCCATCAACTCACTAAAGCACTTGCAATCCATGCTAGTTTTAATTGGACTGACTGGAGTTCTTTCGAAAAATTGCAAGCTGAGCTAGATACATATGGTAGCCATACAGTTAAGGTTGAGAATTGGGAAGATAACTATCGCTTTGCTGTAGGCGCAACTTACCAAATTGACCCTAAACTGGCACTACGTACAGGTGTGGCTTACGATACTTCTGCAGTTAGCGATAAAAACCGTACTATCACTATTCCAGAAACTGACCGCACATGGTTAAGTGTTGGTGCTGGTTACCAATGGTCTGAACAGCTTTCATTGGATGCTGGCTTTACTTACATCATTGCTAAAGATGCTCCCATCACAGAATCTCGCGGTTACGCATCTGACGATGCAGCCGAAGCTGTTGGCGGCCAATTTATTGGTACAACAACGGGTAATGTTTGGCTAGTTGGTGTACAAGCTAACTACCGCTTCTAATCTGTTTTACTTAATCTAAAGTAACAAGCATTAAAAAGGCTCGATGTTGTATCAACATCGAGCCTTTCTTTTGTCGATTTTCTAAAACGTATTTCTAGTAATCTTCTAGATAACCATCAATGAAGTCTTCTTCTTCGAGATCAAACTCTTCAGGTTCAATTTCGGCTTTAAAGTCACGACGTTGAATGTAGACCTCACGAGTCAAAGCATATGGATCTGGCGAGTCGTCCAATAGTGATTCTTGTGACACTAACTGAGCGCGAGTCTCCATACCTTCAAATGCCCACTTACCTAAGCTAGCCCAGAAGTTCAAGAAAGACAGAGGCACATACATACCATCAACGGTTTCAGTTACTTCACGCGTTGTTATTGGGCCATAACCCGGCACCATGAAGTAGGGACCATTCCCTACCCCGTAATGACCAATCGCATCAGAGAACGACTTATCATCGTATTTGGTGATCCCCGCTTCGCTGGCAATATCGATTAAGCCTAACAAACCAATCGTTGAGTTAATCCAAAAACGATTGAAATGGTCGAGTGCTTTTTCACCATTGCCCATAATAAGGTTATTCACCATGCTTGATGGTTCGTCTAAGTTGGCTAGAAAATTGGATATACCAGAACGTACTGGCACAGGGGTGTAGTCAACATAAGCGAGGGAAACAGGGCGAACTAAATAAGGATCTAGATATTCGTAGTTGATATCCCACATCGCTCGGTTGAAGCCTTCAAAAGGATCATTCGGGTGGGACTCTTCGACGTATTCAGAGGTTTCGAGGTTATCATCGTCAACACTTTCGTCCGGCGCACTTGAACACCCAACCGTTAAGCTTGCGATAAAAAGTAAACTCGAGAGTCTTAAAACACTGACAGACATATCACCTTTTCCATAAGGAATTCAAATAATAAAAAAGGCCAGCAATCGCTGGCCTCAATTGTTTGGCTAAGTCTATACCGTTTATCTGCAAATCGGAATAGCTAACACCTATGCAAAGTGATGATTAATATTGCTTATTGATATCAATGGTAACTGGAGCACCCAGTTCAACCACTTCACTTTCACCGTACCAATCGCCTTCGCGAGTTGAAACGTTGCCGTCTGTATCAAGCCTAGCTCTAACCATCAGAGTTTCAAGGCTAGACAGCTCTTGTCCTTCCAGCATGCTGTTGCCGTCATCTAGCACAACCGTACGAGGGAAAGTCCCTAGTGGGTAACGAGCGGCTGCGATAGGCATTGGAGAACCATCTGCTCTGTGTACTGAAACAATTAACACTGAGTTAGGGTCAGCATTCACGTCTGCAGATAGATCGAGCGTTACAGCAACAGTCTTACCTTGGTCGACACCCATATTGTCGCCCATTTTCTTCTGAGCACTTTCAATACTGCGCGAAAGCATTTCATAGCGACTGTCTTGTGGACCAATCATCTGCTGCATGATGCTCCAGTACTTCACCGCACCTGGGTAGTCTTGACGCTCAAACGCATCAAACGCAAGCAGTGAGAACACACGAAGGTCAACGTAATCGTTTTGAATCAAACGGCTCAAAATCAAACGAGCTTGGTTTTGATCAGCTTCATCAGGAGAAAGCATCAGTGCTTGTGCGAAACCTAACTGAACATCTTCATTCTTAGGTTCAAGCTTGTAAGCTCGTTCCATAGAATCTTTTGCTGTTTCAGCGTCGCGGTTAGCCAGTGCAATACGACCGAGTAGCAACCAACCTGTTGAATCTTTTGGTTGGTAATGCAGACGAGTACGAAGCGCCAGAGTCAAATCTTCCAGTTCATCATCCGTTAGTGCACCACCTTCCGATGACATTAGCTTTTTAGACAATTCAGGAAGGTTCGAGCTCACTTCTTGCCAGTGTTGAACTTTGTCCAGTGCACCGAACTTAAAGTACAAACCATAAGTCACAACGACGACAAGAATGATCGACGGTACAACCACACCAAGCGTAGAGATTTGAGTTTTCTTCACCTCTTCTTGTGCAGGAACATCATCAAGCAGAGACTGTTTCAAATCAGCGATCAGTTCTTGTTGGTTATCAACAAGACCTTCCTCTGCTTCTACTTCTAACTCGACAAGACGATCTTTATAGAATGCTTTGTTCAACTCGTCGCGAAGCATCTCGTCATTGTTTGCCTTCTTGTTAATAAAGGGCAGAACAATTAAGAAAATTGCCGCTAGCGAAAGGATAATGGTAGAAATCCAAAATAGAGTCATTACTTCTTATCTCCGTCGTTCTCTTCATCGAGTAACGCTTTTAAGCGAGCTTCTTTGTCTGCATCCCAGTCTTGATCTGACTCTACTGCTGCTTTTGATTTTGACTTTCTGCTTCGTAAAATAATCAAACCAAATCCAAACACAACAACCGCAAACGGACCAATCCAAAGGATCGATGTTGCTAGTGTCAGTGGTGGATTGTAAGTCACAAAGTTACCGTAGCGAGCAATCATGTAATCAATGATATCTTGCTTCGACTTACCGTCTTTTGTCATCTCGTACACTTTTTGACGTAAGTCGACCGCTAACTCAGCGTTCGAATCACCAATCGTGTTGTTCTGACATTTAGGGCAGCGTAATGTATTGCTTAGCTCTTTGAACTGCTGCTCTTGATCTACGGTATCAAATTCATGAAATTCGATAGGTGCAGCAGAAACCGTCGCTGAGATTGCGAACGTAGCAAATAGAGTAATCAATGCCTTTCTAATCATTTCGATTCCTCCAACAACTCTTGATACATCGGCTCAAGCGTCGATGCCCAGTTGGTCGGGTTCACATCACCAACATGGCGGTAACGAACCACACCGTTAGCATCAATTAGGAAAGTTTCAGGTGCGCCATACACGCCGAGGTCAAGACCTAGCATGCCATTACCATCAAACAGGCTAATTAGGTACGGGTTACCCAACTCTTTTAGCCAACCAACCGCTTTGTTGCGATCATCTTTGTAGTTAAGACCAATGATCTTAACGCCTTGATCCGCAAGCTTGTTCAGGTAAGAGTGCTCTGCATAACAAGTAGGACACCAAGTCGCCCACACGTTAAGAAGCAGTGGCTCGCCTTTAAAGATCGCTTGATCATGAAACTTACCTGGTTGTTCTAAGTCTTCTAGACCAAACTCAGGAACAGGCTTACCAATCAATACGGATTCTAGCTTAGTTGGGTCATCGCCCGACTGGTTGCGCATTAATTGCGTTGCAAAGATTCCAGCTAGAACCATGAACGCAATCAATGGAATGAATAAAATCTTCTTGTTCATTCGAATTAAGCCTCCTGCTCTTCAGCCGACTTTTTGATTGGCTTACGGAAACGGTAACGACGGTCACTGATAGCAATAGCGCCACCAATCGACATAATCAAAGAACCTGCCCAGATCCAACGTACAAATGGTTTGTAGTAGATACGTACAGCCCAAGATTTGTTGTCGTCTAAACGTTCACCCATTGCAATGTAAAGGTCGCGCGTTACGCCACGGTCAATCGCTGCTTCTGTCATCATAGACTTAGCTGTGGTGTAGAAACGTTTTTCAGCGTGAAGCGTGTTGATGTATTTGCCTTCTTTAGTAATTTCAAAGTCAGCAATGTAACCATCGTAGTTAGGACCATCTTTGTCACGAACCCCTGTAAACAGGAAGCTGTATTCTTCAAGCTGGTAGCTTTCACCTGGCGCCAGACGTACATCACGTTCGATGCTGTAGTTTTGCACCATCGCGATACCAATCACTGTCACGGCTAAACCTATGTGACCACACATCATTGCCCAGTGGCTACGAGGTAGCTTAGTTAGACCTTTCAAGAATGTATGACGGTGAGTCGCACGCTCATGCAGCTCAAAGCCGTGCATGAAGATGATCCAGAACGCCATTACCCAACCAGCAAACGCAGTACCACTGAAGCGGTCAGCCAGTAGAGCAACCATTAGCGCACTCAAGCCAAGTGAGAGTGCACCTGAAATCAGCATTGGTTTAACAAGCTTAGACAGGTTGTCACGTTTCCATCGGATCAGAGGACCGATACCAAGCAGGAACGAGAACGGGATCATTAACCAGAAGAACAACATATCAAAGAATGGTGCACCGATAGATACCGAGCCCAAGCCTAACTGTTTGTGAACTAATGGCAGTAGCGTACCGACTAACACAACGACAAGCGCTGCAATCAGTAAGATGTTGTTACCAAGCAGTGCGTTTTCACGAGAAACCAGATCGAAGTTACCGCGAACACGAACCGATGCGCCTTTAATAGCAAACAACAGCAGTGAACCACCGATAACGAAGACTAGGAAACCTAGGATAAACATACCGCGAGCAGGATCCGACGCAAACGCGTGAACCGATACCAAGATGCCTGAACGAACTAAGAATGTACCTAGTAAGCTTAGCGAGAATGCAGAGATAGCCAGCAATACTGTCCAAGCTTTAAATGTGCCACGCTTTTCTGTTACCGCTAGTGAGTGCATCAGCGCAGTACCAGCCAACCAAGGCATGAATGAAGCGTTTTCTACTGGATCCCAGAACCACCAGCCACCCCAGCCAAGTTCGTAGTAAGCCCACCAAGAGCCTAGTGCGATACCTACTGTTAGGAATAACCAAGCTGCGATTGTCCAAGGACGAGACCAACGAGCCCATGCCGTATCTAAACGACCACTCATTAGAGAAGCGATGGCGAAAGAGAACGCTACCGAGAAACCTACATAACCCATGTAAAGCATTGGCGGGTGAATAATCAAACCCGGGTCTTGCAGTAGTGGGTTCAAGTCGCGACCATCTACAGGGAAGAAAGGCAATGTACGTAGGAACGGGTTAGACGTTACGATAATGAACAGCAAGAAGCCGACAGTAATCAAACCCATGATAGCCAGTACGCGAGCCACAGACTCTTGAGGCATACCACGACTGAATGTCGCTACTGCTACAGTCCAACCCGCTTGGATGAGAACCCAAAGCAGTAATGAACCTTCGTGAGCGCCCCAAACCGCCGTAATTCGGTAGTACCAAGGCAGTTGGCTATTCGAGTTACTTGCTACGTATTGAATCGTAAAATCATTGGTGTAGAACGCGTAACACAAGATAAAGAACGAAATCGCTAAGAATCCGAACATACCCCACGACAACGGTCGTGCGCTGTTCATCAATAATGTGTTATTTCGAGCGGCTCCATACAATGGGAGCACGCTTAGCAGCAATGCAAGTCCCAAGGACAGGATCATCGCAAAATGGCCGATCTCGGCTATCATTGAGCATTTCCTTCTTTTTGTTCAGTCGTGTATTGCAAAGGCTCATGGGTTTTCTTCATTGCTTCCGCAACTTCAGAAGGCATGTACTCTTCATCGTGCTTTGCCAACACCTCAAACGCTTCGATTGTCGTTGCATTTTTAAGGACACCCTGAGCAACAATACCTTGGCCTTCACGGAAAAGATCAGGAAGGATGCCATCGTATAGAATCGTTACTTTAGGGCCTACATCTTGCAAATCAAAGCTTACACGTAGTGATTCATTGTCACGGCTTACAGAGCCGACTACGACCATGCCACCAATACGTAGGCGTTGACCAACTTCAGGTTTTTTACCATCTTTGCCGTTGACCAGCTCAGTTGGTGTGTAGAACAGATCCATGTTCTGGTTAAGTGCGTAAACCATCAATCCAACAGTCGCACTGATACCAAAAAAGATCGCTAAGACAATGCCCAGCCTCTTTTTACGTCTTGGGTTCATAGAGTGTTCTCCATATTTTTTGCTGCATCGATACGAGCCTGACGATCAATCTTAGCTTGTACTTCATTTAGTAATTGCTTACCACGACGAACGCTTACGACCAGTAAAATGATCATCGCGAGAAATGTGATTCCAAATGCACTCCATACATATGAGGCGTAGCCCCCCATGGCAAAGAAATCACTCAAAGATTCAAAATACATAATTACCTACCCTACTACGCTTTTTCGGCCGCAAGCTTGCGAACCCATGGACGGTGACTCTCTTTACTGATGATTTCGTTACGGAAACGAACCATAGTCACAGCACCAAAGAAAAAGGCGAAGCCGAAGATGTTAAGAAGAAGCGGCCATAGCATGTCACTTGAGATCGAAGGTTTTGCGAACTTAGTAATGGTCGCGCCTTGATGAAGTGTATTCCACCACTCTACAGAGAAGTGAATGATAGGGAGGTTAATCACGCCTACGATAGCCAAGATACCCGCCGCTTTCGCTGCTGTTTTTTGGTCGTCAAAAGCGTGGTGTAGTGCGATCACACCCAAGTATAGGAATAGAAGAATCAGCTCTGAGGTTAAACGCGCATCCCAAACCCACCAAGCACCCCACATTGGTTTACCCCAAACTGCGCCAGTTAGTAACGCAATGAAGGTAAACACAGCGCCAATCGGTGCCATCGCCAGTGCGGCCATGTCTGATAGCCTTACCTGCCATACCAAACCGATAAAGGCAGCAATCGCCATCGACATGTAAACGCCCATCGACCAGATTGCAGACGGAACATGGATGTAGATGATACGGAAGCTATCGCCTTGTTGGTAATCAGAAGGCGCAAATGCAAGCCCCCACACGGTACCGACGGATAGACACAATAGCGCTAGGATCGAAAACCATGGCAAAAGTTTACCAGCAAGCTGATAAGAGGTTTCTGCTTTGGCATAGGGATGGAGCCATTTCCACATGTTGTAATCTCACTCTTACTTCATATTGCTTACAGCTATTAAAGCTATAATTATAATAATTTTATTTGTCTTGCTTTCAGTTTTATTGACTCTATGAGTCCAATCGACACATTTGGTTCACATTGGCTATACGATAACGGAACCCCAATCAGTTCACACTTACTCTAAGTGCGGCACTGATCGCAAAAGGCGTCATAGTCATCGCACCCATTAACATTGCCCCAAGCACCGCCAATTGACCGTTGTATGCAACGCCCAAAGCCGCAGCGTCAATTGCTGACGTCGCGAAGATTAAAATGGGGATGTAAAGCGGCAAGATTAACAGGCTTAACAGGACTCCGCCCTTCTGTAACCCAACGGTTAACGCAACACCAATCGCACCAATAAAACTCAATGCGGGTGTTCCTACCAGCAAGGTCAACACAACTGAGAGCCATGTATCAAAATCTAAAGACAACAAAACAGCCAATAATGGGCTGATTAAAATCAATGGTAACCCGGTCAACAACCAGTGTGCTATGACTTTGGACAATACTACCAACTGCAACGGGATTGGCATCAGCATCATCTGTTCAAGGGCGCCATCTTGAAAATCATCACGGAAAAGACGCTCTAAAGAGAGCAATGCAGAGAGCAAAGCGGCCACCCAAACAATACCCGCAGCAATACGCGCAAGTAGGTTTGGCTCTGGGCCAATACTCAAAGGGAAAAGCGTGATAACAATGATGAAGAACCACAAAGGGTTAAAGATATCCGCTTGACGTCGAAACGCGATAAGCAGTTCGCGTCGGATAATCGTGGTCATTGAAGAGATCATATTACTCACCCAACTTTATTTTTCTTAGTTTCGGGCTATCAGCAAACATATCTTGGTGTGTGGTTAACAACACAATGCCACCGTTGTCTGCATGCTGAGAAAAAAGAGATTCGAGAACTTTCACGCCCTGCTTATCAATGGCAGTCAGCGGCTCATCAAGAATCCACAACATTTGCTTGCTCAACCAAAGGCGAGCCAACGCAACTCGGCGTTGTTGGCCTGCTGAAAGTTGCCCCGCAGGTACGTCTTCTCTGCCCGCAAGCCCGACTTGAGCCAGCGCGTGATAAAGCTCTTCTTTGCTGGTACCGCCACTGTGAATCGACTGATAAAAGCTCAGATTCTCATAAGCACTAAGCTCGCGCTTTACGCCTGTTTGGTGACCAAGAAAAAGTAAATTTTGATGATAAACATCTCGACTCGATTCAATAGACTCACCGTCCCAAGAGATAGTGCCGTCATCGCGATCGCCTAAGCCAGTAATAATCCTAAGGAGTGTCGTTTTCCCGGTACCGTTACGACCTTCAACTTGAACCAGCTCACCTGGTTTCAATTGAAAAGACAACGATTCAAACAGAATCCTGTCGTCACGAATAGCAGTTAAATTTGAGACTTCTAGCATAGGTAAATTTAGTCGAGTAATGAGAGCACTATAGTAGCACACCAACATGGTGACAAAACAGGACTAGGCGTTTTCGATAGAACAAAGTCGGTAAGAAACTGTTACCACCTCATCACAATTTACACATTTTCATCAACAAACAAGATATTGTCGTAGATACAAGCACTTATAAACATCGTTCTATATAGATCGGACAGGCATAAAAAAAGAAGCCGAAGCTTCTTTTAAGAGGAATACGTAATAAACATCAATTGCTCAATACGATTTAAGCGCTCAATTTAACGACGTCGAGGCGGGTCTCTGCGATCGCGAGAGGCATCGGGTTGCTGATCGTACGATGAAGGGTCGCTTCGTAATGAAGGAATTTTCTCTTTACCAGCAAGCTTGTTCTGCAGAGACATCATCAGCTCAGCTTCTGCTTTGGGTAATTCACATTCTTCAATTAACTCGTTAATCCCAGCGCCAAGCTGAACCATTTTCGTTGCACGTGTGTACAAACGTCCATCGGTATCCGCATGTTCCAGCTCAACAATACGTTCAGTCAAATGTTTGATAAGATCTTGTTGTTCAGTCACTTTCTGGCCAAGGCCAACCACAACAGAGCGAACCTCAAGTAATTGCTTACTCGATTTTTGAAGCTCTTTGTCCAAGTTACGAACTTGCAGGCGTGACTGATCGAGCTGCTTTTGAATCGCACGTTTTACTTTGCTAATCAAAATCAGGATGAATAACGTAAAAAACCCTACTCCGGCAATTAGAGCGACAGGGCTTAAAGGAAGCGCTTCAAACATTACAGGTGAGCCATCTCATCCCATTCGTCTTCGCTTAGTAGTTTGTTTAGATCTACTAAGATAAGTAGCTTGCCATCTCGGTTACTTACACCTTGGATGAACTTAGCACTTTCATCAGTACCAACACTTGGCGTTGTGTCGATTTCAGAAGAACGCAGGTAAACCACTTCAGCAACGCTATCTACTAGAATGCCAATTACTTGACGCTCAGATTCAATAACGATGATACGAGTGTTGTCTGTGATTTCACCTTGCATCAAACCAAAGCGAGAACGAGTGTCGATAACAGTAACAACGTTACCACGTAGGTTAATAATACCTAGAACGTAATCTGGAGCACCCGGTACTGGAGCAATTTCGCTGTAACGTAGTACTTCACGTACTTGCATTACGTTGATGCCGTAAGTTTCTTCTTCTAGCTGGAAAGTCACCCATTGAAGTACTTCATCATTCGTTTGCTCTTTTCTTACTTCAACTTCACTCATATGAGACATAGATAATCCTCTTGCCGTCGTTACCGACCACTATTATTAACTTGATGCTTATTGTTAGCCCAATGCTTATTACTAGCTTAATGCTTTTACATCTAGCCCTGCGTTTAGCATGGCGATTAATGCTTCAACATGAATCAAAGCACACATTTTTTCTTTTACCATACCAGCGAGCCATGGGCGTTTCCCTGCCATTTCTCGCCAACGTACTTTGTCTGTATTAAGTAGCTCGGTGCCTTTGAGCTCTGTGCCCGCCAGACCCCACAAGCTCTCTCCAAGCATCACTATATATTGATAGTTTTCTTTGTATTCGTCACTCGATAGTTTCTCAGACATCACCCATTTTGCGGTGTCGACCACATCTAGCTGACTATCACGGTTGGTTTGTAAACCCAAATACCAAGCTGGCTTACCAATGATATGACTTAACTCTTCAAGGCGATGGATGCCGCCAAGCTCATCAAGTGGCACCGCAAAGGTCACGCCGTTTACATCAAAATACAAGACTTGAAAGTCTTCTTTGCGAACCGTACTTTCCCAAGAGGTAAACTGGTCAGCACCTCCGGCTTGAGTTTCGGGTTCAATAACTGTCTCGGGATCAGGAACGTCAAGTTCAGGCTCAACAGCCTTAACTTCTACTTGTTCCGTCTCCAGCGATTCAGCTTGTAACTCTTCAATTTGCTGCGGTTCAACAGATGACTCTGCAGCAATTGATAAATCGGGTTCTGGAAGATTCCAATCTTGAATCTCTGGCTCTTCAAACACTTGAACAGACTCAACCGCAGCATCAAACATTTGCATGTCAGCTTGCTGGGCGATTTTCTGGGTGTTCTGATCCATCAACTCATCAAGGTTCAGTTCATCAACAACATTGGTCGCCTCTAAACGACTCAGTAGTTTCTGAACATCCTCAAGGTTAGGAACCTCAAACTCAGCCGCGCGTATTTCTGCGTAGCTTGAGTGGTGACTCGAAAATTGGCGCTCTGGCTCTGGCTCTGGCTCTGGCTCTGGCTCTGGCTCTGGCTCTGGCTCTGGCTCTGGCTCTGGCTCTGGCTCTTCAGATTGTGATTCGTCGCTCGACTCGTCAACAAAAAAATCGTCAGATTCAAAGCTTTCATCGCCTAATAACGCAGTAAAGTAATCATCCAGTGCTTGTTCACTAGAGAGACTTGGCTGCGCCATTGTTGATTCTTTATTCGCGCTCATTTATCGCCAACCTTTCGAGATAAATAAGCAACTGTTTATAAGCAAATACACCACGGCTACCCGATGCAAAATGAGATGCTGGTAAGCGTTTTAGGCTCGCGTCTCGAAACTTGGTATCAATCGGCACAGCAGACGTCCAAACTTGGTTTGGGTAATCATCTTTGAGCTGCGTTAATGTTTGCAGTGAGGCTTTGGTTCGCTTGTCGTACATCGTTGGGACAATCGTAACCTTAAACGGTGTTTTGCGAGACTTCTGCATGATGGTCAAAGTGCGAATCATGCGCTCTAAGCCCTTCATCGCCAAAAATTCCGTCTGTACCGGAATCAATATACGATCGCTAGCAGCCAATGCATTGACCATCATCACACCCAGAATTGGCGGGCAATCGATCAATACATAGTCATAGTCGTCTTTCAAAGCGGCTAAAGCACGCTTCAAGATCAACCCCATGCCGCTTCGATTTCCCATTACACGGTCTAATGTCGCCAAAGACATGTGCGCAGGGATAATATCGATACCTTCGACTTCTGTTTGTAAAAGCAAAGGTCTTACCGTCTGCACGTTAAACTCACGCAACTGGAACAGATCAAACAGGCTCGATTCCACCGTATCTGAATCGTAACCCAGATAGGTGGTCAGTGATGCATGTGGGTCAGTATCAACCAACAGAACACGGTGCCCCTTCAACGCAAGTAAACCTGCTAGAGTCACGGTCGTGGTCGTTTTACCAACACCACCTTTTTGGTTTGCAACACTCCAAACAATCATTTCGATTTACCTAAGCTAACCCAACTTCAACCAAGATCCTTTCCGCGATGCGGTCTAGAGGGAGGTCTTCAGTAGAAATGCCAGCTTTTGCTACAGCTTGAGGCATACCATATACAACACAACTATCTTCGTCTTGTGCCCAGATTGTCGAGCCTGCGGTTTTCAACATGCGTGAACCTTCTCGACCATCGGCACCCATACCTGTCAGTATCATAGACAACACTTTGTCGCCGTAGATCTTCGCAGCAGAGCCGAAAGTGACATCCACACAAGGTTTGTAGTTCATGCGATCGCCGCCATCGATGATTCTTAGGCGAGCCGATCCAGCACGACCATCAACCATCATCTGCTTGCCGCCTGGAGCAAGATAAGCAACGCCAGGCTTCAACACGTCTCCGTCTTGAGCTTCGCGAACTTCGATCTTACACAAGGTATTCAAGCGGCTAGCAAAAGCCGCTGTGAAAGTCGCAGGCATATGTTGAACTAGCACAATAGGGTGCGGGTAGTTCGCAGGGATACGCGTTAAAATCTTCTGCAGCGCAACCGGACCACCAGTCGACGTACCAATTGCCGTTAATTGATATTTCTTACCTGACGCTCTGAATTTTGCCGTTGATGCAACCGCTGGCTTCGCTGTCGAAGTCGCAGCTGCTGTTGAAATCGGTTGGCGTAATGGCGTAGATGTTGAAGTCGTTGCTGTCGCCCTCGGTGCAATTGGTGCACGACGCATGAAAGCACGTTTAGCCGCAATCTGAATCACACGCTGTTGAAGCAATGCAACTGCATCGTCGCGGTTACGTGCAATATCTTCAAACTTCTTAGGTAAGAAGTCGAGAGCACCTGCATCTAACGCATCTAACGTTGCTCTCGCTCCATCATGCGTTAACGATGAAAACATCAAAATAGGCGTTGGAGACGCGGCCATGATTTCACGAACGGCAGTGATACCGTCCATGACAGGCATTTCAATGTCCATAGTGATTACGTCAGGTCTTAGCTGTTTCGCTTTCTCAACGGCTTCTTTACCGTTTACTGCAACATCAATGACTTCTAGGCGAGCCTCTGAGTTGATGATCTCGCTAACGCGACGACGAAAAAAACTCGAATCATCAACGACTAATACTTTAATCGCCATATTTATCCTTAAATTAAATTCTTGACGCTGCTGCGTACTGCTTCAACAAGTCCGGCACATCTAGAATCAATGCAATGTGTCCGTCACTTGTAATTGTCGCGCCTGCCATTCCTGGCGTGCCTTGCAGAAGCTTATCAAGCGGCTTGATGACTACTTCTTCTTGACCGATCAGCGTATCGACAACAAAACCAACACGTTGGCTACCAAGTTGCACGATAACAACATGGCCGTGTCCTTTGCGCAGTTCAACAATACCCGCTTTAGGAGCAAGCCAGTTTTGCAAGTAGAACAACGGAATAGACTTATCGCGAACGATAATCGTCAGCTGGCCATCAACCACGTTTGTGCGGCTTAAATCTAGGTGGAAGATCTCGTTTACAGAAGCCAATGGCAATGCAAATGGATGACCGGCAACACCGACCATCAAGGTTGGTAGAATCGCTAGGGTTAGTGGAACCTTGATGGTGATCTTGGTGCCCTGTCCCATTTCTGAATCAATATCAATAGAGCCGTTCAGTGTGTTGATCGCTGTTTTCACAACGTCCATGCCCACACCACGACCAGAGATATCCGAGATCTGCTCTTTGCTTGAGAAGCCAGGAGCAAAAATCAGGTTGAAACACTCTTTATTTGATAAGCGAGACGCTGCATCTTCATCCATCAGGCCACGTTTAACCGCGATAGCACGAAGCTTATCAGGGTCCATACCGCCACCGTCATCAACGATAGCCAGTTCAATGTGGTCACCTTCTTGAGAGGCAGACAGAATCACCTTACCCGTTTGTGATTTACCCGCAGCAACACGGTCGTTTGGCATTTCAATACCATGATCGACAGAGTTTCTCACCAAGTGAATCAGGGGATCAGCAAGTGCTTCTACTAAGTTTTTATCAAGGTCCGTTTCTTCGCCACGCATTTCAAGAACGATGTCTTTCTTCAAGCTACGAGCAAGGTCACGGACAACTCGTGGGAAGCGACCAAATACTTTCTTGATCGGCTGCATACGAGTCTTCATTACCGCACCTTGAAGGTCTGCAGTAACAACATCTAAGTTAGAGACAGCTTTCGACATTTCTTCGTCGTTGCTGTTGAGGCCTAGGCTGACTAGTCGGTTACGCACCAATACCAGTTCACCCACCATGTTCATGATGGTGTCCAGTGTTGATGTATCAACACGAACTGTCGCTTCAGCTTGTTGCTTCTTAGCCGGCACTTTAACTTCAGCTTTTGCTGGAGCGCTCGGTTTTGGATCAGCTTTAACGGCAACTGGCGCAGCAGGTTTAGGCGCAGCTTGAGGTGCTACTGCCTTAACTTCTGCTGGCTTAGTCGCGGCATCCAATTCTTCAATCGAAGGTCCATTACCTGAGCCATGTAGTTGGTCAAGTAACTTCTCGAACTCTTCGTCAGTCATCAGATCATCGCCTTCAGACATCGCCGAAACAGGTGCTGCTGGCGGCGTTGGCGGTGGAGGAGGCGTTGAACTTGCCGCTGTCGGGCTCTTACCCGCACCGTGCAATTCATCTAATAACTTTTCAAATTCGTCATCAGTAATATCACCACTGTCAGCAACAGACTGAGGTGCAGCGGGTGCTGGCGGCGGTGTTGGTGCAGAAGGCGCTGTTGGTGAACCACCTTTACCGTGAAGCTCATCAAGCAAGCGTTCAAACTCATCTTCAGAGATATCATCGACTGAAGATGCATTGATGTTTGAGCTTTCAGCAGTAGGTTCCGGAGCAATAACAGGCTCAGGCGCTGCAACAACAGGTTCAGGGATAATAGGTGCAGGCGCTTCTACTGGTGCCACTTCATCCGCAGACTCTGGTTTACAGAGACGGTGAAGTTCATCCAATAAAGATTGGTCGGCTGGCACTAAAGGTTCCTGATCTTGCACGGCGCGAAACTGTACATTGACTGTATCTAGCGCCTGCAGCATGGTATCCATCAAACCTGATGTTACGCTGCGTTGGCCGTTTCGCAGAATGTCGAACACATTCTCAGCACCATGACAAGTATCCACCAGCTCAGTTAATGCTAGGAAACCAGCACCACCTTTTACTGTATGGAAACCACGGAAAATAGCATTTAATAGGTCTTTGTCGTCAGGGTTATTCTCAAGCTCTACCAGTTGTTCTGATAGGAGTTCAAGGATCTCTCCTGCTTCGACTAAAAAGTCCTGAAGAATATCTTCGTCTAAATCGTAGCTCATACGTTACCTTTAAAATCCAAGACTGGATAACAAATCGTCGACTTCATCTTGAGATGCGACAGCGTCTTCGCGCTCTTCTGGGTTCATAATTGGACCTTCAGGCGCAATCGATGCTTTCTTCTCTGACTCTGGAGTTGGCTCTTTTTGATTCGCACCGAATACCGTGAGAATCTCGACCAAACGTCCTTCCACCTCATTCACCAAGGTAATAACTTTGCTGATTATCTGCCCAGTTAAATCTTGGAAATCCTGAGCCATCAAGATTTCAGTCAATTGTCCGCGTAGTTCAGTACTGTCGCCTTCTACTTGGACAAGCAATCCATCAATGCGGTGACATAAAGCTTTAAATTGTGCCAGCTCAATGCGGCCATGCATCAGTTCATTCCATTGAGGCCTTACTTGAAGTAAACACTCGTGTAGGTTGTCTGCGATTGGCATACAGCGATCGACAGCGTCCATCGTCTTATTTGCCGCAACTTCCGTTTTATCAATGACATACTGAAGGCGATCCCTTGCATCAGGGATTTCGTCATTTGCGATAACGCTGATGCGTTCATCGAAATTGAATTGAGTCAAAGAGTCGTGGAGGTCGCGTGTCAGACTTCCTATTTCTTGAAGCATTGGATTGTCTTGAAGACTAAAGTTATCTTCATAAATGCTTCTCACAAGAGAATCAGCATTTTGCTGCTCATCGTTCTCAAGCAGCTCTACTAATTTTTTTGCTTGTTCTAATGAAATCATCCTGAATTCGGCCTTACTCCGCATACTTTGTGCGCTTAGGCTATCGAGATAAACAGATAACTTATCAGTCAGTGTTTACCTAGAAGTGCCTAAATTTATTGATGCTTATAAGCGATCAAAAATCTTATCAAGTTTCTCTTTCAGCGTTGCAGCAGTGAAAGGCTTCACAATGTAACCATTAACACCCGCTTGCGCAGCTTCGATGATCTGCTCACGCTTCGCTTCAGCTGTGATCATAAGCACTGGAAGGTGCTTAAGTTCTGCGTCTGCGCGAATGTGTTTAAGCAGGTCAATCCCTTGCATGCCTGGCATGTTCCAGTCAGTTACCACGAAATCAAATTCGCCTTTTTTCAGCATAGGTAACGCGGTCAAGCCATCATCTGCTTCTTGAGTGTTGTTGAAACCTAAATCGCGAAGTAGGTTTTTAACAATTCGGCGCATCGTTGAAAAATCATCAACAATGAGAATTTTCATGTTTTTGTTCAAATTAGCCTCCACTGAATAGGATCAGTGTTGTTAGTCGTTCTGTGTCCAAGCACTTAACTTAGTGCGTAAACGCTGCATAGATTGGCTCAGTATTTGGCTGACACGAGATTCGCTGACACCTAACACTTCCCCAATCTCTTTTAAATTGAGTTCTTCGTCGTAATAAAGCGAAAGCACAAGGCCTTCCCTTTCCGGAAGTTGTTTTATCGAATCGATCAAAGCTTGGCGGAATGACTCATCAGCAACCCCTTGAAAAGGCGTATTATCTTGAGAGTCTTCATTCGGAGATATTACATCATCTGAGACACCTAAATCTTCAATTCCAACCAGTCTTGAGCAATTAATGTCAGTTAAAGCACTGTGATACTGCTCTAAACTGAGCCCCATGTGTTTTGCCACTTCGGCATCACTCGGGTCGCGGTTGAGGATACCCTCTAATTCCGCAATTGCACTGCTGATTTCTCGATTGTTCTTATGAACCGATCTCGGCACCCAGTCCCCACGGCGAATGTCATCCAACATTGCCCCGCGAATCCGAATACCAGCATACGTCTCAAAGCTTGCGCCTTTGGTACCATCATAGTTTTGTTGCGCTTCAATCAAGCCGATCATGCCAGCTTGAATTAAGTCATCAACCAATACATTAGGCGGTAATCGCCCCAACAAGTGATGAGCGATACGTTTAACCAACACAGAGTACTTCTCAAAAAAAGCCTGTTGGCTATTGTGATTAGCGTGTTGGTCGTAAGTAAGCGCTTTATTCACCAAATGGTTCCTCTATAAATTCAGTACGATTCAGCAGCCTTTCAACAAAGAACTCCAAGTGTCCGCTCGGTGTTTTTGGTATTGGCCAGGTCAAGGCTTTGTTAGCCAAAGAGCTGATTGCCAATGCAGCTGGAGAGCGAGGAAACGCATCGACTACGATTTTCTGTCTCTTGACTGATTGACGTACTTTATCATCTAAAGGAATACATGCTACGAGTTCGAGGCTCACATTCAAGAAGCGCTCTGTGACCAAAGTCAACTTTGCAAATAATTCTCGGCCTTCGCGGTAGCTTCTGACCATATTTGCAACAACTTTGAATCGCTGAACTTGGTGTTCTCTGCTTAAAAGCTTAATCAAAGCATATGCATCCGTGATCGAGGTAGGTTCATCACATACCACGACAACCACGTCTTGCGCCGCTCTTGAGAAGCTGATCACCATGTCCGAAATACCGGCTGCGGTATCAACCAACAAGATATCCATCTCGTCTTCAAGCGAACCGAATGCGCGAATCAAACCAGCATGCTGTGCGTGTGAAAGTTCAGTCATGCTTTGAGTGCCCGATGTCGCTGGAATAATTTTAATTCCGTGCGGCCCTTCGACAATCGCATCCTTAAGTTCACATTCGCCAGCCAACACATGCCCAAGGTTTCGTTTAGAACGAATACCTAGCATGATATCGACGTTCGCTAGTCCTAAATCGGCATCTAGCACCATGACTTTTTTGCCTTGGCGCGCCATGCAAATAGCCATACCTAACGTCACATTAGATTTACCAACGCCTCCCTTACCACCGGTTACAGCGATAACTTTTGTGAGTGAAGGCTTGGTTAAGCGACGGAGGCCGCTAGCTTGGTCATGTATCATATTTTCATTCATATTTATCCGCCGCCTAGAGCCCTTCAGAATCGCTATTCCAGTAATGAGGTTCATTCTCTGTAGATTTTTCTAATAGCTCATTAGCCTTAGCAATCATGTACTTTGGCTGAGCTATAACGATATCTTCAGGAACTCGTTGACCATTTGCTATGTAAGCAACTGGTAATGCATTTTGTATTACGACACTGATGAATTCACCTAGACTTAGGGATTCATCCAGCTTAGTCATGATGCATCCCGACAACGGGATTCTTCTAAAGTGTTCAATTGTTTCTTGCAGCACTTTGCGTTGCGCGGTTGCAGGCAACACAAGGTAGCTATTGATAACGGAACCACTCTCTTGCATCAATGTGTCTAACTGCTCAGATAGACGAACATCTCGTTGTCCCATGCCTGCAGTATCGACCAGAATCAGGCGACGATTACGTAACTGATATATTACATCGGCCAGTTCGCTAGAATCTTTAGCAACTCTTACAGGACAACCCATAATTCGGCCGTAGATCGATAACTGCTCATGTGCACCTATACGATATGTGTCAGTTGTCACTAGTGCGACGTTATCAGCGCCATATTCCATGGCAGCACGTGCAGCTAGCTTTGCAACAGTCGTTGTTTTACCCACCCCGGTTGGGCCAAGTAGAGCCACAATACCGCCGCGTTTTAAAATATCTTTTTGTGTAACGGAGATTTGGTCAGCAACCAGAGCTAACAGAGCCTTCCATGCACGTGCAGGTTTAGTATCTTCAGGAATGTAGCAAGCCATTTGATCGGCAAGCTCTGCAGATACACCCATACGTTCAAGGCGCTTAATAAGCATGGCTCTCAGTGGTTCACGGCGCTCAACTTCTTGCCACATCAACCCAGAAACTTGATGCTCTAACAGACGACGAATTGAGGTCATCTCTTCGCGCATCGTTTCCATTTCAGTATCAGAACCTTTGGACTGAGTGTTCTCTCGACCACGATCATAACGGGTAGGATCCAAGCGAGGTGTCGGGCGCTCTACTCTGCGGTCTTCAGCAATCAACTTAGACAAACCCGTTTCACGAGCAAATGCAGAATCAAGATTTCCGTGAGACTGTTGGTTACCGTGAGATTGCTGATGGCCATGAGACTGCAAATTGCTTTGAGTCTGATGACTATGAGGCTTATGGCCCGTGCTTGATTGGCGATTGAGCAATGCTGACAATGAATCTTCATTTTCTGCACGATGCTGTGGCTCATCATCGGCGCCATGACTGTATTGCTTAAGCATATTCGCAAAGCGCTTAGTCATTGAGCGTCCACCTTCAACATTCGACTGTAGGCTAACCTTGTCATCGTCTAGTTGACGTCGCCCAGCAGGAGCTGCGGGCGCGGCCATTTGCGTATATTGGCTTTGTGCAGGCTGCTGAGGTTTATTTAATCTCTGGCTCGCTGTCGACGGGCTGGATTCGCCATCAATAGCGGCAACAATTTCCACGCCACCTGCGACCTTTTTGTTAGACATGATCACCGCTTCTGAACCAAGTTCTTCTTTAACTTGGAGCAGAGCCGTTCGCATATCTTTTGCAAAAAATCGTTTAATTTTCAATTCGATTGTCCGTTCTAATTAGGCGGCTTAATTACCAACAGCTTGTACTATACGTATCTGCTTTTCGTCCGGTATTTCTTGGTAAGACAAGACTCGCAAGCTTGGGATCGTGTTCTTCACGAACTTAGCCAGAGTCGAACGCAACACGCCAGAGGTCAATAGTACCGCGGGCTCACCTTTCAGCTCTTGCTCTTGTGTAGCGTGGCTGAGAGAGGTCTGTAAACGTTCGGCTAAACCAGGTTCAATACCAGCAGATTCTCCGCCGGATGCCTGCATGGTTTGATGCAAGATTTGTTCCAGCTCAGGAATCAAGGTTATCACTGGTAACTCGGGCTCTATACCATTGATTTCCTGAACAATTAATCGTTTCAATGAGATGCGAACCGCCGCAGTAAGTATGTCAGGTTCTTGACTCTTACCTGAATACTCCGACAAAGTTTGGACTATGGTTCGAATGTCACGAATTGGAATCGCTTCATTCAGCAGGTTCTGTAGCACTTTCACAACCACACCCAACTGCAATTGATCCGGTACAAAACCTTCCACCAGCTTAGGTGTTGAGCGGCTGAGCATCTCAAGTAAGTTCTGAACTTCTTCGTGGCCAATGAGCTGCGATGCGTTGTTGGTTAGCAGCTGGCTAAGGTGTGTCGCCAGTACTGTAGAAGAATCTACAACGGTATAACCTAGAGCTTGTGCGTGTTCACGCTGCTCTTCACGAATCCATACCGCTTCTAATCCAAATGCAGGGTCGATTGTCGGCTCACCATCGATCATACCGTACACTTGGCCCGGGTTGATCGCGAGCTCCATGTCAGGCTTGATCTCAGCTTCACCTACTGCGACACCCATCAGGGTAATTCGGTAGCTGTTTGGTGTCAGCTCTAGGTTATCGCGAATGTGTACCGCTGGGATCAAGAAACCAAAGTCTTGAGATAACTTCTTACGCACACCTTTAACGCGTTCAAGCAGTTCGCCCCCTTGGTCTCTGTCAACCAAAGGAATTAAACGGTAACCCACTTCTAAACCAATAATATCGACAGGTTGAACATCATCCCAAGAAAGCTCCTTCTGAGAGCCTACTTCTCCATTCGCTTCAACGGTTGCCGGAAGATTAGGTTCTTCCGCCTTCTTTTTGTTTTTCTTATCGATGTAATACGCACCCGCGCCCGCAATAACAGCAAGGCTCAAGAATGAGAAATGTGGCATACCCGGAACAATACCCATGATGCCAAGGATAGCGGCGGTGATCATCAAGGCTTTTGGATTGTCGAACATCTGGAAGACGAGCTGTTGCCCCATGTCTTCATCAGTATTTTGACGCGTTACCATCATTGCAGCTGCTATAGAAAGGAGCAGTGACGGGATTTGTGCAACCAGACCATCACCGATAGTCAGTAGCGTGTAGATCTCGATTGCTTCACCAAAACCAAGGTCAAACTGAGCCATACCAATGCTCAAACCGCCAATGATGTTGATGAACAAGATTAAGATACCAGCGATCGCATCGCCTTTAACAAACTTAGATGCACCGTCCATCGAACCGTAGAAGTCGGCTTCTTTGGTTACTTCAAAACGTCGCAGACGCGCCTGGTCCTGGTCGATCAAACCTGCGTTCAAGTCGGCATCGATTGCCATCTGTTTACCCGGTAACGCATCCAAGGTGAAACGCGCGCTTACTTCCGAGATACGGCCCGCACCTTTGGTTACAACCATGAAGTTGATGATCATCAGAATCAAGAACACCACTAGACCGACAGCGTAGTTACCACCGATAACCACATTACCGAAGGCTTCGATCACGTTACCAGCAGCGTCACCACCTTCATGGCCATGGAGCAATACCACACGTGTTGAAGCAACGTTCAAGGCCAATCGAAGCAGAGTCGCAATAAGCAGCACGGTCGGGAATGCAGCGAAGTCTAAAGGCCTACGGGTATAAACCGAAACCAATAGCACAACCATAGACAGTGCAATATTAAAGGTGAAGAACATATCCAACAAGAAAGCTGGAATGGGCAACACCACCATAGCAAGCGTGGCAAGTACCATAACAGGCGCACCAATCGCAGGCATGGCACGGTTAGGGATTTTAGGTAGCTTGTCCGCAAAAGGCAGGGAGAATTTCATAAATCTAGACAGTTTCGCTATGTTGTAGCTCTCTGAAGAAGTGGATTAGATCTTAGTCAGGGCTGTTTTGCTATGGGCTTATAATGTTCAGGCTTACTACAGCAAACACTGTACCAACATCTCACGTCAAATTATCGCCATCACCTCAATAAAAAGAAGATTAGCTAGCTCGCTATTATCAAGGTTCATCACGCAGAGCTCAAGCAATTGATCTAATGACGTAAATCAGGTGGGATCGGCATATTAGAATCTTGCAGTTTTGGCCTCTCCCCTCCTCGTTTTCGGTACTGCTTAAGCTGGAAAACATATGCAAGTACCTGCGCAACTGCCGTAAACAGACCGTCAGGAATTTGTTGTTCTAGCTCAGTGGTGTGATAAAGCGCCCTCGCCAATGGTGGCGCTGGAACAATATAGATGTCGTTTTCGCGCGCAATTTCTCGGATTTTCATCGCCATGTGGTCGACACCTTTGGCAACCACAATCGGCGCTTTATCTTGATTCTGCTTATAGCGCAATGCCACGGAAAAGTGCTCTGGGTTGGTCACAATCACATCCGCTTGAGGAACATCAGCCATCATTCGACGTTGAGCCGCTTCCCTTTGAAGCATACGAATTCGCCCTTTCACTTCCGGCTTACCTTCAGTATCTTTAAATTCGTCTTTGACTTCTTGTTTGGTCATCTTCAATTGATCGGCGTGTTGCCAGATCTGGAACGGGATATCAATCGCCACCACAATAAGCAGAGAGCAACTGATTAAAAGAATAAAGTTGAGCAAGATATCCAAAGCATGAAAGATATTCTGCGGATAAACATCCATGCTCAGCTGCATTAAATCATGCTGAGAGGCCTGAATCAGATAAATGGCCATGCCTGATACAAGAGCTACTTTCAAAATAGATTTGAGCAGTTCAACCCAACTTTGTAGGCCAAACATACGCTTGATACCACTGAGTGGATTGAGCTTAGACGCCTTTGGCATCGCGGCTTGCATTGAAAAGTTAATCCCACCGACACCCGCCGCACCAATGACTGCTGCAACGAATAAGGTTATCAGGATCAAAAACAGCGGAAACAGCAAATTCACCAGTGCACCACCGGCAATTTCGAAGAGTTTATTGGTATCAAAAATCTCGTCGCGGCTCAGAGAAAACAGACGTTGCATAGCCTCGAACAACGCCTTCGCCATCGATTCGCCAAACCACATTAATGCAATCGCACCTACTATCAGTACCGACGCCGACGCTAGCTCTTTCGACCTTGCAACCTGCCCTTTTTCTTTGGCCTGTTGCAAGCGTTTGGGCGTGGCGTCTTCTGTGCGTTCTTGACCGTCTGACTCTGCCATTTCAGTCTCCTAGCAATCTAACCGGATTAGACGACATATCTGTTGTTCGCCTTGCATCCAGAATAGCTCATAGTGACTATACAAGCCGCCAAGGATGTACCAACAAAGTAACAGACCCACGAGTAGCGCAAATGCAAAACCCAAAGAAAAGATGTTTAACTGAGGTGCAGCACGCGTCATTACACCAAAAGAAAGGTTAATCGTTAGTAGCGCGATAATGCCCGACAACGACATTGCTAATGCCGTTTTGAACATGATACCGAGCCACAACGCGAGTTCTCGAAAATCGACCGAAGTCAGAGAGCCACTGCCAATCGGCAAAGTCTTAAAACTGAACACCACCAACTGCAGCATTTTCAAGTGACCATCGGTCGCCAAAAAAAACATGGTCGCAAGCAACATGAACAACTGACCAAGTACTGGCGTATTCTGTCCGTTAGCGGGGTCAACCATTGAGGCGAAGCCCAAGCTAGATTGCATACCCAAGATCTGGCCGAGCATGACGAAGGTCTGAATCATAAACTGAGTAACAAAGCCCATAGCAACACCAATCACGATTTGCTCAAACACCGTTAAGAACCCTTGGAAAGAGAGCAGTTCGATCTCTTTGGGAACAGCAGGAATTGCGGGCATCACGGCAAAGGTGATAGCCAAACCTAAATACAGACGAATACGCGGCGACACGAAGCGTGCCCCTGTTACCGTCATCACCATCAGCATCGCTGAGATGCGAGTGTATGGCCAAAAATAATTGGCTAACCACTCTAGTACAAGGCTCGTTGGGTATTCCATATCGGTCTAATACAGAACTTGCGGCAAGCGTTCGATGAGTTCGAAAAAGAACTCCATCATCATCTGGGTCATCCAGTGTGCAAATAGCATCAACGCCAACAAAGTTACTATCAAACGCGGCAGGAAACTCAGGGTTTGTTCGTTGATTGAGGTCGCAGCTTGGAAAACAGCCACAACCAAACCGATCAGCAGGCTAGGAATAATGATGGCGCAAACCATGATTAATACCATCCAAAGGGCATCTCGGAACAACTCTACGAATATTTCAGGATTCATTATTCCCCCAGCTACAAGGCAAAACTGCCGGCGAGTGTGGAGAGTATCAAGTTCCAGCCATCAACAAGAACAAACAGCATCAACTTAAACGGCAGCGATACAATCATCGGTGACAACATCATCATACCCATAGCCATCAATACCGATGCCACCACCAAGTCGATGATTAGGAAAGGCAAGAACAGCATAAATCCGATTTGGAAAGCCGTTTTTAATTCCGATGTGATAAATGCTGGAATCAGAACCGCCATCGAAACATCTTCAGGGTTAGTCACTTCCGCGCCAGAAATCTCAACAAAGGTTTCAAGATCTTTGATTCGAGTCTGCTTGAGCATGAAGGATTTAATCGGTTTTTGGGCAACATCAAATGCCTGTCGTGCCGATATCTGTTCATTAAGATAAGGCTGAACTGCTTGTTCGTTAACTTGATTAATCACTGGCGACATGATGAAGAAGGTCAAGAATATCGCGATACCAATAATGACTTGGTTAGACGGTGTTTGTTGTAGACCCATCGCCTGACGCAAGATAGACATCACAACCACAATACGAGTGAACGATGTCATCAAAATCACCATCGCCGGCAAGAAGCCAAGCATGGTCATTAACGCGAGAATTTGCAGGTTAATCGAGTAGTCTTCACCGCCATTGGCATTGGTTGTCATGGTAAAGGCAGGTATGCCGCCACCATTGCCAGTCAAGCTGCCCGTGGTCATGGTTGTCGATTTGGCTTGGTCTTGTTCCATCGTGCTGATAGTGACCGATTCCGAGCCAGCGGTATTCGCAGGAATGACGGTGCCGTCTTCAGCTTGTGCAAATACCGACACACTGAATACGATTGAGCATAGGAGAATAAGCTGAACCAACCACACTTTCACCGCTCGGAAAGCTCCGGCTTGGTGAAAGTAAGAGGAGTTCAAAAGTCCGTTACTTGTTTGCATCTTTTTTTATTAGCTGGGAAAGCTGACTTGAAAATGTACTTTTTTCCAGCATCTCCTGAGTAAGAGGTTTATCGAGCTTAGAGATCAGCTGAATCGATTGTGTGGTAATCCCTACCAAGAACTGTTCATCACCCGCTTGCACAATAGCGATACGCTCTTTAGTACCAACAGGGATTTGCCTAACAATCGCCAAACCTTGTTGATTCGACATCGCAGGTACTTGCATTCGCTTGAGTAGCCAAGCAATAAATAAAATGAAGGCTATAACGAAAATTAGCGACCCAAAGGTGGTCGCTAAATCGAGAGAAGGCGGTGTTGCTGCAAAGGCAATGGAAGGAGCCGTTAATAGCCCTACTCCCAAGATTCCTCGTAACAAACCTGTCATTCCGAGAAAAGAGCCCGCAAGTCTTTGAGACAAAAAGCTCATTAACGCAGCTTCTTAATTCGTTCTGTTTGGCTAATAACGTCAGTCAAACGAATACCAAACTTGTCGTTCACCACAACCACTTCACCATGAGCAATCAAGGTACCGTTTACCATCACATCCAGTGACTCACCAGCGATTCGATCTAGCTCAACAACCGAACCTTGGTTCAACTGAAGTAAATTACGGATACTGATCTGAGAGCGGCCAACTTCCATCGAAATAGTCACGGGGATATCCATAATGGTATCCAGCTTACGACGCTCATCTTCAGAAATCGGAGATGATGAATCGGTTAGCTCATCAAGTGGTGCCGCAAGCACATCATCAACATCAATTGACGGCGCTGAAGGATCTTCACCAAGTGCTGCAGCCCATTCGTCTGCTAGCTTTTGATCTTCACTAGGTTCCATTACCAATTCCTATACTTTTATCTATTTTACTATTCGTCGTCATCATCACTGTTTTCGAGCTCAGACAATAAGTCTTTACCTAGAAAAGCGAGATCAGTTTTAACCACATGTGGTCTTTGAATTTTTTCCGAAATCTGTACTGCAAGCTTCTCACCAGAACGGCCCATTTTCACACGATAAGTCGGCAGTTCTTCGACAAACATGGTTGCGTGCTCAGGCATGTTCATTGGGATAACATCACCAGGGCGCAGCTCCATCAGATCACGAAGGGAAATATCTTGCTCTAGCAAATTCACGCGGAAATTGACGGGCACATCCATGATCTCATCACGCAGTGCGGTACTCCAACGAACATCGGTTTCCATCTTGTCTGATTGAACACCCGCATCAAGCAGTTCACGGATCGGCTCAACCATGGAGTAAGGCATGACAACGTGGAAGTCACCACCACCGCCATCCACTTCAATGTGGAACGAACTCACAACAATCACTTCGGTTGGGCTCACAATGTTCGCCATACTTGGGTTCACTTCGGAATCCAAGTATTCAAACTCAACCCCCATCACTGGCGACCAAGCTTCTTTGTAATCTTCAAAAACAATTTTCAGCAGTAACTGAATGATTCGTCTTTCAGTAGGCGTGAATTCACGACCTTCAATCTTGGCGTGGAAACGACCATCACCGCCAAAAAAGTTCTCTACGAGAATGAAAACCAGACGAGCTTCCATGGTGATGAGTGCCGTACCTTTCAATGGACGGAAACGAACCATGTTTAAACTGGTGGGTACATACAATGTGTTTTGGTACTCACCAAACTTCATCATCTGTACGCCGTTGATCGACACTTCAGCCGTTTTACGTAACATATTAAACAAGCTGATACGCATATGACGTGCGAAGCGCTCGTTAATAAGTTCAAGGGTCGGCATTCGACCACGGACGATTCGATCTTGAGATGAGAAGTCGAAATTGACCGCATTGTCATTTTCGGTTTCTAAGACATCTTCAACTTCTTCAACATCATCAACGCCATGTAACAGCGCATCAATTTCGTCTTGGCTTAATAAATCGGTCACAAATTACCTATTGAATTACGAAGTCAGTGAATAACACTTTTTCAATCACAGGCTGGCCAACAGCTTGAGCCAGGCTTGCTTTAATATCTTCTGTTGCCTTATTACGCAGTTCCACGCGGCCTGTTGGTGAGCGCAATTGATCAACCGTTGCCGAAGCGAACGTGGCCAGTAGCGTACTTTCTACAAGTGGAGAGTGGTAACGAGCCAGGTCTTCATTCTTACTGCCACGTACCATGAGCTGTGCTTTTATCTGAACTAGGCGATCTTTTTTGTCACCTGTCACATTAAACAAGAAGGGCTGAGGAATATTAACATACATAACCGGCTCTGCAGCGACCACAGCCGTTGCTGGCTGAGACTGAGATTCAGAGGCGCTATCGTCAGAACCTAAGAAAAAGTACAGCGCACCACCTATACCAAGCAGTAACACAACTACGGCAATAATAATTATAAGGAGCTTGCTCTTCCCTTTAGGTGCATCTTGTTCTTCGGCCATATCTTACTCTAACTTCCTGTTCTTGCGATTAACTGATGGTTCTTTTTATTAACTGGTTTTTTCTATTAACCAAGCGTTCTTAGCCTGATATTAGGCATAATAACTAATTCCATCACGCTTTGATGCGACATTCAATTCAAGATTGCTGCCACTATCAAGGTTTTCATCACCTTGCGTATCATTTGTGCGGTTAGCGCCGGATTGTTGCTCACCATTGTTGTATCTATCTTGTCCCTGACCGGAGTTCTGTTGTTGAACAGACGAATCGGCAAGCTGCAGACCTTGCTGAGCAAGCATCTCTCTCAAGCGAGGTAAGGTTTGTTCAATCACATCTCTCGCTTGCTGATTACTCACCGTAAAGTGCACGTTTGCCACGTCATTATTCATCGTCATGCGGATTTTCATTTGGCCCAATTCTGGTGGGTCGAGACGAATGTCCAAGTTCTTAAGGTTCTTAGACATCATCATTTGTACTTTTTCAGCCACTTGCTCATTGGCTAGCTCTTTGGTGAGCTGTAAGGGCGCTTGTTGAGCAGCTTGAATTTCAGCTCGCGTAGGTGCTGAACCCACCGTTGCCGTACCTTGTGCACCAGCCGCAGAAGCGATCTGCTGAGCAAAGGTCGAATCTTTAGAATCTTCTTTAGCACCCGCTTTACCCAAACCAGACAGTGCTGCTGCACCGGCGCCCGCTTTAAGAAGCGTATCAGTCGAGCCTGCTTTTGTGGCAGCTGGCGTTGCATTCATCGCCATTCCTTGCGCGGTTAAAGCTGGATCCAACGTTGCTTGCTGCTGAGGTGAAGCCACATTAGCTTGTTGAGCTGCGGCCTGTTGGGCTGCATGTGCATTATTGGCGTGCAGCATTGCCGCCTTGTCCGTAAGAGCATTGTTTGCTGATTGAGAAGCGGCCTGCGCTGACACTTGTTGTGTAGCCGTCGCTACAGCTGCTGTTGATGCTGCCGCAGCTAAGGCTTTAGTTTCGCTTGAATCCGTATTATCCCAATCGATAGCAGTGGGTTCACCAGACGCACTGTTCGCAGCCGGAGCTTGACTTAGCAAAGCTGTTACTTGTTGTTGAACGTTAGCGAGCTGTTGATTCAACAGGTCTAGGTTAGAGGTCGCTTTAGCCAAAGCGGCTTGCTCATCAACCGTCAACTTAGCGCCACTTTGTTGCTTATCAAGCAAGCTATCGACAACAGACTGCTCTGATTCGATTTGTCCATTCAATTGGTTTAGCGCTTTGGTATGGGCATCTACTTGCTTTGCCAGTTCAATATCCACGGCTGACAATGCTTGGCTCTGCTCGGCAGCAACCGCACTAGCTGCATTCTTTTGGCTCAGCTCTCGGCTCATACTGGCTTCAATTTGTTCTGGAGTGACGCCTTTATCCATCAACTGTCGAATTTCAGTATCAGTTAGCTGAGAAACACCCTTACCTCCGGTAAGTACAGCGATTTCAGAATCGACTTCAAGGCTCTTCTCCTGATTTGCAGCCTTAGCTTGTTGTGTCGCCTTATCCGTAACGGAAACTCCTGCAACAGAAGCACCGGTGATATTACCTTGGGCTTGTTCTACCTGACCTTGCTGAGGCAAGCCTTTGCCGTTTGGCGCTTGATTTAGGGTTTTGTTTGCCTCATCCAATTGACCAAGCAATTTATTGCCTTCGCTCATCGCTGCATTGGCTTGCGATGCCTGCGTAGCACCATCTACCGCTGATGGACCCTGAGTTTGGGATTGAGCAATATGTTCTTTAGATTCGTTAGTCGTATCCTGCGCATCTTTACCATCTGCCTTATCTGCAACAGTCTTATCAGCGACAGTGCTATCAGTGCCCGAATTGGCTTTGAGCTGAGCCTCAGATCCAGACGCAGCCTCTGCTGATGTTTTATCAGCAGCTTTCTCGCCTTCTACTTCTGAAGCTGCTTGCTTGCTTTGCGCTTCGCTCACTTCGTCAGTAGCCTTTGATTCAGCGGAATCACCTTTGTTCGCTTCGGCTGACGCTTCACCTTCGGTAGATGTCTGTTTAGTATCAGGTTTCGCAGTGCTTTCTGTGTCTTTTGCTGCGACTTTACTGTCACTTTCTTCAAAGCCGAGCGCTTCTTTAAAGGACTCAAAGAAACCTTTAGAGTCGCCGGTTTCTTCTACCTTGGAAGAGGCAGAACCGGTGTCCAACAACGATGACATTTTGTTGGTCGCTGAATTTGAGGAAAGACTAACATTCATATATACAAGCTCTATCTACTAGCTTTGCTGCCATGAATCAGGCAACAAAAAGAAAGTCGGATGCTTTTCATGCCTTTGGTGGGCATAACGCGCAATTTTATATAAAACGGAGCAAGAAACATGCCTATAAGTTCGGTTCTCACAATATCAAGAACAGCACCTACGTCGTTCGTGGCTTAGGATCACATCTTCTTTCGGCTGTATAACAGAGTCGAGAACTCATCCATTTGCTTTTGTTCTCTTCGATCTTGCAGCTTTGCTTTCTCTTTCTGCTTTTTCTCCATCAACCACTCGTAGGATTTACGTTTTTTGCGTAACTCCATCCAGTAGCTTTGGCAGTTGTCGACTTGATTTTTAAAGTGGTGCTCGGCTTCTCTCTGTTTGGATAATGTTTCATCCAACTGAGTTAAGAAGCGGTTCAAGTGACCATATTGGCTCGCCGTTAAGCCTGCCTTGCCGCGGTCAACGAGCTGCTGACAGTAATCCAGTCGATACTTTTCAATCTGCGCAACCTGCTCATAGTAGCCTTGCAGCTCAGAGTTCGCTTTGTTGAGCGCAAGTACCGCTTGGTTCTCTTGATCTTTGGCTTGATCGAGCAAAAATTCTAATGCGTTATCCATGACTAACCTTATTCACCCGTTAGCCACCCAATACATGTTTCAACATGTTGACGCACATGTCGTATGGGACGGTCTCTTTCATCTTCTGCTGCAAGTACTCATCCAGTTTTGGTTTCAACGTGAAGGCACTATCGATTGCTGGATCCGTTCCTGGCTTGTAAGCACCAATCGACACCAAATCTTGGTTTTTACGGCAAATAGACAGCACTTGCCTTACCGCTTTCGACATCAAGACATGTTCTTCAGTGGTGATTTGCGGCATAACACGACTGACGGATTTCTCAACGTCAATCGCTGGGTAGTGACCGGCATCGGCCATCTCACGAGATAACACAACGTGACCATCGAGAATTGCTCGCGACGCATCCGCAATCGGATCTTGTAAGTCATCGCCTTCGGTTAACACGGTAAAGAAAGCCGTGATAGAACCTTGTTCATCATTGCCGTTACCTGCTCGTTCCACCAGCGCAGGAAGCTTAGCGAAGACTGATGGCGGATAGCCCTTGGTTGCTGGCGGCTCACCCACAGACAGAGCAATTTCACGCTGAGCTTGAGCAAAACGGGTCAATGAATCCATGAGTAGCAGAACATCTAAGCCTTGGTCGCGGAAGTACTCGGCGACAGCCAACGCGGTTTGACAGCCTTTTAAGCGCATCAATGGTGATGAGTCGGCAGGAGCGGCAACAACAACCGAACGCTTACGGCCATCTTCACCAAGAATCTCTTCAATAAATTCTTTAACTTCTCGTCCACGCTCACCGATTAGGCCTACGACCACTACTTGCGCAGTTGTGCCTCGAGTCATCATGCCCAGAGTTACGGATTTACCGACACCAGAGCCAGCAAACAGACCGATACGTTGCCCTTTACCCACGGTTAGCAAACCATTAATGGCTTTCAAGCCGACATCGAGTGGTTCAGAAATCGGTTTACGAGCTAACGGGTTGATTGGCTCCGCATTAAATGAAGCGCGTTGCTCTGTATAGATTGGACCTAAACCGTCGAGTGGATTACCTACGCCGTCGATCACTCGACCGAGCAGTTCCATTCCAACAGGGATACCACTTTCGGTAGTCATTGGCGTGACGCGAGCGCCAGGTAAGATCCCGGTGATTTGCTCACTCGGCATCAAAAATAGGTTATCGCCAGAGAAACCGACGACTTCGGCTTCCATCTGACCAGACATGGTTTCGACTAAACACAAACTGCCGATTGGCGCTTTACAGCCGGTCGCTTCAAGCGTTAAGCCAACAACGCGTACTAATTTACCAGAGGCAATTGGTCGCGATTTTAGCCCCTCGACTTTGTACTGACTGAGACGATTCGCTAACTCAAGCATTACTCATGACCTTGGTGACGATTTGCGCCGCAGAAATTTTGAATAACGTTCTTTACACGATCTTCCATGCGGTAGTTAACGCTCGACTCACCCGCTTCAATTTGTACATCACCACGGTTGAGTGCTGGCTCTGCGACCAGCGTCCAATTACGGCAGTCCAATTCAGTCTCGCCATACGCAGAGCGAATGATCGCCACATCTTCCGGATTGAGTTTCAATGTGATTGCGTGACCAGAAATCGGCAACGACTCTACCGATTCTTTAACGGTATCTAATATGATTTGTGGGTTGGTTTGCACTTCAACATGAACCACTTCTTTGACCATGGTAAGCACCATGTCGACCAATTGCTTCTCCACCTGAGCGTTCATCAACTCTAATGGTTGAGCGAACTGGTTTGCCAGCCCCATGAAGACGGCCACCTGCTGTTGAATGTACTCTTGACCCGCGGTTACGCCTTCAAGCTTGCCGGCTTCGTTGCCTTCTTCGTGACCGGCAGCAAAACCTTCTTCTTTGCCTTTTTCATAGCCTTGCTTAAAGCCCGCCTCTTGGCCTTGATGCAGCCCTTCCTGATAAGCGCCTTGTTTAATCAGCTCGATTTGCTCTTCAGTCAGAACCAGCTCTTCATCTTCAATGGCTTCTTCAACCGTTGGCATCCAACTAGGGTCGTAGTTAAAAGCGGTTTCTTTGGCTTGTTTGCTCACGTCAGAGGTGTAGTCAGGCAGCCCCCATTTCTGAGGTTGGGCAACCGTATTATCTTCTTCAGGGCGAAGGAAGCCGCGTTTTCTATCACCTGACATATCAGTACCTATCTATGAGTGGCTTAACTGTATTGTGAATTCAAGCAGTTAAACTGAGTTAATCTGTGGTTCGAGATTGGATAAAGAAAAGCCCCAACAGTGTGGGGCTTTTGAGATTTCTGTATTAAAGGAACTCGTCGGCGCCACCAGACAGCATAATTTCGCCACTGTCTGCCATCTTCCTCGCGATACCCAAAATCTCTTTCTGAGCCGCTTCAACATCAGAGACTTTGACTGGCGGCATCGCCTCAATATCGTCTCTCATCATATCGGCAGCACGTTTAGACATGTTCTTGAAGATCTTCTCACGTAGACCTTCATCTGCACCTTTAAGTGCTTTCTGTAGAATATCTTGTGGAACATCACGTAGTAGTCGTTGAACACCTTGGTCATCAACTTCAATAAGGTTTTCAAAGACAAACATCAGATCTTGAATCTGTGTTGCCATGTCTTCGTCTTGGTCACGGATTTGATCCATCAAGACGCCTTCCACGTTGTTATCCATGTAGTTCATGATCTCAGCCGCGGCTTTCAGGCCACCAATTTTGGCAGCTTGAGCACCCGCTTGACCCGCGAACTGTTTCTCCATGATTTCATTCAGTTCAGCAAGCGCCGAAGGTTGAACTTCTTCAAGGTTGGCAATACGCATCATCAGATCCAGACGAACTCGCTCTGGGAACTGAGACAGGATCTCAGCCGATTGATCGGCATCGAGGTACGACAACACAATAGTTTGAATTTGAGGGTGCTCGTTGATGATAATGCTCGCCACCTGACGAGGATCCATCCACTTAAGCGAATCCAAACCTTTCGAACCTGTGCCGAGAAGGATTTGGTCAACAAGGTTATTCGCCTTGTCTTCACCCAGAGCAGCAACTAACGCATTACGCATGAAGTCTTCGCTGCCCATACCAATGTTGGTGTACTTCTGAATATCATCTAAGAAAGCACGGTGCACAGCGCCTACTTTCTCTTGGGATAGGTCTGTAGCTCGCGCCATCGCACTACCCACACGCTGAACCTGCTTTGGCTCTAGGTGACGAATAATACCAGCAGCATCTTCTTCATTTAAACTGAGCAACAAGATCGCAGCGCGCTCATCGCCTGAGATAGAGCCGATATCCACGCTAGAGACATCAAGCACTTCACCGCCTTCAGTTTGTTGTGGAACTATTTCGTTAGCCATCTACCATCCAATTCTTAACTACTTGAGCTGCTAGCTCTGGTTCATTCGCTACAAGTGCACGTACTGCTTTCAGCACGTCCTCGTCTTTATGAAGGTTTGGTAAGTCGATACTTGAACCAAATTCAAACAGCTCACCACCTTCAATATCACCACCAATTAAGCTGGTTTCGCCGTTGGCACCAATTGGCATGCCATCAGGTCCGTACATCTGTTCATCGTTGTCTGCTGCTGGGTTAAGCAGTTTCTTCATTGCAGGGCGAACAAGTACCAACACCACCACAATGATAACCAAGGCACTTGCAAACCAACGAACCCAATCATTGAAGTTTGGATGCTCCCAGATTGGCACATCAGCAACAACATCTGTTACTTGAGGTGCAAACTGCATGCTTAATACGTTGAGCAAATCACCACGAGTTTCATCAAAGCCCACCGTACCAATCAGTACTTGGCGAATCGCATTGATTTCGCTCGCCGGGATTGGCGTATGAACCACTTCACCCGTATCTGGGTTCAAGGATTGGCGGTCTTTGATCGCAACAGAAACCGTCTGACGATTAACCGTGCCGCTCTGTTTACGTTCATGACTGATGGTGGTGTCTAGCTCAAAGTTTCGAGTCGCTTCTTTGTGAACAGAGCCTTGACCTGTCATCGCGCCGTCTTTCATCTGAGCCACATCTTGTGGAATTGAGGCATCCGCTGGAGGCTGGTTACTCAACGCACCCGGAATACCCGCCACCGTATTTCCATTGTTGTAATCTTCTAAGGTGTATTCACTTCGAGTCGCCGGTGTATTCGGATCAAAACGTTTTCTGGTTTGCTCCACAGCACTGAAATCGAGCTGGATATCAACCTGAGCGGTGTAGTTACCAAACCCAAGAATAGGAATCAGGATGGAGTCAATTTTTTCACGCAGCGCTTGTTCTTGATTGCGCTCTAACTCGTGTTCTTTACGACGCGCCGCTGACATAGGGTCTTGAGAGCCTGAGCTCAACAATCGGCCATGCTGATCGGTCACCGTAATACGTGAGGTTTTCATTCCCGGAACGGCACTTGCCACCATATCCACAACAGAATCAACTTCTTGCTGCTTGAGGTTAGTACCTGTTTTTAGAGTTAGGAATACAGAAGCAGAGGCTTCTTGATTATGACGTACAAAAACACTCTGCTTCGGCAGGGCCAATAAAACCTGAGCTTTACGCACCTGTTTCATCTGCTCAATGGCTTTGGCAAGTTGTCTTTCGCGGCTTAATTTAAGGCGTTCTTGTTCTAAACGTTGTGATACACCAAAACCCATGTCTTGCATGAGGATGTCATCACCCGCGTTTCGCTCTTGATTCAAACCCGCTCGTACCATATTAAGCTTTAATGAGTTGTACTCACTCGCCGGTACTGAGATGGTATTGCCTTCAAGCGTGTAATCGATCTTTTGCAGATCTAAGTAATCAAGAACGGGGATCAATTCTTCTGTTTCGTAAGCCCCTAATGGACGCATTTCTGGCTCTTTTACCCAGAAAAACAGCATCACAATCAGCGCTACACAGATAGAGATAGAAAGGACTAAGACGACCTGACGAAGTAAATCAAGATCACCGACAGCCATATCGAACTTCGATGAACTGCGTTCACCTAGATCGGGATTTTGCCCTTCTCCGTCTAGCTCAGAGCCTGCAATAAGTGCATGGTCGTTGCTATCGCTTACGGTTAAATCTGTTGTTTGACTATTATCTGCCACTATTTAACTACCCAACTTATACCGGCATATTCATCAGCTCTTTGTACGATTCGACCAATTTATTTCTAATTTGGATCGTCGCCTCAAAAGCCACACTAGATTTATTACGAGCAATCATCACGTCCGCTAGGGATACGCTTTGGTCGCCACTATCAAAACGAGCTTGAAGATCACCTGAGGTCTTTTGTAATGAGTTCACATTATTGATGGCATTAGTCAGCATGTTGCCAAAATCTGCACCGACCGCTTGCCCCGTTGCTGCGGGACGCGCGCTGGCAGCTTCGACCATCATTGCCTGCATTTCGCCTTGTAAACCATCTATTCTCATCTACTACCTCAGGAGTCAAAATTATGACCATCTATTTAGCTATATTATTGACAGAGCAATTAGCGTGCCACACATTTAATTGACTAGATATCGTATTACACTAGTCAGAAAGCTGACACTACTAATCTATCCTCAGTTTGGGATATCTATTCCAGCATCGCGCATTTTAGCCAACTTGTAACGCAGTGTACGAGGGCTAATGCCCAGTTTTTCAGCCATATCTTTGCGTCGGCCATTACATGCAATCAGGGTTTCAAGAATGATCGCATACTCTTGATCTCTAAGCTCATTACCTAACCCTTCGCTGCTAGCCGCGATTTTATTGATTGGGTTTGCTTCGGCAATCGGCTTGATTTCTGGCGCAGCTACGTCAGTGCCTTCAACGATTTGTTGTAGGCTGCTTGCGTCTTGCCAATCGACACCTTCAAGAAGAATGTGCTCACCAGAGATGTTCTCTTGTTCGCTCAATATTAACGCACGCTGTACCACATTGTCTAATTCGCGAACATTGCCCGGCCACGGATAATTGACGAGTTTACTGATCGCTTGCGCTGACATAACGGGTACAGGCATACCAAGTTTGGTGCAGTGGCGCTCGACTAAGTGCTTGGCTAAAGGCTCAATATCGCCTTTACGCTCGCACAATGGAGGCCAAGAAATTGGGAATACATTCAGGCGGTAGTATAAATCCTCACGGAAATTCCCGTCAGAAACATACTGTTTAAGGTCTCGGTTACTGGTCGCTAATACACGAACATCCAATTTGATGCTCTTACGACTACCTAATCGCTCAACTTCGCGCTCTTGCAAAACACGCAGTAGTTTGGCTTGTAGGCTAAGATCCATTTCACTGATCTCATCCAACAGAATTGTACCGCCCTGCGCTTGCTCGAATTTCCCCGGGCAAGCTTGAATAGCGCCAGTAAATGCGCCTTTTTCATAACCAAACAGGGTCGCTTCTAACATGTTGTCTGGGATCGCCGCGCAGTTAATCGCGACAAACGGGCCATCTTTTCGGCTAGAAGCATTGTGAATGTAGCGAGACATCACCTCTTTACCAGAACCACTCGGGCCCAACACCATGACGTTGGCATCGGTTTTCGCAACTTTATCAGCCAGCATCATTAGCTTGATACTTTTTTCATCAGCAACGATAGCGTCGCCGTTGTCATCCGACTTTACAGGCGCATAACGGCTGACCATGTTGAGCAGCACTTCTGGCGCAAATGGCTTTGCCATATAGTCGATAGCGCCCTCTTTCATTGCAGCAACGGCATCTTCGATGTTGGCGTACGCTGTCATTAGCAATACCGGCAAATTTGGCCAATGCTGCTTAATGTTTCTCAATAGTGCCAAGCCACCCATGCCCGCCATCTGCACGTCAGATACGACAATATCAACGGAGTTCGATTTTAATTTGACCAGAGCATCTTCCGCACAATCCGCTTCCAGCCATTCATAGCCAGCAAGCGCGAGTGTGTCGACAAGGGCTTCGCGTAGACCTTCATCATCTTCGACGATTAACACTTTGCTTTGAGCCATAGGATTCTCCAGTGTAAATTCAGTTAAAACTTATTAGTCTTCAGAAGAAGCACTTCTTTCAAGCGGTAGACACATGGTAAAGCATGCGCCGTCGCCTTCTTCTGATATCAATTCCAGTCGGCCTTCATGTGCTCGACATACCATTTGTACAACCGCTAAGCCTAGACCTGTACCTTGTGAACGAGTGGTAAAGAAGGGTTCCATTATTTTACCTTGAAGCTCTTTCGGTACGCCGGGGCCACTGTCTTGCACTGATATCTTAAGCTCGCCATTTACGGGCCTAAAAAACACATCGATCTGCGATTCCTTACCCGCAATTTGAACCGCGTTCAACACTAGGTTGCTTAACGCTGAGGCGATAGCATTGGCGTTGCCGAACATTTGAGTCTGTTCGCCCTCAACTTCTTGGCAATAATCAATCTGGTTAGTTTTCAATGCCGCTTCCACCATAGGGTGAAATTCAGTGATCAATTCAGCCACAGTAAATGGCTTAACGACTTTGTTGTCACCACCTTTGGCAAACAACAGCATGTCGTTCACTTGCTTCTCTAAGTCATGCAATCTATCCATAAGCTTAGATTGAAAACGCGTTTTTGTTGCCGGCGGCAGATTTGGCGCGGCAAGGTTTGATGCATACAGCATCGCACTTGAAAGCGGCGTTCGCACTTGATGGGCAAGCGAGGCCACCATTCTACCTAATGAAGACAAACGCTGAAGATCACTCACGCGAGACTGCAATAGTCGGGTCTCGGTCAGATCGGTAATCAAAATCAGCTGACCCGTGGTAGAGGCTGAAATCGCCAAACGCACTTTTCGCCCGTTCTTCAATGAGATCTCATGACCGTCATCGTCTTTTGGGTCAAAGGCACTTTGAATCACTGAAAACCACTTCTCGCCAACCAACTCAACACCAAGAATACGATGCGCTTCAGGGTTCGCTTCTCTCACTTCGCCGTGTGTATCTAACAAGATAACCCCAGCTGGCATCACGTCGAGTACTTGCTTATAGCGCTCAACCTGCTGTTCAACAGAATCTAGGTGTGATTGATTTTCTGGTTCGTTAGATACGCGCATGTCAAAAATTTGCCTCAAATACTAAAACAGCCTGAGACGTACAACACGAGTCAGGCTATTTGCTATATTTATCACATAGTTAAGCAAGCAACAACTCGACTATGGTTTATCTGTTCACTTAGCTAGAGTTACCAAATAGCTAAAAAGTGTGTGCTAGTTTTTCGTTTTCATCGAAAACTGGACACTATCGCTGCAAGTTATATTTACGCATTTTTTCAACCAGAGTGGTTCTACGCATTCCAAGCATGTCAGCAGCACGAGCAACAATGCCGCCCTGCGCTTCCAACGCTTGATTGATCATATTCACTTCCATATCCGCGAGTAGCTCTTTCAAGTTAACCCCTTCTGGCGGTAACTCTTGAGGCGCATTAGCATTGTCGGCAATATCATCTTGCTGATCAAAACTGAAATCTTCTGAGAATAAGTCAGCAAGTGCATCACGCTCTTGCTCCTCTTCAGATCCAAAGCTATTAAACTCTGGCTGGAACTCAGGGATATCGCTGTATCGATATTTAGTTGGCAGGTGATTCACATCAACCAAGCTGTTTGGATACAAGATAACCATTCGTTCAACCAGGTTCGCTAGTTCACGAACGTTACCTGGCCAGTAATGCTCCATCAAAGAGTTGATAGCACGAGCCGTGAAACAGATAGGCATGCTGCCTTCCGCTTCCATTCGAGTCATCAGCTCTTGAAGCAACAGTGGAATATCTTCTTTACGATCTTGAAGCGCCGGCATTTCAATCGGGAATACATTTAAGCGGTAGTAAAGATCTTCACGGAACGAATCATCGTCGATCATATCTTCAAGGTTGCGGTGGGTTGCCGCAATCACTCTAACATCAGCTTGTATGGTGCTATTGCCACCTACACGCTCAAAGCATCGCTCTTGCAGTACTCGTAGCAGCTTAACTTGCATCGCCATCGGCATATCGCCAATTTCATCAAGAAACAGTGTGCCACCTTCAGCCAATTCAAAACGGCCTTTACGTGCGGTAATCGCCCCAGTAAATGCGCCCTTCTCATGACCAAACAGTTCACTTTCAAGCAAATCAGGTGGAATCGCGCCACAGTTTACAGGAACAAAAGGCCCTGAACGACGTTTAGAGTGATAGTGAATGTTACGCGCTACGACTTCTTTGCCTGTACCAGATTCACCAAGAATCAGCACGTTCGCTTCCGTAGAAGAGACTTGTTCAATTAAGTGACGTACTTCTTGAATGCCAGCACTTTGTCCTACTAGGCTGCGAAACAGGGTGTTCTTGCGTGCCGAAGACACAACTTGAACACCTTTGCGGCCTAAGAAGTCTTTACAGTGTCTTAATGCATCACTTAATTGCGGGTAGTTAAGAGGAAGTTCAAGCTCACCAACATAGTTAGTCAACTCGTCAACCGGGTGATTGTTTTTGCCAATCACCAGTAAAGGGATGTGATTGGCGTGAACAAGCTTCTCATTCAGTAATGCGTTGAAGCCTTTACCTTTAATGGTACCAATAATGCAGCCGGCCCACTGTAGTGACCAGTCAACTTTACGTGCTTGTTCAGAGCTGATTACTTCGCAGCTCTCTCCTACAAACTCTAATATTGTGCTTAAATTGTGACGATCTTGAGCGTTATCGTCGACGACAAGCAGTTTTGCCAAACCTTGCATAAGTAGGAATTATTGCCTTTATTTTGGTGCGATGCAGAAAAACGGTGAGCGACGTAATCGATAAAACAGAGAAAAGTATCAATGATTATGGTCTACGTGGACAAATTTAGGAAATCAGCAACGAAAAAAGCCATTAGGCTATCTAATGGCTTCTATTTTATTTGATTAAAAAAATAAGGCAACCAACCAATTAAGGGATATGAGATTGGTTAAAACTGCAATTTTTCTTTAAATACCTACGTCAGCGGACGTCAAGTTGTGATATTCGTTCGGAATTTGGTCCCAAGCGCTCTTAATTTCGCGAATAATATCGATAACATCATCAATAGGCTGTGGGTCATTTTTGTGATTTGCCGCAGAAATTTGCGTGATCATGAACTCATAAAGTTGATCTAGGTTTTTCGCAATATCGCCACCATCGTCCATAGATAGGCAACTACGTAGGCTAATAATGATATCTAGAGCCTTACCAAGTCGCTCACCTTTCACTGGGATGTTGCCTGCTTGCATTGCCGCTTTGCCTTGAATCAAACGCTCGATAGCACCGGCCATTAGCATTTGTACAATCTTATGCGGTGAGGCAGCCGTTAGCTGACTATCCACTGATACCTTTTTATATGCCTGTAAAGAACCGCGCATAGTAAACCTCTTCTATAAAAACTTTTTGTATTGTTGAACTGATTTAGCGCCGTGACGGTATTTATGTAGGGTCTTACCTACTCGACTCGTCTCAGACTGCATCAATTCGACTAATTTTCTGGTTCTGGTAATGGCTTCAAACCATTCAGAACTTTGCTTAACGTCGGGATGTGAGTCGATTATTTGAAGCACGTTTTGCAATAACTGTTCTCTGTTATCGACAAGCTGCGTTATTTCTTCAGCATTAATTTCACTAAATTCCAGTTTAGAGATAATTAGTTGATCGAGTTCACAAAGCTCTTGTAGCTGGCTATTCATCTATTAGCCCAACGCATTCATCATACTGCCCAGCTGAGATTGCATCTTACTGGTCGCATCTTGCATGGCTGTGAACTTAGAGTGGGTACGGCTCTCTAGGCTGTCCATGCGGCGGTCGAGCGCGCTTTGGTCATCAACCAAACGGTAGTTTTGCTCGACCAAGCTCTTTTCTCTAGTACGGATTGAACCCGTGATACCTGTGATACCTTGAATCGCATCTTCCACTTTTTTGGCGAAACCGTTGTTGCCACCAAAGAACTCACCCAACTTATCAAAGTTATTGTTGAGTTGACGGTCAAGCATATCGTAGTTGATTTCTAGCGAGCCTTGTCTTGTGGTGGTGATACCGAATTCAGTCAAAGACTTTAGATTGTCTGGCGCACCTTCGATACTTGATGAGAACACCCCTTTCAATCGGGAGTCGGCGTTACGCACTGTACTGTCACCAGAGAGCGGGCCTTTTTGACCAGTCGTTGGATCAACACCCGCGAGGTCTTTCGACACTTGATAGAACTGGTTATAAGAGCTCACAAAGGATTCGATATCTTGGCGAACACTGTTGCGGTCGTACTCCACACCAATTTCTGCCGGCGGCTTATCTTTTGGCGTTTTTCCTTTCACCGTAATATCAATACCTTCAATGGCATCTTCAATCACATTGTTATTACTAGAGAGTTGAGCAACACCATCTAGGACAACCATAGAATCTTGGCCAGCCTGAACTTCAGTCATTCCACTATAGGTATCAAAAGATTGCTGTGCTTGTTCAAGATCTGCTTGCGCTTTATCGACCTTCTCTAAGAGCTCGCGCTCTTCGGGTTCTAATTTGGCACGCTCAATTTTCTTGGCTTGCTCTGCGGTGAGTTCGCCTTTTTGAACTTTCTCAGCCAACTCCGCTTTTTCTTGTGAAATCTTCTCTTCGATACGCGCTTGCTCAGCCTCAAGCTTTTGCTGAGCTTCTTTCGGTGTCACGTATGAATCGGTCAGAGTACCTGAGGCAGCATTTGACCACCCCGGCACATCGGGTGCCTTCTCTATCGCTTTTTCATCAAGCTCAAGTTCTGGTGTGTAGTAAGAATCTAAAAGCGTACCTGACGCGGTTTCAGTCCAGCCAGGGATATTATCTTCAGGCATCACAGACTTTGCCGCTTGAGCTGCGTCTAGGGCGGCTTGGCCGTCGGCGGCTGCTTGCTCACCGTAGCTGAGACTTTTAGAGTCTCCGTCAACATCTGAAGTAGAATCGGTTTGGGCTGCTGGGATGATATTGCCATCTTTATCGAGTGTTTCACTCGCATTAGGGGCATCGTTCGAAATCGCGTCATCAACGAGTTGTGCAGCTTTTCCTGCAGGAGTCAGGGCAAGAACGTCTTGAGCGGCAAGGCGCGCTTTCTCTAGCGCTTTAACACGCTCTTCTAGGGTTTTGTATTCAAGTTTTTTGAGAGGGTTGGCAGCATCAGATTTGACGTTGATACTGATCTGCTGATCGGAACCGGACTGGTTCGAGGCAACAATAAGTCGAGGGCCTTCGACATCGTTGATAATAGATGCACGAACGCCTGGGTTGCTATCTGCACCGTTGATACCACGAACAACTTCGATAAGTCTCGATCTGTCGCCAACTTGCACGTCAAAGCTGTCATCACCAAGCGAAACCTGCAGCTTACCTGGGCCAAATTTCATGTCCTCTGACAGTACATCAGAAGCCACTTTATGGCTTTGGGCAAGCTGCAACACATCGATGGCATATTTGCCAGCGATCGCTTCGGTAGTCGCGGTTGCAGAGACAAGCGCTTCATCGGTACTTTCCACTGTTCGCACAGCAAAAGCTTTTTCCTGACGAAAGTTTGTCATCAGGTTTTTCATCGAATCAAGGGATTCTCTGAGTCTTCCATAGGCACTAATGCTGGTATCGATTCGCATTCGTTCATTGTCGATTCGTTGCTGTTTAGGTACACGCTCCGAATCAACAATTTTGCTGACCATGGAATTGATATCCATGCCAGACGAAATCCCCATTGGGCCAAAACTCATTAAATCACCTCAATAATACGACTTAAACCTTCACCTCAAATATTCGACTATTCGAGTTTTGGGCTGCTAGGCGTCTTAGAATTTCAAGCATTTCTTCATCAGGGATCTGGCGAATAATATCACCGGTTGTGGTCTCATAAATGGTAACCACATCTCTCCCAGATTCTTCATCGACCTTAAAAGCCACACCTTTATTGAGAGAGGAGATAAACTCGTTTACCTTCTCCACCATTTTGACTCGCTCTTCATCATTTAACTCTTGTCTATGTTGAGCTAATTGAATCGCCGCTTCGGTAGCTTCCTCTTTCGATTTCTCTACCTTGTCATAAGATGTTGCTTCTTTTAGTCGCGAAAGACTCGACGCACTACTACCTTCATCGCTTGCAATTTTAATGCCATTAGGTGAGCCATAAGGCTGGATGTTCGATGCGTTGGATGATATTTCCATAACACTCTCCCTCCCTCCTTTATGAGCCATACAGTAAAACTCTACCCAGAGTAGAGTTTACCGCTACTTACCGAGGTAAGTTTAGCCCAATAAGCTTAGAGCTGCTGATGGTGATTGTTTCGCTTGAGCTAGGATAGAAGTACTCGCCTGTTGTAGGATTTGAGACTTCGTCATTGCCGTTGTTTCTTTCGCGTAATCGGTATCTTTGATACGACTCTTAGATGCATTAACGTTTTCGTTGATGTTGTCTAAGTTGCTGATTGCATGGTCAAAACGGTTTTGGAAAGCACCTAGAGAAGCACGTTGGCTATCAACAGATTTTAGAGCACCATCAATGATAGATACTGCTTCGTTTGCACCTGCAACAGAAGTTACGTCGATATCGTTAACGGTAACGTCTTTACCAGCACCGATACCTAGTTCGCCCGCAAGGCTGCCGCCAAACTCAACATCACCTTCAACTTTTTGGCTTGAAGCGAAAAGTTGCAGTTTACCGCCTTCACCCACAGACGCTTTAACGTCTTGGCTTTGACCATTGATGTAAGTTGCTAGCTCTTCGATATCGTTGCCTTCTTTAGCAGAGATAGATAGCTCTTGCGCTTCACCAAACTTATCGTTGTATTTGATTGTTAAATCAGCACCCGCACCTACACGCCAAGATGCATCTTTACCTTCAGTAACACCGTAGCTCTTACCACCCATGTCTTGAGTGTCAGTACGCATGTTGCTCATAGAAAGCATTACCGCTTCACCTGAGTCAGCACCGATTTGGAAAGATTGGCTACCGTAAGTACCGTTAAGAAGCTTGTTACCACCAAAAGAGGTTGTTTCAGCGATACGGTTAAGTTCTGTGTTTAGAGCAGAGACTTCTTCTTGGATCGCAACACGCTCAGACTTGCTGTTTGAACCGTTTGCAGATTGAAGAGAAAGGTCACGCATACGTTGCAGAATGTTGGTTGACTCATTCATCGCACCTTCAGCTGTTTGTGCAATAGAGATACCGTCATTCGCGTTTTTCACAGCCATATCTAGGCCACGACTTTGCGACGTTAAGCGGTTAGAGATTTGTAGGCCTGCAGCATCATCTTTTGCGCTATTGATTTTATAGCCAGAAGACAAACGCTCCATTGATTTTTGAGTACCTTCAGCCGCGCTATTTAGGTAGCGCTGAGCCGTCATTGCAGACACATTTGTGCTTACATTAATCGCCATAGTTGATCTCCTTTAGGCATTTTTTTAATGCACCCATGTGACTCTCACCTCACACAAATACATATCAATTTTGTTTATGCACCAGTGTCTCTCTCACCTTACATTGGTACATATCATTTCTCTCAATCCCTTTAACGGCGCCTTAATTAGAAGCTTTAATAAAAAATGCGCTTTTTTTCATATTCTTTTCAACAACAAAGGAAAGTGTGATCGGGCTTCAATTAATAGGGCGACATTCGCTAAAGTTGCCCCATTATTTAAGTTAATGAGCGTAGTGTTGAATATAAAGTCAGAAGAGATCCCTGATATCTCGTTCTACTCGATTCTGGGGTGACGAAAGACTGCTTCGATGTAGTAAGCGAGGAAACCATCATTTCCCAATTCCCGTCACTCCCTACAGTGAGGAGCGAGCGTGATAGGGAATCTCGCTTTCCAATCAACGACCAACACCAAAACTCCCCCCTTCTCCAAATTGCAGGCAATAAAAAACCCAGCCGAAGCTGGGTCTGTTTAGCGCTCATCTCTCTTTAATACGGCTCTTAGATGCGTTAACGTTCTCGTTAATGTTGTCTAAGTTGCTGATAGCGTGGTCGAAACGGTTTTGGAAAGCACCTAGCTCAGCACGGTGGCTATCTACATACTTAAGTGCCGCATCGATAATAGCTACAGACTCTTGTGCGCCGCCAACTGATGTTACGTCGATAGTATCAACCGTTACGTCTTTGCCAGGTTGCATGCCTAGTTCGCCAGCCAGGCTGCCAGAGAATGCCACTTCGCCTTCAACCTTGTTGTTACCAGTAAACATTTGTAGCTTACCGTCTTCAGTTACAGACGCTTTAACAGAGTCTTGTTGACCGTTGATGTACGTTGCTAGCTCTTCGATGTCGTCACCCGCTTTTGCGCTGATGTCGATTTCTTGTGCTTGACCGAAGTTATCAGTGAACGACATTTTTAGGTCGTTAGAGCCTGCTTGAACGTTCCAATCTTTATCTTTCGCGTTCTCAGTTTGGTAGCTCTTACCACCCATCTGAGCGTTATCAGAGCGCATGTCTTTCAGTTGAAGCATTACCGCTTCACCGTTGTCTGCACCGATTTGGAATGATTTAGTACCGTGAGTACCGTTAAGCAACTTGTTGCCACCAAAAGACGTCGTTTCCGCGATACGGTTCAGTTCGTCGTTCAGCGCTGTTACTTCTTCTTGAATCGCTACACGCTCAGATTTTGAGTTTGAGCCGTTTGAAGATTGTAGAGACAAATCACGCATACGTTGCAGGATGTTAGTCGTCTCATTCATTGCACCTTCAGCAGTTTGTGCAATAGAGATACCGTCGTTCGCGTTACGTACAGCAACATCAAGACCACGACTTTGAACGTTCAAACGGTTCGAGATTTGTAGACCCGCAGCGTCATCTTTTGCGCTGTTGATTTTTGAGCCAGAAGCTAGACGCTCCATTGATGTTTG